>NZ_CP126257.1:2703148-3006296 GCF_003234175.2 Curtobacterium sp. MCSS17_007
ACAACCACGACCTGTGGACGATCCGCGGCACCTACGGCTTCAAGCCGGAGCTGCCCGCCGCCAGCGGCACCGAGGCGCTCGGCGTCGTCGAGGCCCTCGGCGAGGGCGTCGACCGCCTGCAGGTCGGCCAGCGCGTCGCCGGCGGCACGTTCGGCGTTTGGGCGGAGTACTACGTCGCCGACGCAGCCGGGCTCGTGCCCGTGCCGGACGCGATGCCCGACGAGTCCGCCGCGCAGCTCGTCTCGATGCCGTTCAGCGCGATCAGCCTGCTGCACTCGCTCGACCTGCACGAGGGTGACTGGATCATCCAGAACGCCGCGAACGGCGCCGTCGGTCGCATGGTCGCGCAGCTCGGCAAGGCCCGCGGCATCAACGTGATCGGCCTGGTCCGTCGCGCCGAGGGCGTCGAGGAGCTCCGCGAGCAGGGCATCGACCGCATCGTCGCCACCGACGCCGAGGGCTGGCAGGACCAGGTCCGCGACATCACCGGCGGCGCCCCGATCGTCGCGGGCGTCGAGTCCGTCGGCGGCAAGGCCGCCGGGGACATCGCCTCGGTGCTCGGCGAGGACGCGACCCTGGTCGTCTTCGGCGCGATGGCGTCGCCGACGCTCGAGATCCCGTCGGGCAAGGTCATCTTCGGCCAGCTCACGGTCAAGGGCTTCTGGGGCGCGGTCGTCAGCAAGACCATGCCGGCCGAGACCAAGGGCCAGCTCTTCGGCGAGCTCATCACCCGCGTGCTCGACGGCTCGCTGACGCTCCCCGTCTCCGAGACCTTCGTGTTCGAGGACGCCCGTGATGCGGCGCGCGCCAGCGACACCGCCGGCCGTGTCGGCAAGGTGCTCCTGCGCCCGTAGCGCAGGTCCGGTCGCGACAGACGACCAGCAGACGGACGGGAGGCCCGTGGCGACACCGCCACGGGCCTCCCGTCCGTCACAGGGCGCACGAGCGACGTCACATCGCCTCCTTCAGCCCCTTCCGCACCAGCAGCGCGTTCATCGGGTACGAGCAGACGAAGCCGGCGACCATCGCGACCTGCATCGCGACCCAGAACTCGGGCGTGAGCACGCCGACCCGGCCGCCGAGCAGCGCCGGGAGCAGCGCGAACTGCAGCACCGCCATCGCGCCGTACATGCCGACCTGCCACGCGGTGATGCTGAGCGTGTCGGCCTTCAGCGCGGCGACGAGTCCGTCCCGCCAGCCGAGCCCCCGCATCGGCGCGATCGCCGCGTACTGGAACGCGATGCCCACGACGAACGCGATGACGAAGTCGATGATCCACCCGGCGAAGATTCGGTCCTGGTACAGCGTGCCGAGCCCGACGATGGTGCCGAGCGCCGGGAAGGCCACGAGTCCGAACTCCCCGACGAGGTCGCCGAGCGCACACCCGGCTCCGCAGTGGCTCGTGTCGATCGCGGTCCCCGCCCACCGGTCGTGCCCGTCGACCGTCGCCCGACCCCGGCGCAGGTAGAAGACGAGCCAGACCACGCTGCCGAACAGCATCGTCAGCGGCCAGACGAGCGCCATCACGCGCATGTGCGGCGGGTGTCGGAGGACGTCGACCGCGACGAACACCGCGCATCCGACCGCGACGGCCAACAGCACCGCGCAGACGGCCGTCAGTGCCGTCGGCAGGTCACCAACCTGGAGTTCTGTCATCGCATGCGCCTCCCGATGATCGTTGTCCGCTGACAACGGTGCACCGTACACACGGCACTCGGACGGTCCGTCGGACGCGCGTCCCCTGTGGGGGACGCAACGGGAGGCACGGTGCCCAGCTGACACCGTGCCTCCCGTCGCCGCCTGGCGCGCGCTGCGTCAGCGGCGCGACGCCTTCTGGGGCACCGTGAAGATGTTCCCGGTGGTGACGCCCTCCTCGACCTCCTCCAGGGTGCGGCCGCGGCTCTCCGGGACGAACCTCCAGATGAAGAGCAGTGCCAGGACCCCGACGACGGCGAAGCCGAAGAAGGTGCCGGTGATGCCGGTCGCCGCCACGATCGTCGGGAAGGTCAACCCGAGGAACGCGTTCGCGATCCAGAGGCAGAACACCGCGATGCCCATCCCGAGTGCACGGATCTGCGTCGGGAAGATCTCGGACAGGATCACCCAGGTGGCGATGTTGAGGAACGTCTGCATCGAGCCGACGAAGGCGACCACGAGGAACAGGATCACCCACGGGCGTGCCGGGTTGCCCTCGACCAGCGTCATCGACGCGATGCCGATGAGGAAGTGGCAGACGGTCGTCAGCGAGTAGCCGAGGATCAGCGTGGTCCGTCGGTTGATGCGCTCCATGTTCGCGAGCGCGATCACGCCGCCGACGACCGCGATGACGCCCGGCGCGATGTTCGCGATGAGGGCGGCGGACTGCTGGAAGCCCGACTCGATGAGCACGGTCTGGCCGTAGTACATGATCGAGTTGATGCCGGTCAGCTGCTGGGCGACACCGATGCCCGCGCCGATCAGGACGATGCGGACGAGCCACTTGTTGCCGAGCAGGGTGCGCCAGCCGCTCACGCGCCCCGCCTTCGCCTCGAGGGCGTTCGTCCGCTTGATGTCCTCGAGCTCCGCGGCCGCGCGCTCCTGCGAACGGATCTGTCCGAGCACCTCGAGGGCATCGTCGTTCCGCCCCTTGGAGGCGAGCCAACGCGGGGACTCCGGCACCCGGAGCATGCCGATGAACAACGCGATCGCGGGGAGTGCGCAGACGGCGAGCATGACGCGCCAGACTCCGTTGCCCTCACCCCAGAGGTTGCCGATGATCGCGTTCACCACGAAGGCCGCGAGCTGGCCGATGACGATCATGAGCTCGTTCCGCCCGGAGAGCGACCCACGGATCTCGTAGGGGGCGAGCTCGGCGAGGAACACCGGGACCACGGTGGACGCGCCGCCGACCGCCAGACCGAGCAGCACACGGCCGACGACCATGACCCCGAACGCCGGGGCGAAGACGCACGTGAGCGTGCCGACGAAGAACGTGACGGCGAGCAGGATGATCGTGTTGCGACGCCCCCAGCCGTCGGCGATGCGACCCCCGAGCATGGCCCCGATCGCCGCTCCGAAGAGGAGCGAGCTCGTGACGACACCCTCGGTCAGGTTCGTCAGGCCGAGCTCCTCCTTCATCGGGAGCAGCGCACCGTTGATCACGCCGGTGTCGTAGCCGAACAGCAAGCCGCCGAAGGTCGCGACGAGGGCCAGGACGCCGAGACGGCGACGGTGGGGACCCTCCCCCACCGGTGGAAGTGTGACCTTCGGTGCTGTCGGCTCGATGTCGACCATTCGATGACTCCTTCGTCGGGTGACTGCGCGGCATTGCGTGCAGCGATCGTATCCCGATTCCATGTCCTGTCAATTGGACATTCTATCGACCTGACGTTTGGACCGATCCAAGAAACGCCTGATGAGCGAGGGAGCGGTCCAAGGTGTCACGGCCCGGCACCATTCTGGCCGACGGCTGGAGGGCCGAGGAGTCACCGAGGCTCAATCGGACGCAGCGGGTCCGTCGCCGAGCACGTCGCCCAGCGACGCCATGCCGGCACCGTGGTCGGTGTACCGGCGGACCGTCCGGCGCGCGGCAGCGCTCGCGGCACCGCCCAGTGCCGGGTTCCGCCGCGCGGCATCCGCCACCCGGCCCGCGTGGCCCGCGGTCGACAGCAGGACGTTCGCCAGTGCCCGTGCAGCGCCGGGCTCCGGCACCCCGGTGACCGTCCAGGCGCTGCGGAGCTGCTCGTCCGGTGTGACCCCGCGGCGGGTGCCCATGCGGTGCCAGTCGGACAGTGCGCCCTCGGTGCGCTCGGCAGCCCGCTCCACCTCGCCCGCGCGCCGATGCTCGACCGCGCGGGCGGCGACGGCCGCAGCGTCGTCCGTGCCGTGCTCACGCCCCTCGACCGCGGCGGCACGCTGCCGCGCGGCGGTGTCGTCGCCACCGGCCTCGGCGATCCGTGCGGCATGGGCGGCAGCTGCTGCGGCGAGGATGTCGTGGCGGTCCATGCTCCGACGGTAGCCGCTCGGACCGACAGCTACGTCCCTCGACACATCCGCTCGCCGCCGGTCCCGCCGGCGCCGGGCCCGGCGGTAGCATCGGGAACCGAGGGGGAATCATGAACCGAACCGTCGCGACCGGCGCCACCGCCCTGGTCGTCGCCGTCGCACTGTCCGGTTGCTCGCTGCTCGGCGGGTCCGACGGAGCGCTCCCAGCGCCCTCGGACCCGCCGACGGCGAGCCGCACGCCCGCCCCGTCGCCGACCGCGACCGAGGACCCGGACGCCGCCCGCCTGGAGGCCTCGGCGACACCGCGCGCACCCATCCCGGCCGCGACCGAGGCCACGGTCCCCGACCCCGTGCTGACGCCGATCCCCGCCGGGACCGTCCTGACGGAGGGCGACGTCGCGTCCCCCAAGGGCAGCATCCACTTCCACTACCGCGTCGTGGCGGACGGCGACGACACCTTCACCGCGCAGTACAGCGGTGTGACCTCGTCGTTGCCGGTGCCGATCGGGGCGGGGTTCTTCGAACGCGAGCGCCAGGTCGGTGACGGGCTGACCTACCCGGGCGTTGGCGACACCGTGCTCGGCGGTCCGACCTCGGCACCGGTGTCGCAGGACGTGCCGCTGGACGGATCCGGCGTCGACCCGTCCGGGCTCGTCACGCTCGTGGTGTCCTCGGCGGCCGATGCCGGGCAGGCGGACCTGCCGGTCGAGATCGCGGCTGGCAAGGTGCTCGCGGTCGCACCGGTCCGGTGGTCGGTGCCCGCGCGGCAGACGAACGTGCACCCGGTCGACGGGGGCGCACGGGCGAACGCGTCCGGACCGGTCACCGCGACGGCGACGTCAGGGGCACCACGCTCGTACACGGTCGCGCGCGACGACCTGATCGGCGACGTCGCCGCCCGCTTCGGCATCAGCGTGAAGGCCCTCGTCTGGCTGAACGCCGACGTGCAGGTCTTCGGCGACGACCAGTACCTGTACGAGGGCACGTCACTCAACCTCGACCCGCTCGCGCGCTGACGCGCGGGCGCCGCGCGGCCGGCGGGCAGTCTCCTCCGCGAAAGCGACAGATCGCCGCCGACGGTCCGCGGTGATCTGTCGCTTTCGCGGTCCACAGCGGGAACCGACCGGCCGCGCGGACCGGCGGGCCGGGCGGGCGTCCGGGACCAGCGGACGGACGGGAGGCGCGGTGCCAGCCGGCACCGCGCCTCCCGTCCGTCAGGTGTGCGCGTGACTACTCGCCGCGCAGCTCCAGGTACTTCGCGATGAGCGCCTTGGTCGAGGAGTCCTGCGACGCGAGCGCCTCCTGGTCGCCGTCGACCGCCGGGGCGATCTGCAGCGCGAGCTGCTTGCCGAGCTCCACACCCCACTGGTCGAACGAGTCGATGCCCCAGATGGTGCCCTCGGTGAACACGATGTGCTCGTACAGGGCGATCAGCTGGCCGAGCACGCTCGGGGTGAGCTCCGGCGCGAGGATCGACGTCGACGGCTTGTTGCCCGTGAAGGTGCGGGCGGCGACGATCCCCTCGTCGGTGGTGCCCTCGGCACGGACCTCGTCGGCGGTCTTGCCGAAGGCGAGCGCCTTCGTCTGCGCGAAGAAGTTCGCGAGGAACAGCGCGTGGACGTCCTGCCCCGGCTGCACGGCCTTCCCGTCGCCGGACTCGTCCTTCAGCGGACGGGCCGGCTTCGCGACGGTGATGAAGTCCGCGGGGATCAGGCGGGTGCCCTGGTGGATCAGCTGGTAGAACGCGTGCTGGCCGTTCGTGCCCGGCTCACCCCAGAAGACCTCGCCGGTGTCCGTCGTGACGGGCGAGCCGTCCCAGCGGACGCGCTTGCCGTTCGACTCCATCGTGAGCTGCTGCAGGTACGCGGCGAAGCGGTGCAGGTACTGCGTGTACGGCAGGACCGCGTGGCTCTGCGCCCCGAGGAAGTTCGTGTACCAGACGTTGAGCAGGCCCATGAGGACGGGGACGTTCTGCTCGAGCGGCGTGGTGCGGACGTGCTCGTCGATCGCGTGGAAGCCCGCGAGGAACTGCTCCCAGTTCTCCTTGCCGATCGCGATGACGACGCTCGTGCCGATCGCGGAGTCGACCGAGTAGCGGCCGCCCACCCAGTCCCAGAACCCGAAGGCGTTCTCGGGGTCGATGCCGAACGCGGCGACCTTGTCGAGCGCGGTCGAGACGGCGACGAAGTGCTTCGCGACGGCGTTCGACTTCTCGTCGTCGCTCGCGTCGGTGAGGCCGAGCTCGGCCCAGAGCCACTGGCGCGCGAGCCGGGCGTTCGTCAGGGTCTCGAGCGTGCCGAAGGTCTTCGACGCGACGATGAAGAGCGTGGTCTCGGGGTCGAGGTCCGCGGTCTTCTCGTAGATGTCCGCCGGGTCGATGTTCGAGACGAAGCGGGCTTCGAGACCGGCCTGCACGTACGGCTTGAGCGCCTCGTACACCATGACCGGGCCGAGGTCGGAGCCGCCGATGCCGATGTTGACGACGGTCTCGATGCGCTTGCCCGAGACGCCGGTCCACTCGCCGGAGCGGACCTTCTCGGCGAAGGCGTAGACCTTGTCGAGCGTGGCGTGCACGTCGGCGTCGACGTCCTGACCGTCGACGACGAGCGCCGGCTCGATGTCCCTCGGGCGGCGGAGCGCGGTGTGCAGGACGGCGCGGTCCTCGGTCACGTTGATGTGCTCACCGGCGAGCATCGCCTGGAAGCGCTCGGCGACGTGCGTGTCCTTCGCGACCTGGAGCAGGGCGCTGAGGATCTCGTCGTCGACGAGGCCCTTCGACAGGTCGACGGTGAGGTCGGCGGCCTGGAACGTGTAGCGCTCGGCACGACCGGGGTCGCTGTCGAACCACCCTCGCAGGTCCGGGGTGAAGCCGTCGGCGATGCCGTCCAGCTTCTTCCAGCCTTCGGTCGATGTGGGGTCGACGAGAGCGGATTCGGTCACTTCGGTCCTCCTGGGTACCTTCAAGACGTACTGGACCGCGGGTCACCGCAGCGCTGCGTCGCGGACCACGTCCGAGCGTAGTGCCGTCACGGTCCGCCCGCGCACAGTCGGCGTTCGCTGTGGACGGAGCGCGCGGGATCAGGCGGTCGGTGCGAACCGACGCAGGCGCAGGCTGTTCGTCACGACGAACACGGACGAGAACGCCATCGCCGCACCCGCGAGCACCGGGTTGAGGAGCCCCGCCATCGCGAGCGGGATCGCCGCGACGTTGTACGCGAAGGCCCAGAAGAGGTTGCCGCGGATGGTCCCGAGCGTCGCCCGCGACAACCGGACCGCGTCGGCCACGACCGTCAGGCGACCGCTCACGACCGTGATGTCGCTCGCCGCGATCGCCGCGTCCGTCCCCGACCCCATGGCGATGCCGAGGTCCGCCGCCGCCAACGCTGCCGCGTCGTTCACGCCGTCACCGACCATCGCGACGCTGCTTCCCGCGGCCTGCAGCGCACGGACCGTGTCGAGCTTCGAGGCGGGGGTCGCCCTGGCGTGCACCTCGTCGATGCCCACCTGCGCGGCGACCGCCCGTGCGGCACCCTCGTTGTCACCGGTCAGCAGCACCGGCCGCAGACCGAGCGCGACGAACCGCCGCACGGCCTCGGCGGCCTCGGGCTTCACGGTGTCCCCCACGACGACCGCGCCGAGCACGGTCCCGCCCCGGGCGACGACGACCGCGGTGCCGCCCGCGGACTCCGCCGCGGCCACCCGCTCGGCCAGTGCCTCGGGCACGGCGAGTGACCATGCCTCTGCGAGCCACCGGGACGTCCCGACGACGACGACCTCGCCGTCGACGACGGCCTGCACGCCCGCGCCCGGCGTCGCGGTGAACTGCTCGGCGACGGGCACGTCGAGGCCGTGCTCGCGCGCCGCCCGGACGACCGCGCGGGCCACGGGGTGCTCGGAGCCGTCCTCGGCCGCCGCCACCAGGGCGAGCAGCGGTCCGGACCCACTCGGCCCGACGGCCGCGCCGGCCCCGTCGAGCCCATCCGCCCCGTCGGCAGGCAGCACGTCGGTCAGCCGCATCTCGCCGGTGGTCACGGTCCCGGTCTTGTCGAGCACGATCGTGTCGACGCCCCGGGTGCGCTCGAGTGCCTGCGGTCCCCCGATCAGGATGCCCAGCTGCGAGCCCCGGCCGGTACCGACGAGCAGCGCGGTCGGGGTGGCGAGCCCGAGGGCGCACGGGCAGGCGATGATGAGCGTCGCGACCGCTGCGGTGAAGGCGGCGGTGAGCGAGCCGCCGGCCACGAGCCACCCGGCGAACGCGAGCACGGCGAGCCCGATCACGACGGGCACGAACACGGCGGACACCCGGTCGGCGAGGCGCTGCACATCGGCCTTGCCCGTCTGCGCGTCCTCGACGAGCCGACCCATCCGGGCGAGCTCGGTGTCGGCACCGACCGCGGTGACCTCGACCACGAGCCGACCGCCCACGTCGATGGTCGCCCCGGTCACGCGGTCGCCGGGCCGGACCTCGACCGGCACGGACTCACCGGTGAGCATGCTGAGGTCGACGGCCGAGGACCCCTCGCGCACGATGCCGTCGCTCGGGATCCGCTCCCCCGGACGCACCACGACGACGTCGCCGACGACGAGCGACGCGGCGGGCACACGGACCTCGACCGGACCGGACGGCCCGTCGCGCAGGACCGACGCGTCCTTCGCCCCGAGCTCGAGCAGCGCGCGCAGGGCCGCCCCTGAGCGCTGCTTCGCCCGCGCCTCCATGTACCGGCCGGCCAGGATGAACACCGTGACGGCCGCGGCCACCTCGAGGTAGAGATCACTCGCCTCGGGGTCGGTCGCGAACCACGAGAACGCCATGTGCATCCCCGGTCGACCGGCGTCGCCGAGGAAGAGG
Source organism: Curtobacterium sp. MCSS17_007 (assembly GCF_003234175.2). Classification (NCBI taxonomy): domain Bacteria; kingdom Bacillati; phylum Actinomycetota; class Actinomycetes; order Micrococcales; family Microbacteriaceae; genus Curtobacterium; species Curtobacterium sp. MCSS17_007. Next base: position 2,711,982 of record NZ_CP126257.1, read on the forward strand.
GCGTACAGCGACCAGCCGAAGGCGGCGAGGACGCCGACGCTGACGAGCGTGTCCATCGTCGCGGCACCGTGCCGAGCGTTCACCCACGCGGCGCGGTGGAACGGCAGGGCACCCCAGACCGCGACCGGCGCCGCCAGGGCCAGGGCCGCCCACTGCCAGTTCGGGAACTGCAGCACCGGCACCATCGAGAGCAGGACCACCGGCACCGCGAGCACCGCGGAGACGACGAGCCGCTGCCGCAGGGGTGCGGTCGGGTCGTCCGATCGGGCATCGACACCGCCGTCGTCGTCGGCGGTCGGCCGTCGGACGTGCACGCTCGCGCCGTATCCCGCGGCCTCGACCGCCGCGACGAGCGCCGCGGTGTCGACACTGGTCGGGTCGGTGACCTCGACCTGCGCCTGCTCGGTCGCGTAGTTGACCGTCGCACTGACGCCGGGCAGCTTGCCGAGCTTCCGTTCGATGCGGTTCGCGCACGAGGCGCAGGTCATGCCCGTGATGTCGAGTTCGACGACGCCGTCGTTCACCGGGTCACGACCTCGTACCCCGCCTCCGTGATCGCGCCACGAAGGGCGTCGTCATCCAGCGGCGCGTCCGAGGTGACGGTGACGGTGGACGAGCCCCCGGGCACGAGCTCCACGGTGACGTCGGTGACACCCGCGAGCTCGGACACCTCCTCGGTCACGCTGGCCACGCAGTGCTCGCAGGTCATCCCGGTCACGGCGACGGTCTCGGTGGTCATGGGTCCTCCCGGTGGTGGTGGTGTGCGCTTCAGGAACGGACGAGTCGGGCGATCGCGTCGCTCGCCTCACGGACCTTCGCATCGGCGGCGTCCCCGCCCTCGGCGACGGCCTCGGCGACGCAGTGGCGCAGGTGGTCCTCGAGCAGCGACAGGGCGACCCGTTCGAGCGCCCGGTTCGCCGCGGAGATCTGCGTGAGGACGTCGATGCAGTACGTCTCGTCCTCGACCATGCGCGCGATCCCGCGCACCTGCCCCTCCGCGCGGCGCAGCCGCTTGAGCAGGTCGTCCTTGTCGTCGATGTACCCGACGTGCTGGTGGTCCGCCACGAGTTCCTCCGTCTCCTCCCACCAAGGTACCCCCTGGGGGTACCTTGCACCAGCGCAAGGAGCAGGTCCTCCCTGAGAGTCCTGCACTGCACGCCGCGGACGCTCGTGAGCCGGTCCCACCACACGTCGCGAATGCTGGATCGCCGCGGCCCCGCGGATCGAGCGAGCACCGGCCGGACGGGAGGCGCGGGGCACGACCCGCACCGCGCCTCCCGTCCGGCGTCGGCCATACCGACGGCGGGAGCGCGCTTACCGGACACAGCTGGCATGATGCGCGGGTGAGCACCTCGTCGACGAACGGATTCCGCCGGCTGCGGTTCACCGACGGCGACGGCACCGACTACGCCCGCATCTTCTCGGCCGAGTACAACGGACGAGACCTCGGCAGCGACACCTACCTCACCGAGGGCACGCACTACGAGTACACGATCGTCGGCGACGACGACGTGACCCTCCGGACCATGCGCTCGGAAGGCGGCCGTCGCGGCGGGGTCATCGGACCGCGCAACGACCACGTCGTCTTCTGGCTGACCAAGGGTCGGCTGGAGATGCACTTCGCCGACCGGACGCGGGTCCTCGAGGCGGGCAGCCCCTACATCGCCTCGGCGTCCGAGGCGTACCGGTTCGAATCCGCCGACACGGTCTACAACGGCCTGCACCTGTCCGATTCCTTCCTGCGATCAGTCGGCGAGGAGCTCGGCTACCGGCTGCCGGGCGGTCCGCTGCTGTTCGACCAGCAGGACGAGGCCGTGGCGCGACGTGAACCGCTGCGCCGCCTCGTCCAGGACCTCGCACCCGCGCTGCTCGACGACCGCGTGGTCGGACCGATGCGGACGGCGCTGAACCGGCGACTGGCCGTCGTCGTGCTCGACACGTTCCCCGTCCGTGACCGCGGCCAGGACGTCCCCGTCGCGAACCGGCTCCGCGACGCCATCCGTTACATCGAGGCGCACGCGACGGACCGCCCGTCGGTGCCGGACATCGCCGCGGCCTGCGGACTGAGCCAGCGCGGGTTGCAGGACGTGTTCGCGCGGACACTCGCCACCACCCCCAACCGGTTCCTCCGCGACCACCGGCTGGACTGTGTCCGTCGAGAACTCCTGCGGACGCCTGGCGAGGACGGCGTCACCCCGATCGCACGGCGCTGGGGGTTCACGAACCCGGGCCGGTTCGCGGCCGCGTACCGGGAGCGCTTCGGCGAGGACCCGGCGGCGACCCTGCGGACCTCGCGAGCCGCCGACCCCGGATCGGGTCGGACCTCGTGGCGGGTCCGGCGTGCCGTCGCCCACATCGTCGAGCACGCGGACGGCGACCTCACGGTCGACGAGATCGCCGGCGCCGCCGGCGTCCGTCCCCGCCGCCTGCAGCAGCTGTTCCGACAGGAGTGCGGGCAGTCGCCGATGGCCTACCTGCGCGCCGTCCGGGCCGCTGCGTCCCGCAACACCGGGGCCGGTATCGGCGGCGGCGCCTGACCCCTCCCGCCCCGGGGTACACGGAGAACCGCGGTTCTGGCGTTCTTCCTGGAAGAGCGCTGGAACCCGGGACACCAGCGTGACGAAGGTCGGTCGCAGCCCGTCTCATCCGTGAACAGCAACCGCTGGGAACGTGTCCTGGCGGGTTCTCGAAGGGAGCATCCAATGGCTGACACCACCAACCTGACCTCCGCCGCCACCCGCTCGGCGGGCACGCACACTTCCGGCGCGAACGCGTCGGGTACGGCGGGCAAGACCACGATCGATGACACCGTCGTGTCGAAGGTCGCCGGCATCGCCGCGCGTGAGGTGAACGGCGTGCACTCGCTCGGCAACGGCGCTGCCCGTGCCATCGGCGCGCTGCGCGACAAGATCGGTCAGCGCGACTACGGCCAGGGCGTCAAGGTCGAGGTCGGCGAGAAGCAGGTCGCCGCCGACGTCGTGATCGTCGCGGAGTACCCGGTGTCGTTGCAGGAGGTCGCGGACGGTGTCCGTTCGTCGGTCGCTCGTGCCCTGCAGCAGATCGTGGGCATGGAGGTCGCCGAGGTCAACGTGACCGTCCAGGACGTCTTCATCCCGGGTGACGACGACGACAACGAGGACAAGAAGGAGTCGCGCGTTGAGTAACACACTCGTCGGTGCGCTGATCGGCGCGATCCTGGCTGTCGTGGCACTGCAGTTCGGGTTCTGGGGCTTCGTCCTGGTGATCGTGTTCGGCCTGATCGGTGCCCTCGTGGCCGCGATCACGTCCGGCAAGATCGACCGCGGCGCCCTGACCGACGTGCTGACCGGACGCCGGAGCTCCCGGTGAGCGCCGGCCCGGGGAGCCTCCCGGTGAGCGCGGTCCCGGGCCGGGTCGAGATCACCGCCCGGGCGCTGACGGCGTTGGCCCGGGCCGTCGCAGCGGAACGCCTCGGCGCTCCGGCGAAGCGGCTCCGGGTCGGCTTGGAGGACCACGACGGCGCACTCGCCCTCGAGGTCACCGGTCCGATCGCCGCCGACGGGGACGTCGTCTCCGCGGCGTCCGCGGCTGCTGACACGATCCGCTCCCGTGTCGGGGACCTCTCCGGCCGCCGAGTGGGTCGGACCCACATCGAACTGACCGGGATCGTGCGTGAGCACGAGGGCCGGGTCCGGTAGGAGGCACCAGATGAGCACCGAACAGCTCGAGAAGCGGCTGCGTCGTCGCAGCATCCACCGGTCCCGGTCCACCGCGGTCGCGATCACCCTGGTCGTCGTGGCCCTGGTCGCGGCGTGGATCGGCACCGAAGCGGTCCTGAAGGCCACCGGGCAGGGGCCGCTGCTGGCGGACCCGCAGACCGTGGTCGACACCGCCCTGCAGCCCGACGCGGCGTTCACGACCATCGCCGAGGTCATCGCCGCCGCCCTGGTCATCGCCGGCATCATCCTGGTCGTCCTCGCGGTGAAGCCTGGTCGGCAGCCCCGCTCGGGAGTGGATCGTGACCGTGGTGCGGTCGTGATCGACACCCGCATCCTGGCCTCCACCGCCGCGAACGCCGCCGCCCACGCAGCCGGCGTGCCCGAGTCCAACACGTCCGCGTCCGCACGCGGGCACCGCACCGAGGTGCACGTGGTGCCCCTGTCCGGCATCCCCGTCGACACCCACGTCGTCGAGCACGCCGTCCAGGAACGACTCGGCCGGCTCGGCGGGAAGCACGGCACCGCCGTGACGGTCACCGTGGACCAGAAGGGAACCCTGGCATGACCACCACCAACCGCGGCTTCAACCGGGTCCTGCTGTTCCTGATCGGCCTGATCGCGATCATCGTCGGCATCGTCATCGGCGCCGGCGTCCTGCAACCCGTCCGCGACGCCCTGCAGCAGTACGTCACCCTGCCCGAGCAGGTCACCGTCCCCGACACCGCACTGTGGATCATCGCCGCGATCTGCGTCGTGGTGATCGTGCTGGCGTTGGTGGTGGTGTCCACCCGCGGTGGCGGCGGCACGTCCGTCGCGGTCCGGGAACGCTCCGGCGCCGACCAGGTCACCGTGAACGTCGCGCTCGTGCGGGACGTCATCGACCACGAACTCGCCGGCGTCCACGACATCGTCACCTCCAAGGTCGACACGTACCTGGTGAAGAAGACCCGCGCCGCACGCATCAGGGTCCACGTCCGACGGGGTGGTGACGCGGTCACCGTCCTCGACGCCGTCGACCACGCCCTGACCACCCTCGACCACACCCTCGGCCGGCAGATCCCGGTCCTGGTCCACCTCACCGGCGGCACCCGCACCGCACTGGCACGCACCACCCGCGTCCAGTAGGACGACCCGGCGGACTCCGCCGGACGCGAACGCACCACCAGCACCACCGCAACCGGGCCGGACGGGGCGAGCAGCGCCTCCCGGCCGTCACCACCGGGCACCAGCCCACGAGAGAGAAGGGACCCACCATGGGACTCGAGGACAAGATCAAGAACGCCGCACAGGACCTGGCCGGCAAGGCCAAGGAGGCCTTCGGCAACGCGACGGACAACGACGAGAAGGTCGCGGAGGGCAAGAAGGACCAGGCCGCTGCGAGCGCCAAGCAGACCGGCGAGGACGTCAAGGACGTCTTCAAGCACTAGCGGACCCCGGCCGTCGCTCCCTGACGGGAGCGACGGCCGACCTGTTCACGAGGAGGAAGCCATGCAGCACGATCCGAACGCCCGGATGCAGATCACCGAGGTCGACCTGCCGTCCGAGCTGACCACCCCGCTCCCCGAGGATGCCGGGCCCCTGGTGGTCGCCGCCCGCACCGCGGCGGAGACGGCGCTCGGCGTGCCGGGCGTCCACCACCTCGGCGGGCTCGTCGCCCGCGCCGCCGATCGCGTCCGATCGCAGCTCGGACGCACCGCCGGTGCCCCCGGCGTGCAGGTCGACGACAACGACGGAACGCTCGACGTGACAGTGTCCGTCGTCGTCAGCTACCCCCGGCCGGTGCCCGAGGTCGCCGAGGAGGTCCGCCGCCAGGTCGCCGCCGCGGTCTCGCAGCTCGGGTCGGGGCAGCCCACCACCGTGGACGTCCACGTGCTCGACGTCCACGGGCCGTTCGACGACGAGCCGACGCCGGTCGACGAGGCCCGCGAGGCCGTCGGTGACGCAGCCGACCACGCGAGGCAGGCCGTCTCCGGTGCCGCGGAGACCGTCCGCGACGGCGCCGCCCAGGTCGCCGAACGGGCACGCGACGCCGCGCAGGACGCCGCCGACGCCACGCGGGAGGCCGCCGGCCGTGCACGTGACGCTGCCGGTGACGCCGTCGACCGGGCCCGGGAGACCGCGTCCGACGCGGCTGAGCGTGCCGCGGAGAAGTCCTCGGACGCCGGTGACGCAGCGAAGGAAGCGGTCAGCGCAGGGAAGGACGCCGCGAAGGCCGCCTCGCAGGAGGTCCGTGCCCGTGCATCCGGCGCCGCCGCAGCAGCGACCGACGCCGCAGCGGACGCCGGTGCCGCCGCCTCGGACGCGGCCGACGCGGCGGCGAGCGCGACCAAGGACGGCGCAGCCGACGAGCGCAGCGCCGCTGACTCGTCGGCACGCAGCGGCACGTCCGACACCGCCGACGCGGACGAGCGCGTCGCCGACGCCCTCGACGCGGCGGCCGACCGCATCGAGCACGCCGCCGACGTCGTCCGAGACGAGGCCGACACACGCCACGACGAGGCCGCCGCGCACCGCAGCGACGACGGTGAGGGCGACGGCAAGGCGCAGCGATGATCACCGCGTGGGCGGGACGCCGGGGCACGACCGCTCGTCGTCCGCGCCCGCGCGGCGTCTGGATCACGTCGGGCATCGGCGTCGTGCTGGTGCTCGCCGTGGCCCTCGGCGCGTACCTCCCGCTGGTCGGGTTCCTCGGCGGAGTGACCGCCACGACCGCCGGACTCGTGCCGTTCCCGTTCATCCGGGTCACCCTCGTCACGCTGCTCGGCGTGGTGGTCGTCCTCGCCCTGCTGCTCTGGGCACTGACCCGGCGCCACACGGTGACGTCGGTCTTCGCGGTCGTCCTCGCTGTCCTGGTCAGCCTCGTGGTCACCGCCTACCCCGTCGTGACGATCGCCATCGCCTCGGCGGACCGTGCCGGTGATGTCTGGCCGATCGTCACCGAGCTCTGGCAGCGCTTCACCGGCTGACGGCTCGACCGCCCCACCGGCTGCACTTCCTCCCTGGCCGGCCGGCCGGGCCGAATCCGTCGGGCTGCGATGCAGCACCCCGACATCAGACGTGCGACGGACCCGCCACCCGAACACGGGTCCGTCGCGGCGCACCCGGTCCGGTCAGCGCGCGGTCGCCGCCAGGCGGGCCAGGCCCTCGTCGATCGAGACCGTCGGGTTCCAGTCGAGGTCGTGGCGCGTCCGTCGTTGGTCGAACCAGTGCGCCGTCGACAGCTGCTCGGCGAGGAACCGCGTCATCGGCGGCTCGTCCGCACCGGGACGCACCCGCCAGACGGCCTCGACGACCGAGCCCGCCGCCCGGGCCAGCGCCGCGGGCACGTGCAGCCGCGGCGCCGGGACCCCGGACGCCGTGCAGATCCCCGCCAGGAGCTCCCCCACGGGCCGGGGTTCGCCGTTCGTCACGACGTAGGCGTTGCCGTGCACGGCGTCGTCGGCCGCGTGCTCGAGCGCGGCGACCATCGCCGACGCGGCGTTGTCGACGTAGAGGGTGTCGATGAGCGCGGCGCCCGAGTCGAGGAGCGGCAGCCGTCCGGTGCGTGCGCGGTCGACGATGCGGCCGACGAGCTGGGTGTCCCCCGGCCCCCACACCAGGTGCGGACGGACCGCGACGACCGCGAAGCCCGGCTCGTCCGCCGCGAGCGCCAGCAGTTCGGCCGCTGCCTTCGTGCGCGCGTAGTGGCCGCGCGCGGCCGTCGGCTCGGCGGGGTCGGCGGCGGCACCCGCCAGTGACGAGCCCGTGTGCGCGACGGACGGCGACGACACGAAGACGAAGCGGCCGACCCCTGCGGCGCGCGCGGCGTCGAGCAGGGCGCTCGTCCCGGCGACGTTGACGCGGGCGAAGTCGGCCGGGTCACCCGCCAGCGACACCTTCGCCGCCAGGTGCACCACGGCCTCCACACCGTCGACCGCCTGCGCGACCGCCGCGGTGTCGGTCATCGTGCCGAGGGCGTCCTCCACCCCGTCGACCCCGGACGGGCGGCGCTGGAACGTCCGGACGTCGTGCCCGGCATCACGGACGGCTGCGGCGGTCGCCCGGCCGAGGAACCCGCTGGCCCCGGTGACCAGGACCCTCACGGGCGGACCATCCGGCCACCGCCGAGCACCGTCGACGCCCACCGCGACAGCCGCGCGCGATCGACCTTCGAGTTGTGCCGGATGTCCGTCGGCAGGGCCGGGACGACGAGCACCGCGGCGAGCGGGACCTCTGCGGCCGCACGGACCGCGGCGGCGAGGTCGGCCGACGCGAGCCCCGGACGTCGTGCCGCGGGGACGGTCTCGACGACGGCGACGACCTGCTGGGTGCCGGACGGCCCGGTGCCCGCGACGCCGGCGCGTCCGACGCCCTCGACGCGCTCGATGCGCTGCTCGGGTCCGACCGGGGTCACGACGCCGTGGGGGGTGGTCACGACGTGCTGCAGACGACCCTCGATCCAGAGCCGACCGTCGGCGTCGAGGTGCCCGACGTCGCCGGTGCGGTGTCCACGCGGGTCATCGACGCCGAGCCGTGACACCCGGTCGGTGCGCCAGAGCCGGTCGTAGTGGTCGCGCACGTGCGGAGCCGCGACGACGACCTCGCCCGTGACGCCCGCCCGCTCCGTCAGGTCGCCGGTGGGCTCTCCGGCGTCGTCGAGCGGAGCGATCCGCACGCGCACACCGCCGGCCGGGCGCCCGACGCAGATGCCGTCGTCAGGCGCCGACGACGCCGCGCGCACGCCGGCGAGGTCCACGTCGGTCATGAGCAGGCCCTCGGTCATGCCGTAGGGGGTGTGCGCGGCCGCGTGCGGCATGAGCTCGGTCGCCGCGGCGAGGAGCGTCGCCGACACCGGGGCCCCGGCCGAGAGGAACAGCCGCACCCGTCCGAGCGCCGTCCGGTCGGCCGCGGTGAGCGCGGAGGCCGTGGCCACGACGTTCGCGAGGGCCGCCGGTGACAGGAACACCACGGTCGCGTCCGCCGCCGCGACCGCGTCGGCCACCGCGCGTGCGGTCAGGGTGCGCGGCGCCGTGACGTCCATGTCGGGCGCGACCGAGCGTGCGCCGAGGGCCGGTCCGAGCAGGGCGAAGGGGGCGAACCCGGCGACCAGACCGGTGCCGGTGCCGACCCCGTACTGCGCCGCCAGGACGTCGCGCACCGCGGCCAGCTGCCCGTGCGTGTAGACGACGCCCTTCGCAGGACCGGTCGAACCGGAGGTGAAGAGGACGGCGGCGGGAGCGTCCGGCGTCGGGGCGTCGGGCAGCTGCTCCCCCGCTGCGAGTCGTGCGGCGCCGCGACGGGCGACCTCGACCAGGGTGTGCTCGACGCCGAGTGCCTTGCGGGCCGGTCCGGGCAGCGACACCGTGGCGATGCGCCGGCCCGGCCAACCCAGCGTCCTGGCCGCACCGAGGCCCGGCAGTGCGCCGATCACCCAGTCCGGACGGGCACCGCGGACCGCTCGGGTCAGGCCACGCAGCCCGAGTCCGGCATCCGCGACCACCACGACCGCGCCGATGCGGACGCAGGCGTAGAGCACCGCGGTGAGATCGGCCCCGGGGGTGACGAGGAGGGACACACGGTCGCCCGGGCGGACGCCGAGGTCGGCGAGCCCGGCCGCGATCTCGTGGACCCGCTGGGCGAGCAGCCGCCACGAGACCGTGCGCGGGCCACCGGCGGCGGCCATCTCGACGAGGGCGGGGCCGTGGTCGTCGGCGAGTTCGTCGAGCGCGGCCCAGAGGGGCCGGTACGGGGCGTCGGTGCGGGCTCCGGTGCCGGGGCGGGCATCGGCCGGGAGGCTCGGCTCGGCGCCGTCGGTCGGCCGCCCGTCCGGCAGGTGGTCACCGAGCCAGTCGAGCACCGTCCCCGCGACGTCGGCGTCGTCCGGCAGCAGGTGCCCGGCCCCCTCGAAGCGGTGGACGTCGGCGTGCGGCAGCCGCTCGACCAGGTCGTCGAGGTACCGCTCCAGGAACACCGGGTCGCGCGGTCCCCACATGACGAGCGCGGGCACCTCGAGCGCCGCGACACCGGTGGCGATGCGGTCGAGCTCGTCGGCGCTCGGGTGGGTGGCGTCCACGGGGATGTCCGCGACGAAGCCACCGATCCCGCCACGACGGGCGGCGCCACGGTACGGGGCCCGGTAGCCGTCGGCGACGGACCGGTCGAGCTTCGGGTGCGCGATGGCGAGCGTCGTCTCGAGGAACGCCGGTGTCAGCACCGTGCCGCGTCCGAGCACGCCCGGCCGCAGCGCGAGCCGCAGCGGAGCGGGGATCGGGGCCTCGTCGGGCTGGTGCACTGCGGTGTTGCACGTCGCCACGGCCACCACGAGGTCGGGGTGGTCGACCGCCCAGCCGAGCGAGACGACGCCGCCCCAGTCGTGGCCGAGGGTCACGACGGGTCCGGTGAGCCGGAGTTCGTCGGTCAGGGCGCCGAGGTCGCGGACACGGTCGGCCAGCCGGTGCTGGTCCGCGGTGCGCTCCGAGAAGCCCATGTCGAGCTGGTCGACCGCGACGACGCGCCACGCCGGGCCACCGGCCTGCGCGACGGCGAGCGTGCGCGCCGCGACGGACCGCCAGAGGTACGACCAGGTCGGGTTGCCGTGCACGCAGAGGATCGTGCCGACCGGCGTGACACCGATCGCCTCGAGGGAACCGGCCGTGTCGAGGAGGTGCCAGGTGCGCGGGGGGCGGGCCGCGCCTCCCGACCGTCCTGCCGCACCACCGCCGACGGTGACCAGGCGCGACCAGGCCGGGTCGAGTCCGGGCAGGGGCGGCGGGAGCGTCGCCGGAGCCGTGCTGGCGGCGACGCGCGGGAGGCCGGACCTCACCAGCGCAGTTCCATCATCGCCGTGTTGATGCCGGAGCCGACCCCACCGAGGAAGACGCGGTCGCCCCGGGTGATGCCGCCGCGGTCGACCTCGTCGGCCAGGGTGATGGGGATCGAGGCCGGACCGACGTTGCCGTACCGCTGGTACGTGGTGGGGACCTTCGTGCGGGAGATGCCGATCGCCTCGACGAAGGCGTTCGTGTGCACGTCGGAGACCTGGTGCAGCACGTAGCGGTCCATGTCCTGCCAGTCGAAGTGCGCGCGGGCCTCGTTCCAGGCGGCCACGACGAGCTCCATGCCGCCCTTCAGCAGCATCTTCGCATCGGTGAACATGCCGTCCACGCTGCCGACGCACAGGTCGTACCACTGCGTCGCCGCGCGGGTGACGCCACCGATGATGCGGTGCCCCTCGGGGTGGACGTCGGACGGGCCGAGCACGGCGGCCGCGGCACCGGACCCGAGGGTCAGGCTCGCGAACTCGCTCATGAAGTCCTTGCGGTTCCGGCCGCCCTGGTTCAGGCGGTCGATCGTGTTGAGCTGCACCTGGTCGGCGTCCTCGCCGTCCACGATGAGCGCGTACTTGATCTGGCCGGAGTCGATCATGCCCGCGGCGACGCTCATCGCGTTGACGAACCCCAGGCAGGCGTTCGCGATGTCGAAGTTGATCGCCGACGTCGGCAGCCCGAGGCCGTGGTGCAGGCGCACGGCGACGCTCGGCTCGAGGTGCGGTCGGGTGACGGAGGTGTTGATGAGCAGACCGACGTCCTCCGGGCGGATGCCGGCCTCGGCCATGGCCCGTCGGCCGGCGTCGATCGCGGCGTCCTGGAAGGTCTGCCCCTCGCCCCAGTTGCGGCGCTCGGTGACACCTGCGACGCGCTCGAGCAGGCCGGTCGGCAGACGCAGTCGGCGCAGGGCCCCGCGGAGCCTCGCCTCGATGTCCGCGGAGGTCGTCACGCGGTCCGCGACGGTCGTCGCCACCGACAGGAGCGACACGTTCTGGTGCTTCGCCGTGGCGTTGCCGGGCCGCTCCGGTTCGCTGCTCGTCGACTGGTCGACCGGTCGTTCCGTCATGATCGTCACCGACACATACTTCCGCATCTGACCTGGGTACGCGATCCGGGTGCGCTGGGCGGCACCGGTCAGGCGTCCTTCGGGAGCTTGCGGACCTTCGACCGGCGGCGACGGCGGTCCGGGATCATCGACCGCATCTCCTCGAGCTTCCCGAAGCAGAGCAGGCGGTCGCTGGCCTGCAGTTCGACGCCGCTCCGCGGGTTCGGGATGACCGAGGCACCGCGGTGCAGGGTCAGGACGGTGATGTCCCGGTCCCAGAGCCCGGACTCCTTGATCGTCTTGCCCACGAGATCGGCGTTCGTGTGGACGAGGAGCTCGGCCACGCCGTACCCGGTCGAGACGCTGAGTCGCTGGCGGACGTCGATCTCCGGGAACGCGACCTGGTTCCCGATGAAGTCGATGATCGCTCCGGCGACGTCGAGGCCGGTCGCGCGTTCGATGCCCTCGAGGCCCGGCGACGAGTTGACCTCCATGACGAGCGGCCCGTCGTTGCCCTCGAGCATGTCGACGCCCGCGACGCGGAGGCCCATGATCTGCGCCGAACGGACCGCCGCCTCCTCGTACTCGGGCGTCAGGGTGACCTTCTCGACGGTGCCGCCGCGGTGCACGTTCGACCGGAACTCGTCGCCGGACGCGCTGCGTCGCATCGCGGCCACGACCCGGTCCCCGACGACCAGTGCCCGGATGTCCCGGCCCCGGCTCTCCGAGACGAACGCCTGGATGAGCACGTTCTGCTTCGTGGAGTGGAGCGTCTCCACGATCGACTCGGCGACCTTGGCCTCGGGCGCGAGGATCACGCCGATGCCCTGCGTGCCCTCGAGCAGCTTGATCACGACCGGCGCGCCGCCGACGCTGTCGATCGCCCCGCGGACGTCGGCGCGGCTGTTCACGAACGTGGTCGCCGGCATGCCGATGTGGTGCCGGGACAGGATCTGGTTCGCGCGGAGCTTGTCGCGGGAGTTCGTGATGCCCGTCGCGGTGTTCGGCGTGTACACGTCCATCTGCTCGAACTGCCGCACGACCGCGGTGCCGTAGTAGGTGATCGAGTTGCCGATGCGCGGGAGGACAGCGTCGTAGTCGCTCAGGAGCTTGCCCCGGTAGAGCAGGTCGGGCTCCTCGCCGGACAGGTCGATGGCGAACCGCAGCGTGTTGAGCACCTTGACCTCGTGCCCACGGTCGACCGCGGCCGCGCGCAGACGCTGCGTCGAGTACGCGTGCGGGGCGCGCGACAGGATGGCGAGTTTCATCGGGGTTGCTCCACGGGGTCGAGGCGTCGACGGCGACGCTCAATCAAAGCATGCGACAGGATGGGCACATGGCCCGGAACCCGACGATCGCAGGATGGCGCGAGTGGGCTGCCCTGCCCGGGCTGGACCTGCCCTGGATCAAGGTGAAGCTCGACACCGGGGCACGGAGCTCGGCGCTGCACGCGTTCGACCTCGAGGAGCTCCCCGGTGACCGGGTGCGCTTCTCGGTGCACCCGTGGCAGGACACCGACGCCGACGCCGTCACGCACGAGTGCGACGTGCACGACCGGCGGATCGTCCGGAGCTCGACGGGGCACACGCAGGAGCGCATCGTCGTGCTGACGCCGATCACGCTCGCGGGCCGCACGATCGACGCCGAGGTCACGCTGAGCAACCGCGACCAGATGGGCTTCCGCATGCTCGTCGGCCGCGAGGCCCTGCGCCAGGGGTTCCTCGTCGATCCCGCGCGGTCGTTCATGGCGGGGCGGGCGCCGAAGGAGATCCGGCGGCGCAACCGCGGGCGCGCCTGAGGCGCGGGGCGCGCCGCTGCGCGGCGCGCGTTGCTCTCGCACAACGACAGGCAGTTTGCGCCGCGACGTTCCGTGGTGCGGTGCGCTTTCCGTTGGGCGTGTCTCCCACCATGCGTCCCGCACGAAGGCGGACGGGAGGCGCGGCGCGGGCTGTATCCGCGCCTCCCCTCCCCGAACGGCCGTATTCCACAAGCTTCGTCCCGCTCGTACTGAAATGCTACGTTCTACACCTTGCCGATCTGGTGATGGGGGAAACGTGGGGTTCGAGTTCGACGACGCCGCAGCTGCGCGGCTCGCCGCGTGCGCTGCGCAGGCCGCGCTGGCGCTGCGCGGGAGCGCGTGGCCGCGACGGAGCGCTGCCGAAGCAGCGCTGCGGGACTTCGACGGCGGGCACGCGCGCCTGTTCGAGACCGCCAGGACGGTCGAGTCCGAAGACCGGGCGCGACTCGCACACGCGCTCGACGACCTCGCGGACCAGGTGCGGATCGCCCGGCACCAGGCCGTGCAGGAGCGTCACCGACGGTCGGAGCTCGCTGCGTGGCGGAGACGGGCGGCCGACCGCCAGCACGCGCTGGTCGGCGTGGGTGCCGCGTGGGAGCCCGTGCTCGATGCGAGCGCGGCCGTCTTCGACCCGGAACCGACCGACCGCCCGATCAGACCGACGCCCGTCACCGCGACGTTCCGCGCTCGGCACCGACGGCGGACCGGTGGACGGTCGACCGGGCGGAGCAGCGCCGACCCGGAACGGTTGCGACAGTTCGCCGCCACGGCCCAGGCGCAGGACGGTGTGACGGAGCAGGACCTCGTCCGTGTCCGGAACGCGTGGGCGGGGTTCCGCGACCGGTGCGGGTGGGTCCCCGTCGATGCGCCCCCGCTGCCGGGCGGCTTCGGTGCGTACCTCGACGAGAACGCCGAGGACGCCCGGTGGACGGCGCGGATCGCGGACGCGTTCGAGGCTGCCGGTGGACGGTCGGTCGCCGACGTCGCGCTCGACATCGCCGGGGCGGCGGCCCTGTCCCCGGCCGCACAGCGACTGATGGACCCGTCCTCGACCCCGGCGCAGGTCGCGGCGGCATGGAAGGAACTCGGGCTCACCGCGGAGGACATCGCGGCGCTCCCACTGCGGACCCAGGTGCGGGTGGCGAACCTCGACGGGGTGCCAGCCGTCGCTCGTGACGTGGCCTCGCGGCGGGTGCTCGCCGCAGCGGTCCGGGACCCGCAGCGGATGTACCGACTCTTCGGCCTGGCCTCCACGTACGGCGCGGTGAGCCTCGACGAGTTCACCGCACAGGTCCACGCGCTCGCTCAGGGGATCCAGCGAGCCGACCGGATCGCAGCCGAACTGCGAAACCCGTCGGACGCAGTGGCACAGCTCGTCGGCTTCGGCGTCGCGAACGGCGCTCCCGTCGCCGCGGTCGTGTTGGGCAACCTCGACACCGCGGAGAACGTCACGGTGAACGTCCCCGGCGCGACGACGACGCTCGACAGCACCAGGCAGAAAGCACTCGCCGCTGCAGGGCTCCTCGGCTCCGCCGCAGACATCGGAAGCGCGACTTCGTACGCGGTCGTGTCCTGGTTCGGCTCCCGCGCACCCGCCATCCCCGAAGTCCCGGCGCAGGGACGAGCCGCCGCGGGCGGGGCAGAGCTGGCGTCGTTCCTCGACGGCATCCACGACAGTCGAGGCGGGGCACCGCGTCGACTCACGGTACTCGGCCACTCGTACGGCTCCACGACGGCAGCCGAAGCGCTGGCCCAGACCCGGCACCGCGTCGACACGTTCGTCACGTACGGGTCGGTCGGCTTCACCGACGCGACCAGGCCGGAACACCTCAACGTCGGCCACGTGTACGCGACGGAAGGACAGGCGGACCACACCGCCATCAAGGGCAGGATCGGGCGGACTGATCCACGTGACCTGCCGGACGTCGAGGTCTTCAGCTCCGAAGCGGCGGACGGCTTCGCGGCCGTCACGGGCCACGACATGTACCCCGAGTCCGCCGGCCAGGTCGGCTACCTGACCCCCGGCTCGACCGCCCAGCACACCATCTCGCAGATCATCGCAACGGGAGGGCGAGGATGAACATCATGCGTCTGCTCCGCGCTCTCCTCGCATTCGTCGCCTGTACCTGGGTCCTGTCCGGGTGCGCGGCAGGAGGAGACCGTATGCCCATCGACGCCGCAGGGCTGACGCAAGAGGACGTGTCTCGGATGTCGCTCCACGAGGAGTTCGATCGGTACCACCAGCACTACGAGCGGATGCAGCAGGTGCTCGCAGCCGCGCAGCGCCAAGTGCACGACAGCGAGTGGCGATGGACCATGGGCGACCGCGTGCCATCCGGTGGGGGCAACGAGAACAGCGTTGTGCCGATGGCCGGTTCCACCATCGACAACAGCTACGCCCTGGACACCTCACGCGTCTGGTCGTCACCCGTCGCTGGCAACGATCGTCGTGCACTACAACCGATGATCGGCTACTTCGATGACCAGGGCTGGCTGTGGCGAGAGCGCACGCTGGGCAAGGACCACGACGTGTGGGCGGTCACCGACGACGGCTGGCGCATCCGGTACCTCGTCATCAACAACGGCAACCACGCACTCACGGTCTACAGCGGGCAGTACTGGACGAACGACAGTCTTGCGCTGACCGAGGCCATCGGTGGCCGCAATGACGCGGCGTACCCAGAAGAGTCCCTCCCCGGCGAGTACCCGCCCTTTCCGAAGTGGAGCGACGCGATCATCCGACCGCCGAAGATCTGATGCGACGCCTCCTCGCAGCCCTCGTCGCCTCCGCTTCACTCGCCCTGACCGGCTGCGTCCCAGCAAGCGGCATCCCTGCCGTCGATGCCGGAGGTCTGACCCAGGATGAGGTAGCGCAGATGTCGACGAAGAGAGAGTTCGACCTGTACAGCGAGCGCTACGCGCAGATGCAGGTGGTCCTCACGGAGGCGCAGCGAGCCGTGCACGTCGGTGAGTGGTCCTGGATCGGCGGCGACCGGGTGCCGAACACCGGCGGCGACGGCATCGTTCCGCTCCGTGGAGCCAGTCCCGTCAACAGCTACTTCCTGCAGAGTGACCGTCTCTGGTCGCCACCGGGAGCGACCGGGGCTTCGCGCGATCTGCAGCCGATGATCGACTACTTCGGGAAGCAGGACTGGTCCTACCGCAAGCGAACCATCGGTCGGTACCACGAGGTCTTGGCGGACACGGGAACCGGTTGGTACGTCGAGTACGAGGTGCAGCCCAGTGGGGACTACGGCCTCACCGTGTACAGCGGGCAGTACTGGACGAACGACAGTCTGGCGCTCACGGAGGCCGTCGGCGGCCGCAACGACGGGGAGTACCCCGAGGAGTCACTCCCCGGCGAGTACCCGCCGTTCCCGAAGTGGAGCGACCCGACCATCCGACCGCCGAAGATCTGAGTACGCATCACGCTCAGTTGCCCGGATGACGCTCCGTGACGACGGCCGTTCCCCCGCTGAGGAGACGTGCCTACGCTCCACGCACCGGCCCGTTCGCCGGCGTCCCGACCCGACCCGAGGAGACCGACGTGACCGATCAGACCATCGCCCGCCAGGTGGACGACTTCAACCAGGGCTTCACCGCCCAGATCGGCCCGGAGCTGTCTGCGGTCTTCGACGGCGAGCAGGCCGACCTGCGCGCCTCGGGTGTGCCCGACGGGGTCGTCGGCGCGGGCGAGACCGCTCCGGACGCCCGACTGGTCACCCCGACGGGCGAGGAGACCTCGCTCGCGGACACCCGCGGTGACACCCCGACCGTCGTCGTCTTCTACCGCGGCGCCTGGTGCCCCTACTGCAACATCACGCTGCGCACGTACCAGCAGGAGCTCCTGCCTGCCCTGCAGGAGCGCGGCGTGCAGCTCGTCGCCGTGTCGCCGCAGACGCCGGAGGGCGCCGAGCAGTCGATCGCGAACGGCGAGCTCGCCTTCCCGGTGCTCACGGACCCGGAGAACGTGCTCGCCGGACGCTTCGGCATCGTCACGGAGCCGAGCGCGGCCGCGCGGGCGGCGCACACGCAGCTCGGCTTCGACGTCGCCGACAGCAACGCCGACGACACCGCGGCGATCCCGTTCCCGTCGGTCTTCGTGATCGACGCAGACGGCGTGGTCCGCTTCGCGGACGTGCACGTCGACTACACGACCCGCACCGAGGTCGCGGACGTCCTGACCGCGGTCGACGAGCTGGTGGTCCCCGCGCACTGAGCGACCGGCTCGCAGCCGTCACGGTTCGGACTGGAGGCGCGGTGCGGGTGACGGACGTCCGTCACCCGCACCGCGCCTCCCGTCCGCGTCGTGGCCCGGCTGTCAGGACAGGAGGGCGGTCGCGACCGCGCGAGCGGTCGTCGCGTCCGCAGCGGGGTCGCGCAGGCGCATCGCCAGCGACCCGGAGACGACGAGCAGCAGCTGTTCGGCGAGCGCCGAGGCACGGTCACCCACGAGCGGCCGGGCCGTCTCGGTCAGACGCCGACGCAGCGTGCCGGTCTCGCGGTCGAGGACGGCGCGCAGGTCCTCGGGGGCGTCGACGTACTCGGCGGCGGTGCCGAGGAACGCGCACCAGCGGGAGCCGGTCGGGGTGGACCGGTAGTCGTCGAGGGCGTCGAAGACGGCGAGCAGGCGGCCGCGGTCGTCCGTCGCCCGCTCGAGTGCCCGGTCCCACGTCGCGAGCCAGTCCTCGTGGCGTCGGTCGAGCGTTGCCGCCACCAGGGCCTCCTTGCTCGGGTACCCGCGGTAGAGCGTCGCCGACGACACCCCCGCGCGCTCGAGCACGGCGTCGATCGGGGTCGCCGCGATGCCGCGCGTGAAGAAGAGCTCCTCGGCAGCGTCGAGCACCCGCTGCTCGGTCCCTGGACGCATCGCCATGCGCATGAGCCTACGGTCGCAGAAGTGAAACGATCGTTTTCGTTACGGGATCGCCTCCTGGTGGTCGGCGGGCTCGGACTCATCGCTGCGACCTACGGCCTGGTGCGTCTGGCGTACGGGCTGTTCCTCCCGGACGTGCAGCGCGACCTCGGCTTCGGGGTGGACGTCGGCGGGGCGGTGTCCTCGGGCGCCTCGGTCCTGTACTGCGTCGGCGCCGTCGTGGGGTTCCTCCTCGCGGGCCGCGCCGCCGAGTGGCTCGTCGTCGGCGCGGCGCTCACGGCCGGCGTCGGCGCGATCGTGATGGCGGCGAGCTCGACGAGCCTCGTGTTCGGGGCGTCCGCCGTCGTGGCGTCGGCCGGCGCCGGACTGGCCTCGCCGGCGATGGTGCAGCTGGTCGCCGGTCGGGTCGACGGGGCAGCGCGGGACCGGGCACAGGCAGTGGTGAACTCCGGGACGGGTCCGGGGCTCGTCGCCGCCGGGGTGCTCGCGCTCGTGCTCCTGCCGGACTGGCGCACCGCGTGGGTCGTCGCGGGGATCGTGACGCTGCTGGTCGGTGCCGTCGTGTTCCTCGCGGCGGGGCCGGCCCGGCGCACGGTCGCCCCCGGACGCCCGGGAGACGCCGGGCGCACGGTCGACGCCGGCGGTCCGACGCGCGCCGTGCTGCCCGACCGCTCGTGGTTCGGCGCACAGGTCGTGCCGGTCGTGGTGGCCCTGCTGTTCGGCGCAGGCTCGGCGGTGGTCTGGACCTACGGCCGCTCGGCCCTCGTCGGCGCAGGGGTGCCGAGCCCGGTGACGGTCGTGGCGTGGATCGTGCTCGGTGCCGGCGGGGCGTCGGTCGCGGTGACGGCGCGGTGGACGAGCCCGATGCCCGCTGTTCGCCTGTGGATGCTGACGACGACGCTCGCCGCCGTCGCGGTGCTCACGCTCGGGCTGCTGTCCCAGGCCGTCGGCGCCGCGCTGGTGGCGTGCGCGGTGTTCGGGTGGGGCTACACCGCGGCGACGGGCGCGCTCATCGCGTGGACGACCGAGATCGACCAGCAGCACGCGGCTGCGGGCACCGCACTGCTCTTCGTGGTGCTCGTCGCCGGCCAGGCGCTCGGGGCAGCGGCGGCGGGCGCACTGGTCGGACCGGCGGGCACGGCGACGACCTTCACCGCGGCAGCCGCCGTCGTGGCGGTCGCGGCGGGCACCCCGCTCCTGGCAGCCCGGCGGAACCTGCGGTCGGCGGTGCGCACCCGGTAGCGTGGACCGCATGGGGTGGACGACGGAGGGGTGGTCACGGCTTCCCGTGGGGCCGCGCGAGCAGCGACAGGACGCCCTGCTCGCGCTGGTGCTCGGCGTCGGGCTGGTCATCACCACGACCCTCTACGGCGCTGCGGGCATCTACGGCGACGAGCAGGCAGCGTGGTGGGTCTCCGCCCTCATGATCCTCGCGAACGCCGTACCGATCGCGTTCCGCCGCCGCTGGCCGATGACCGTCGCCGTCGTGTCCGCGCTGGCGTTCGCCGCGACACAGCTGCTCCACGTGCCCGAGATCATCCTCGTCAACTTCACCCTGTTCATCGCGTTGTACACGGTCGGGGCGTGGTGCTCCGACCGGGTCCGTGCCGAGGTGGTCCGCTGGGTGATCATCGGCGGGATGTTCGCGTGGGTGTTCCTCGCGCTCTCGTTCGGATGGGCGGTGCCGAACGCGCTGCCGAACGACGACGATGCGCTCATCCCGCCGTACATCGCGTACTCGCTCGTCAACATCCTCATCAACGTGCTGTACTTCGGCGGCGCCTGGTACGCCGGCAACCGGGCATGGACAGCCGCGGTGGCGAAGCACGACCTCGCCGAACGCACCGCGGAACTCGCCGCCGAGCGGGAGCGGACGGCAGCCCAGGCCGTGACGCTCGAGCGCGTACGGATCGCCCGCGAGCTGCACGACGTCGTGGCCCACCACGTCTCGCTGATGGGCGTGCAGGCCGGAGCCGCGCGCCGCGTGGTCGATCGCGACCCGGCGCAGGCGACCGCCTCGCTGACGGTGGTCGAGGACAGCGCACGGACGGCGGTCGAGGAACTCCGCCGCATGCTGGGGACCCTGCGTGAGGACGACCGCGGCGCGAGCGCGACCGACACCGCACCGAGCACGGCCGGCCTCGGACGGATGCCGGAGCTGGTCGAGGCCGTGCGGTCCGCAGGACGCGACGCCGGGTACGTCGTCGTCGGTGACGAGCGCTCGGTGCCGCCGACCGTCGGGGCCGTGGCGTTCCGCATCGCCCAGGAGGCCGTGACGAACGTCGTCAAGCACGCCGGCCCGAAAGCCCGCGCGGACCTGCGCCTGCGGTACCTCGACGACGGCATCGAGGTCGAGGTGGCCGACGACGGCCACGGCTCCGGCGCGGTCCGTGACACCAGCGGCAGCGGGCTGGGTCACGTCGGCATGCGGGAGCGCGTCGCCGCCGTGGGCGGACGCATCGAGATCGGGCCGCGGGCCCGGGGAGGGTACCTGGTACGGGCATGGCTGCCGACGACCTGACGATCGTGCTCGCGGACGACCAGGACCTGGTGCGTGCGGGCTTCCGCGTCATCCTGGAGTCCGAGCCGGGCTTCCGCGTGGTCGGTGAGGCCCCGGACGGCGCCGCCGCGGTCGAGGCGGTCGTGGCGCTCCGGCCCGACGTCGTGTGCCTCGACGTGCAGATGCCCGGCGTCGACGGGCTCGAGGCGGCACGGCGCATCGGTGCGCTGCCGGACCCGCCGGCGGTCCTCGTGCTCACCACGTTCGACGACGACGCCGCCCTGTTCCAGGCGCTCGAGGCCGGTGCGAGCGGCTTCCTGCTGAAGAACGCCTCCCCCGAACGGCTGATCGACGCCGTGCGCACCGTCGCCGCCGGGGACGCCCTGCTCGCACCCGACGTCACGCGCCGGGTGATCAGCCGCGCGACCGCCGGACACGGCCCGGACTGCCCCGGTGCCGTCGACGGCGGCGACGACGCCGCGCCGCGGGGAGACGGCGGTGCGACCGCGATCGCGACGGCCGGCCTCACCGAACGCGAGGCAGAGGTCCTCCGACTGCTCGCCCGGGGGTTCAGCAACGCCGAGATCGCCCGCGAGCTCTTCGTCGGCGAGGCGACCGTGAAGACCCACGTGTCGAACGTCCTGCAGAAGACCGGTGTGCGCGACCGGATCCAGGCGGTCGTGTGGGCCTTCGAGCACGGCGTCACCTCCTCCACCTGACGGCCCCGCTCCCCCGTGCGGTGGAGCCGCGGCGTCGGGAGGTCCCGCCTCCTGCCGGAGGCGGACCGTGCCTCCCGGCCCGTAGCGTCGAGACGTCGGCGAGGACCGCCGGCGGAAGGGGAACGGGCGATGCTCACCATCGAAGGCGTGACGAAGCACTTCGGCGACCGCCGCGTGCTCGACGACGTGGGGTTCACGGTCGGCAGCGGCCGACTGACCGGGTTCGTCGGCGGCAACGGCGCCGGCAAGACGACGACCATGCGGATCCTGCTCGGCGTCCTGCAGGCCGACGCCGGGCGCGTGTCGATCGACGGCGCCGAGGTCGGCCCGACGGACCGCCGCCGCTTCGGCTACATGCCCGAGGAACGCGGGCTCTACCCGAAGATGCCGGTCGCCGAGCAGATCACCTACCTGGCGCGACTGCACGGGGTCGACAAGCGGACCGCGGGGCAGCGGACGGCCGCGCTGCTCGAACGGCTCGACCTCGCGCAGCACGCGAGCGACGCCGTCGAGAAGCTCTCCCTCGGCAACCAGCAGCGGGTGCAGGTCGCGGCGGCACTCGTCCACGACCCGGAGGTCCTCGTGCTCGACGAGCCGTTCTCGGGCCTGGACCCGATGGCCGTCGACACCGTGCTCGGTGTGCTGCGCGAGCAGGCGGCGAAGGGTGTGCCGGTACTGTTCTCGAGCCACCAGCTCGACGTGGTCGAACGGCTCTGCGACGACGTCGTCGTGATCGCCGACGGCACGATCCGTGCCGCAGGGGCGCAGGAGGACCTGCGCCGCAGCGCCGGCCCCGCCGCGTGGGAGCTGCTCGTCGACGGCGACGTCGCCTGGCTCCGCGACGAACCCGGCGTCGCCGTCCGCGAGTTCGACGGCGGGTACGCGGTGTTCGAGGCCGACGAGGCCACGGCACAGCGCGTCCTGCAGCGCGCCGTCCAGCACGGCACGGTGGGGTCGTTCGCCCCGCGGGTGCCCCGCCTCAGCGAGGTCTTCCGGGAGGTCGTCCGATGAACAACAGCTTCGTGCACGCGGTCCGGCTCGTGACCGCCCGCGAGATCCAGGCCCGCCTCCGCAGCAAGGCGTTCGTGGTCTCCGCGGCGATCCTGCTGGTGGTGGTCGTCGCCTCCATCGTGATCGGCGGGATCGTCGGCAAGGCGACGGCCGACGACCGGACGCCCGTCGCGGTCGTCGACGGTGTCAGCCTCCGGTCCACCGACGGGTTCGACGTCACGCAGACGCCGACGACCGCACAGGCCGAACGACTGGTCCGCGACGGCGAGGTCGACGCCGCGATCGTCCCGTCCGACGACGCCCTCGGGTTCTCGGTCGTCGGACTCGAGGACACCCCGACCGACGTCGTCAACGCCCTGAGTGTCACGCCGACCGTCGAGCTGCTCGACCCGGGTGCACTGTCCGCCGGTCTCGTGTCCGCGATCGGCATCATGTTCGGCGTGGTGTTCTTCGCCTCGGCCGTGACCTTCGGCTCGTCGATCGCGCAGAGCGTCGTCGAGGAGAAGTCGACGCGGGTGGTCGAGATCCTGATGGCGGCCATCCCGGCTCGCGCGCTGTTGGCCGGCAAGGTGCTCGGCAACAGCATCATGGCGTTCGCGCAGATCGTCGCGATCGCGGTCGCGGGGGTGGTGGCCCTCGCCGTCACCGGGCAGGACAACCTGTTCACGTTGCTCGGTCCCAGCGTGCTGTGGTTCGTCGGCTTCTTCGCGGTCGGCTTCGTGCTCATCGCCTCGCTGTTCGCCGCGTCCGCCGTGCTCGTCTCCCGTCAGGAGGACGTCGGCAGCGTCACCATGCCGGTGATGATGCTCGTGATGATCCCGTACATCCTGATCGTGGTGGCGGCGGACGACCCGACGATCGTGGGGATCATGTCGTACGTCCCGTTCAGCGCGCCGATCGGGATGCCGATGCGGATCTTCCTCGGGACCGCCGAGTGGTGGGAGCCGATCCTGTCGCTGCTCGTGGTCGCGGCGTCGGTCGTCGTGGTCGTCACCGTGGGCGCGCGCATCTACGAGAACGCGCTGCTCCGCACGGGTGGTCGCGTCAAGCTGACGGAGGCGCTGCGCGGCTGAGCCTCGCAGCGGACGGACGGGAGGCGCGGTGCCAGCTGGCACCGCGCCTCCCGTCCGTCGAGTCGTCACCCCGGGCGCGGAACGCGCGTCGATGGAGCAGACGACGTCGGCTCGACCTGCGC
Source organism: Curtobacterium sp. MCSS17_007 (assembly GCF_003234175.2). Lineage (NCBI taxonomy): Bacteria > Bacillati > Actinomycetota > Actinomycetes > Micrococcales > Microbacteriaceae > Curtobacterium > Curtobacterium sp. MCSS17_007. The sequence continues at coordinate 2,735,630 of NZ_CP126257.1, forward strand.
CACGCGACGTCTCCTGCTCCACCGTCGACGACCCGGACCGAGCGGCGGCCCGCTCCCGACCGTCAGAGCTGGCCGAAGGCCGCCTGCACCCCCAGGCTCGTCCCGGCGACGAGCACCCACAGGGCGATCCCGAGCAGCATCGGCCGGAACCCGGCACGCCGCAGCGCCGCGAAGTCCGTCGAGACCCCGACCGCGGCGAGCGCCACCGTGATGAGGAACGTCGCCGCCGTCGAGAACCACGGGGCCGCCGAGGCCGGCAGGACGCCGGTGGTGCGGAGCAGCACCACGACGAGGAAACCGACCAGGAACCACGGGACCAACCGCAGCACGCGGACGCCCCCGGCCCGACGCGGCCCGTCGGCGGGGTCCGGCTGCGAGCGGGCGGTGCGGCGGGCCTCCAGGCCGGCGAACCCGATCACGATCGGGATGATCATGAGCGTCCGGACCAGCTTGACGACGACGGCGGTGTCGGTCGCCTGGCGACCGTAGACCGTGGCCGTCGCGACGACCGAGGACGTGTCGTTCACCGCGGTGCCCGCGAAGACGCCGAACGCGTGCTGGGACAGGCCGAGGGCGTGGCCGACGAGGGGGAAGACGAAGACCGCGGCGATGTTGCAGAGGAAGATCGTCGAGAGGGCGTATGCGACCTCGGCGCTGGCGGCACCGACGACGGGCGTGACGGCGGCGATCGCCGAGGCGCCGCAGATGCCCGTGCCGACGCCGATGAGCGTGCGGAGCGTGCTCGACACCCGCAGCAGCCGCCCGATCCCCCACGCCGCGACGAGGCACACCACGAGCGTCGTGAGCATCACCGGGAGGGTCTCGCCGCCGATGCGCAGGACCTCGCCGATCGAGAGCTGCGCGCCGAGGAGCACGACGGCGGCCTGCAGCACACGGCTCGACGCGAACTTCACCCCGGGCTGCAGGCCGCCGAGGTCCGCCGTCCCGTGGTCCTGCTGCCGGCGGCGCCGCACGAGCCACCCCACCAGCGCACCGAGCACGACGGCCGGCACCGGACCGCCGACCACGGGGACGGCGCGCCCGACCAGGGTCGCGGCGATGCCGATCACGACCGCGAGCGCGACACCGGGCAGGGCGGCGGCGACCGCCGGGCGGGACAGGGGCATGCGGACCAGCATCCCACCGCGGCGCCCAGGTGACGGGGGGCAGGATGAGGTGGTGGACGACTCCGGGGCGTGGGTGCGCCGACTGCGGGACGGGATCGTGCCGCCGTTGTGGCCGTTCGTGCTCGGCTCGGTCGGTCTGCTCGCCGTCGCGGTCGGCGTCCTGGTGTTCGAGGCGGCGTACGTCCAGGTCCCGTCGAGCGGCCGGGGAGCCGGCATCGTCCTGCTGCCCCTGCTGGGAGCCGTCTGCTGCGTGATCGTACCGATCGGTGCCTGGCGGGACAGCCGACGGGACCGACGCGCCCTCGCGAACGCCCGTGCGGCCCGCGACGAGCGGCCGTCCTTCCACCTGCCCGTCTCGGCACGTGGCATCAGCGCTCCACAGGATCTGTCGGATCCGCGGACAGCGCTCTTCACCGTCGACCGGAGGGGTCTGTTCGGCTGGTCGCCGCGGTCGACGGACCCGGTCGTGACGATCCCGTGGGATCGCATCGAGCGGATCGACCTCGCGACGAAGGACGATCGCGGGCGGCGCACCGCCTACGGCATCTGGCTGACCACGACGGACGGGCCGGTCGTCCTGCAGCCACGGTCGGCCCTCGGCCGCCCCTTCGAGGTGGGTCCGGCGAAGCTCGACGTCCTCCGGAGCGTGTTGCGCTCGTCGCGGCCGTGAGTCACCGGGAAGGCGGGACGTCCCCGGACATCCCCACCCGTTCGCTGGTGTCGTCCCACGTGTACGTCGCGGTCGCTCGGCCGGACGGGTCGGCGTTGCCCTCCGTGCCCTGTGGGTAGCGGTACTCGACGCGGATCGCGTCGGCCGAGGTGCGCGTCACCTCGGGGACGAACGGGTACTGCTCCTCCGTCGCTGTCCCGACGTACGTGCCGTCGTGGAACAGCAGGATCGCGACCGGTGAGCTGGCGGTGCCCTCGGCGACGCTGACGGTCACCGCGGACAGCGCGGCACACCCGTCGTAGAGCGACGTGTCCGCGGTCGTTGCGTCCCAGCGGGCCGACTCGAGTCCGGCGGGCAGCGGCAGGTCGGCGATCGGACCCGCGGCAGCGGTGGCACCGTCCGACGGTCCGCACGTGGGTGTCGCGGGAGGGCTCGTCGCTGGCGTCACGGGCGTCGCCCCCTCCGACGCGGCCGACGCGGACGGGGTGACCGTCCGCGTCACGGTGGCGGCCGGTCCGCCCTCGCCCCCGCCGGCACACCCGGCGAGGGCGAAGCACGCCGCGGCAGCGGTGAGGAACAGGCCGGTGGGACGTGTGGTGCGCATGTGACCACCCTGCTCTCCGCGCTGCCCGGACGTTCGTCCCCCCGACCTCGTCCACGTCTGGAACCCTCCACATGCTTCGGCGTACCATCCAACCGGAAGCAACGGCGGTTCCGAACACCTCCCGAGCGCCGACCTCACGGGCCGGGTCGAGTCAGACACAGATCAGAGCACGCCGTGACCGAACACCTCATCGAGTACGTCGCCCGCGACCGAACGGGCATCACCGCCGTCGTCACCACGACCGGTGTCCTCGACGTGGACACCGTCATCGACCACATCCGCGCCGGACACACCGGCTACTACGTCGCTGCCGACTCCTGGAAGCGCACGCCGGTCCGGAGCATGTCGTTCACCGGCGGCTCGTACCTCTTCGCGAACTGGGACGGCACAAAGCGAAACATGCTGCACGACCTCGCGTTCCGCATGCCCACGCGTGCAGTCGAGGTCGTCCAGCAGCCGCGACGCTCGTGGTGGCTGACGCGCGCCCTGCGCGGGCTGTTCTCGCGCGCGGCCTGACCCGCCGGTACCCAGCTGCAGACGGACGGGAGGCCCGGTACCAGCCGGCACCTGGGCCCACGCCGGCCGGTTCCCACCAGACGCGCCAGCGGCTGGTGGGCCGTGCCCGGTGGGGAGCCTCCCGTCCGTCACGACCCGGGTCACGAGCCGCACCGCCCGTCGTCAGACGTCGCGCTTCTTGACCGCGGCCAGCGCGATCACGCCGATCGCCACGACCCATGCCGCCAGGATGCCGCCACCCGCCCAGCCGTTGAGCACGACACCCTCGGGTGCGGGCTGGTCCGCGGACCGCTCGTAGGTGTAGAGCTGGCTGCCGGCCTGGTCGGGCAGGAAGCGGGACCCGTCGAGGAGCCACTGCTGGTTCACCAGTCCGGCGACGAGCTGCAGCACGATCGGCAGCACGAGCAGGACCCCGAGCGCGATCGCGATGCCACCGGCGCTGGAGCGCACGAGCAGCCCGATGCCGAAGGCGAGCAGGGCGATCCCCGTCACGTAGACCGACGAGCCGAGGATCGGCATGAAGACCGCGGGGTCGGCCAGGTCGGCCTCCACGCCCTTGTCGGCCTGGAACACCGTGACGAGCGCGACCCCGATCCACGTCGACACCGCACTGACCACGAAGGTGGCCACGGCGAGGACGACGGCCTTGGCGAGGACGGCGCCGGTGCGCCCCGGGTCGGCCGTGAAGGTCGAGCGGATCTGCCCGGTGCCGTACTCACCCGTGATGATGAGGACGCCCAGCACCGCGGCGACCAGCACGGTGAATCCGACCGACGAGATGCTGAGGTTGACGATCTGCGCGTTCGCGACCGCCTGGGTCACCTCGGCGCCCTCCGGCAGGCCGACGATCGGTGCGTAGAGCCCGAGCAGCGCACCGAGACCGATCGTCAGCGCGACGATGATGGCGTAGCACCACCACGTCGACCGGATGCTGCGGAACTTGATCCACTCGCTGCGGACGAGTCGGCCGAACCCGAGTCCGACGCGTCCGGGCATCGCGGTGGCCGTCGTGGCGCTCATCGTGCGACCTCCGCCTGGTACTCGACCTCGTCCTTCGTGAGGGCCATGTACGCCTCCTCGAGGCTCGCACCCATGGGGGTGAGTTCGTGGAGCACCGCGCCGGTCCGGGCGGCGATGGTGCCGATCTGCTGTGCGTCGGGGCCGACGACCACGAAGGCGCCGTCCTCGCGCGGGGTGATCGACGATGCGGCGGACCCGACGGCACCGAAGAGTTGGTCGGGGTGCGGAGTCCGGACGAGGGTCCGTGCTGCGCCACCCTGCCCGCTGCCCGCGACGAACTCGGCGATCGGAGCGTCGGCGAGCACCTTGCCGCGGCCGAGCACGACCACGCGGTCAGCGGTCTGCGCCATCTCGCTCATCAGGTGGCTGGAGAGGAAGACCGTGCGACCCTCGGAGGCCAGGTGTCGGGCGAGCTGACGCACCCACACGACGCCGTCCGGGTCGAGACCGTTGACCGGCTCGTCCAGGATCAGGGTCTTCGGGTCGCCGAGCAGTGCCGCCGCGATGCCGAGCCGCTGCCCCATGCCGAGGGAGAACCCGCCGACGCGCTTCTTCGCGACCGACTCGAGTCCGGTGAGCTCGATGACGTGGTGCACGCGGGACTTCGGGATGCCGTGCGTCGCCGCGAGCGAGAGCAGGTGGTTGTGGGCACTGCGCCCGGAGTGGACGGCCTTCGCCTCGAGCAGCGCGCCGACCTGCCGGAGCGGGTCGCGGAACGAGCGGTACTCCTGCCCGTTCACCCGCACCTGCCCGGACGTGGGCGTGTCGAGGCCCATGATCATCCGCATGGTCGTGGACTTGCCGGCACCGTTCGGCCCGAGGAAGCCGGTGACGATGCCCGGGCGGACGACGAAGGAGATGTCGTCCACGGCGGTCTTGGCGCCGTAGCGCTTGGACAGATGCTCGATCTCGATCACGGGTCCACGCTATTTCCGCCGCCCCGTCGGGCGCGTCCCCCCTGGGGTGGAGACCCGGGGTCATCCCGGAGGGGGACCCACGCTTGCCCGGAAGCACTGGGAGCACACCACCACCCCGCACCAATCCGTCTGCGCAGCTGCTCCGAAACTCCTGTACGACGACGACGCTGCCCCTGTGCGGTGACCTGGAGACGCCGTCGTGGAACGCACTCGGAAGGACAGCACCATGACCAGCAACGCAGCCTCACCTCGCACCGGTTTCGCGTCGACCCTCGTCCAGAAGGGCGCACTGCTCTTCGGCGTCGTGTTCCTCATCGTCGGCATCGCCGGCTTCGTCCCCGGTCTCACCATGGACATGGGCACCATGTCCTTCGCCGGCAACAGCTCGATGGCCATGCTCCTCGGCCTGTTCCAGGTCTCGGCCCTGCACAACATCGTCCACCTGCTGTTCGGCATCGTCGGCATCCTCGCCGCCCGGTCCGCCGCGGGTTCGCGCTCGTACCTGCTCATCGGCGGCATCATCTACGCCGTGCTGTTCGTGTTCGGCCTCTTCGTCGCCGGCATGGCCGGGGCCGCGAACTTCGTCCCGCTGAACAGCGCCGACAACGTGCTCCACGCCTTCCTCGCCGTCGCGATGATCGTCCTCGGCGTCGTCCTGCCCCGCGCCGGAGCTCGCGCCGCGCGCTGACCGACCTCGGTGGACCGCCCGGTGCTGGGCGGTCCACCGCCGGAGCGGTGGTCGCCCAGGGGATCAGGGACCACCGGACGCCCCCGTCGCAGATGCGGCGGGGGCGTCGTCGTGTCCGGGGTCACCGCCCGACCGGACGAGCCGCAGGGCCGGCGCCCGTCCGCACCAGCGCGAGCGGCCGACAGAGCCGCAGCGCGAGCTGCCGTCAGAGCCGCAGCGCGAGGGCGTTCGCGGTCAGGCCCGCCGCCGTCCCGCAGAGCAGCACGGTGTCGCCCCGTCCGAGTCGTCCGTCGTCGAGGCACCGGGCGAGCATGAACGGCACCGACGACGACACCGAGTTCCCGAACGCCGCGACCTCGTCGACGTACTTGTCGGTTGGGATCCCGAGCCGGCGCATCGCGAGTCCGATCGCCCCGCTGGCCTGGTGCGGGACGACCAGGTCGACGTCGTCGAGCCCGAGTCCGCTGCGATCCCAGAACCGCGCGAAGAACCCGGGCAGCACGCGGAGCATCCCGGTCAGCGCACGCCTGCCGTGCATGTCGAACAGGTAGTCCGACGGGTCGCCGTCGGCGTACTGCTGCGCGGGGTACCTCGACAGGCCGCCTCGGAGCTCGGTGTCGTGCGCGTGCTCCGGCCAGGTCTGCTGCAGCGCCGACAGCACCCCCTGCGTCCCGTCGCCCCGCGTGAGCACGACCGCGGCCGCGGCGTCCGAGAACAGCTCGGCGGACTCGCGCTGCGCCGGGTCGAGGAAGCGCGACCCGACGTCGCCGGAGACGATGAGCACCCGGTCGTGGTCGCCGTCCTCCAGGTAGCGGGAGGCGATGTCGAGTGCCGTGATGAAGCTCGTGCACGTGGAGTTGACGTCGAGTGCGGCCGCCCGGGCATCGGGCGCCACCCGCTCCATCACGAGGGCTGCCGTGCACGGGATCGGCTGCACGCCGGCGGCGCAGGCCGCGATCACGAGGTCGAGGTCGGCCGCGTCGATGCCGGCGTGCTCGATCGCCCGGGACGCGGCTTCGGTGAGCATGTCGAGGTGCGACACGTCGTCGGCGATGCGGTACCGGGTGACGGTGCGTGCTCCGCTGCCGTAGGTGACTGTCCGGTCGGGCAGTGCCGTCCCCCACCCGGCGATGGCGCAGTGCTTCACGGTCCCCCTCGGTCCTCGTCGTCGTCGGCGAGCAGGTCCACCCCGGTCCGGTGCTCGTCGTGGCTGAACAGCAGTCTGACACCCGCGCGCTCGAGTGCGAGCAGGCGCTCGGCGGTGTCGCGCTGTGCTCCGGCGTCGTGGGCGACCGTGCGCGGCAGGAGACGCAGGTCGCGTTCCCGTCCGAGGAGGTCGCGGCTCCACGCGGCGTCGGCGGCGAGCAGCACGCGGTCCTCGACCAGCACGCCGATGTGTCCGTCGGCGTGCCCGGGCAGCCGGACGAGCCGGGTGCGACCGTCCTCGAACGGGTCGGCCGTCGCCAGGCCGACCGCCGCGAGCGGCCCGGACGGAGCGGGGGCGAAGGCGCTGTCCGGGACCACCAGCAGCCGGTCGACGAGCCCCGCGGGCAGCAGTCCGCGCAGCTGACCGGCGAGCACCTGCGGGCGGGCGATGCTCCGGGCCACGCCCTCGGTGACCAGCACCCGTGCGTGCGGCACGGCCGCCAGTCCGCCGACGTGGTCGGGGTGCAGGTGCGACAGGACGACGTGCGTGACACCGTCCGTGTCGACGGCGTCGGCGAGTGTGCCGCCCGGTGGCACGACCGGCGGGAGCAGGCGTCGGTACAGCCACCCGGCGACACCCGTGCGCCACGGCAGGGGCGCGTACCCGGTGTCGAACAGCACGGACCGGTCGGGGCCGGACCAGTGGAACACGTTCGCGGGGAACACCCGGCGGCCGCGCGGGGCGCTCCGGAGGAGACCGTGCACGTCGTGGGTCGTCCACCCGCAGGCGGCGGCGCGCAGGACGCCGACCGGGCGCTCAGTCACGCGGCTGCTCACCGACGCGCCGGCCGGCGGTCGCGTAGCTCGCCAGGGCCTCGTCGAGTCCGACGACCGGCTCGTAGCCGAGCACCCGCCGGGCACGGGTCAGGTCGAGGGTCTGCGAGTGCGTGATCGTCGTCACCGTGTAGCGGGTGACCGGCGGCTCGGGACGGCCCGGCAGCACGGTGCACACGGCCTCGAGCACCCCGGCCAGCGCGTACAGCGGCCCCGCGGGCAGGCGCAGGTGCCGCGGTCGCAGCCCGAGCCCGGTGAGCAGCTGGTCGAGGAGCTCGACGAACGGCCGGGGGTCGCCGTTGGTGATGTTGAACGCCAGTCCGGCTGCCTCGGGCACCTCGGCTGCGAGCCGGACGGCGTGCGCGACGTTCTCGACCGCGGTGAGGTCGACGAGTCCGCGCCCGCCGTGCAGGAGCGGCACCCCGACTCGCTCGTGCACGCGGAGCAGCCGCGGCACGAGTCCGGTGTCGCCCGCGCCGATGACGCCGCGCGGACGCAGGACGACGATCTCGGGGCCGTCGGGGTCGCCCGTCGCAGCGCGGAGGAGCGCCTCGGCGTGCAGCTTCGAGCGGATGTAGTGGTTCATCGGGCGGCTGGGGTCGACCTGGTCCTCGCGGATGTCGAGCCGGTCACGAGGAGCGGCGTAGATGCCGGGCGACGACACGTGCACGAGTCGCCGGGCCCCGACGCGACGTGCGTACTCCAGCACGCGGGCGGTGCCGGTGACGTTCGCGTGCGCGAAGGCCGACCACGGCCCCCACGGGGAGCTGCGTGCCGCGCAGTGCACGACGACGTCGGCGGGCACGTCGGCGCGGGCGAGGTCGTCGAGGTCGCCGACGTGCACGTCACCGGCGGGCAGCGCTGATGCCCGCCGGCCGGACGCCGTCACGCGGTACCCGTGCTCCCGCAGGGTCCGCACGACGTGGCCGCCGACGAACCCGCTCGCACCCGTGACCAGTGCCCGTTCGCCGGTGCCCGCTGCCCCCATGGCGCCGATCCTACGGGGAGGACGGGAGCCGGCAGGAGCACACCGGGAGCAGGCAGGCAGCTGCCGGCGCCCCTAGGCTCGGGGCGTGCGGATCGCGCTGGTCACCGACTACTACCTGCCGACGCTCGGGGGCGTCCAGACGGCGGTGCGCTCCCTCGCCGAGGCCCTCACGACCGCCGGGCACGACGTCACCGTGTTCTGCCCCGACGATCCGGAGGGCCCCGCGCACACGGACGGTCCGGCGGCCGGTCCGGTCGTCGTCGGCCTGCCCGTCTCCCCCGTGTTCCGTCCCGACGGCTACCCCTTCGCCTGGCCCCCGCGCCGCGTCCGTGCCCTGCTCCGCCGTGAGTTCGCCGCCCGACGCATCGACGTCGTGCACACCCACTCCGAGATGTTCGCGGCGCTCGGTGGCCTCCGCGCCGCGCAGGACCTCGGGATCCCGGTGGTCCACACGATGCACGGTCGCATCGACGTCTACACGCGGAACGTCCTGCCCGTGCCCGCCGTGACGACGGCACTGCTCGCCCTCCTGCACGCGACCCAGGTCCCCCGCCGCGGCATCCGGGTGGGCGCCGACACCCCGTACACGCGCAGCCGGACGGCGCGGCGGATGTGGCGCGTCATGCTCGCGCAGTCGCGGGCGAGCGACCACGTGGTCGTCCCCTCGCGGCACTTCGCCGACAAGCTCGTCGACCGGGGCGTGCGGACCCCGGTCTCCGTCGTCTCGAACGGCATCGAGCCCGCGGTCCTCGACGCGATCGGCTCCGCAGCCGGACGGACCCGGTCGGCGGACGAGCCGCTGCGGGTGCTGTGGGTCGGTCGGCTCTCGCCCGAGAAGCGGCCGGAGGTCCTGGTCGAGGCCGCCCGGTCCTTCCCGCCGGGCACGGTGGTCGACGTGCTCGGCGACGGCGTCGCGCGAGGGCGGGTCACCCGTGCTGCGGCCGGCACGTCGGTGACCCTGCACGGGTCGACGCCGCACGAGCAGGTCCTCGCCGCCATGCGTCGGGCACACGTGCTCGTGTCGAGTTCCTTCGACTTCGACAACCAGCCGATGGTGATGCTCGAGGCCGTCGCCACCGGCCTGCCGGTCGTGCACTGCGACCCGGACCTGGCCGAGGTCGTCCCCGAGGGCGGCGGCTGGACCACGCCCACCCCGGACGCGGCGGGCATCGCGTCGGTCGTGCGGCGGCTGCACGACGAGCCGGAACAGCTCGAGCGGGCGAGCGCCGCGCTCGTCGCGGCGCGTGGCCGCGTCGAGCAACGCGTCGACGAGCTGGTGGCGGTCTACGGAGCCGTCCTGCGTCCGTCCCGGACCGCCTGACGGACGGGAGGGTCGGCACCGACCGGCACCGCCCCTCCCGTCCGTCGCCGGGTCGCCGTCAGCGCGACCCGGCGGACCCCGCGGGGATCAGCGGACCTTCTTGATCGGCAGGATGACGAGCGCACCGAGGAGCACGGCGACGCCGGCACCCCAGAGCATGAGCGTGTAGTTCTGGCCGCCGCCGATGCCGAGCAGGAACAGGCCGACCGCCGGGGCGAGCGACTGCGGCAGGGCGTTCGCGATGTTGATGACGCCGAGGTCCTTGCCCGGGCGCTCGGGGTCGGGCAGCACGTCGACGACGAGTGCGGTGTCGATCGCGGCGTAGATGCCGAACGCGAACCCGAGGACGATCTCGGCGAAGTAGAAGCCGCCGACGCTGTCGACGTGGGCGAGGATCACGAGGCCGACCGCGGTCAGGGCGGTCGAGCCCCAGACGAACACCTTGCGGCGGCGGACGCGGTCGGACACCCAGCCCGAGACGGCGGCGCTGACGAGCAGGGCGACCGTGTACAGGAGCACGCCGAACGCGACGGTCGCGGTGGCCTCCGCGACGTCCGAGATGCCGATCTGGTCCTGCATGTAGAGCAGGCGGTACGTCGTGAACATGAACGTGCCGAAGGTGATGAGGAACCGGCCCCACCATGCGAGCCCGAAGTCGGGGTGCTTGATCGGGTTCGTCCAGAACGACGCGATCAGGGTGGTCCAGCTGAACGGCTTCGTCGGGGTCGTCGGCAGCTCGTCACGGGCGACGAACGAGTAGACGAGGATGACGGCGACCGCCAGGATGCCCGGGGCGATGAACAGCAGCGGCAGGTTCCCGACCAGGTACACGGCGAGGTAGAGGCCGGCGAGGATCGCGATGTTCTGCGCCAGGGCGATGACGCTCGACGCCTTGCCGCGCTGGAACTCGGGGACGTTGTCGGCGAAGCTCGCGGTCAGGGTGGCGAGGACCGCGTTGGCGGAGACCTGCGCGAGCACCCACGCGATGGTGAGCTGGACCACGTCCGGCGAGAACGCGAGCCAGGCGAGTGCGCCGAGGAAGACGACGACACCGCCGACCATCCACGGGCGGCGACGACCCCACCGGGTGCGGGTGCGGTCGGAGACGGCGCCGAACAGCGGGTTCGCGATCAGGGCGCCGAGGGCGCCGAACGGCAGGACCGAGCCGACGATGGTCTCGGGGCTGGACGGGTTCAGCTCCTGCGCCTTGATCGACATGCTCACGAACACGGGGGTGAGCAGGGCGGCGAAGAGGCCGAACTGGGCGAGGCTGAGCGCCCACAGGTACTTCGGGCCGACGCGGACCGTGCTGACGTTCTGCGTGAGGCCCTCGACCGAGAACGCGCGCGATGCCGCTGCGGGGTCGGAGCCCGTCGCTCCGGCGGCCGCGGTGACCGGCGGGGACGCGGTCCCGGCGAGACCGGACTGCGGTTCTTCCTTCGACGTCGGTGTCGACATGACTCCTCCTCGAGCCATCGGGGGCAGGACGCCCTCTGAATACCTAGTGCTGCTAGGTGAGGAGGACAGTAACACCGAAAACCTTGCACCGGAAGCTTTTTCTCTCTCCATGACGGGCACGGTGCCGCAAGACACGAGGACGGCACTCCCCCGCAACCCCGCACCGCTGCGAGCATCTGCCGCCGTTGCGTTCTGCACTTCCGCGGCGGAGCACGGAACAACGGGGATCGTGCGCGGGTTGCACCACACCTGCGGCCGACCACCGGTCGCTCCTGACGAAAGGCGCGCACATGACCCAGACGGTCTTCCTCGAGGTCCAGCTCCGCGACGACGTCGCGCAGGACGCCATCGAGTCCGCCATCCGCGACACCCTCGCCCAGACCGCGGCGTTCCCCGGCAACGAGTCGCTCGAGGTCCTGGTCGACGACACCGACCCGCTGCACCTCGTCGTGCTCGAGCGGTGGACGACCGCCGCCGACCACGACGCCTACGTCGCGTGGCGCGCGACCGACGAGGGGGCGCCGACGGCCCTCGCCGCGGTCGTCGCCGCCCCGCCGATCACCCGGACGTTCGGTCGGACGCTCGACCTGGGTTGACCGGTCAGGGCACGCCGGGGTCCCGGCGTGCCCTGCCCGAGGAGCGAGGCGCGACCCCTCCACGCCTCGACCCGACCGTGCTCACCCGTCCACACGCTGGTCGCTCCCGCATCCGTGGACCGGGTCGCCGACCGACAGGCTCCGTGGTGGACGGGAGGCGCGTGCGGAACCCGCACCGCGCCTCCCGTCCGTCTCCGGTCACGTCGCGGATGCGACCACGTGCAGCGAAGCGGCGACGCGCCCGACGGTGAACGCCGTCGACGCACCCCGCACGTCCGCCCGGTACTCCCCCCGGAACCCGCGGACCCGCACCTGGCCCCGCTCGTCCGTCCGCAGCACGGCCGGCCCGGTCCACCACTCGTCCTTGACGAGGCGGCGCAGCGCCTCGTACGACGGCTTCGGCGTCCCGTCCTCCCGCACCAGCCCGATCGGCGCTCCCAGCCATGCGCCCGCGTCCGTGATGCCCCAGTAGGTGACCGCCTCGACCGCCGGGTGTCCGACCAGGCTCCGGTAGTGCCGCTCGACCTCGTCGGCCTGCCGCTCCTCGCCCTCGGGCGTCGACGGCCACGAGTCCACCTGGTGGTCGTTCAGGTCGACGATGTGCGCGGGCATGAGGTCACCCGACACCAGCGAGGTCTCGGTCAGGTGCAGCGGCAGGCCGTACCGGGCGAACCGGTCGACCATCGCGAGCATCGTCTCCTCGCCCCAGTACCCCTGGTGCATGTGGGTCTGCAGCCCGATGGCGTCGATCTGCACGCCGGCCTCGAGCACACCCTCGATCAGGCACTCGTACGCGCTCGACAGGTCGAAGTCGTTGAGCAGCAGGGTCGCGTGCGGGTTCGCGGTGCGGGCCTCCTCGAACGCCATCCGGATCGTCGGGATGCGCCCCTTCGCCCGGGCGAGCGGGGTGATCGCGTTGTCACCGTTGTCGAACACGGGCATGATGACGACCTCGTTGATGGCGTCCCAGGTGTCCACGAGTCCGGCGAAGTCACTGACCTCGCGGCGGACGCGCTCCCGCTGGAGCCGTTCGACCTCGTCGAGGGGCAGCTCGAGGAGCCAGTCCGGCTGCACGGTGTGCCAGACGAGTGGGTGCCCCTTGCGCGCGATGCCCCGGTCGCGGAACCACTCGGCGGTGCGACGGAGCCGGACGGTGTCGGGTCGGCCGCGCTCGGGCTCGAAGCGCCCCCAGTAGAACGGGAGCGTCGCGGTGGTGAACACGTCGGTGTACAGGTCGGCGAGCCGTTCAAGCCGCTCCCGCTCGGCGCCGTCGACCTCGCCGTTCGCGAGCTCGACGAAGTCGAAGCCGATGTTCCCGAACCCGAAGGCGTGCCGGGTCTGCTCGACGGCGACCTCGACGCCCGGCAGCGGTTCGCCGTGGTGGTCCACGACGGTCAGGACCGTCTCTCCCGTGCGGTGCGCGACCGCTGGGCGCTGGGCTCCGTACTCGACCATGGCTGCTCCTCCGGCAGCCTCGTCGCCGCCGTCGTCGGTTTTGTTGTGTCGCCGAACATAGCCGGAGGTCGGGACGAGGTACAGCTTCCACGGCCCGTTCGTCCGGACACCGCGGGAAGGCCGGCGCGCCGCCCCGTCCCTCCGGACCGGACGCGCTCCGCGACCGACGGGAGGCACAGCGCCAGCCGGCACCGTGCCTTCCGTCCGTCAGGGGCTCTGCCACGACGTCAGACGGAAGCCTCCGTGTGGTGCACCTTCCCCACGACCACGTCGACGATGCCCGCGACCAGGGCGACGGCCACGAACACCAGCGACACGGCGAGCCCGAGCGGGAGGCCCTGGGAGTAGTCGCCCTTCGTGCTCGCGAGCGACGAGTAGAACACGCTGCCGACCGCGGCGATGCCGATCGCAGAGCCCACGCGCGCCCCCACCTGGATGAGGCCTCCCGCCGACCCGCCCTGCTCCACGGGGACCTCCGACAGGGTGAGCGTCTGGTTCGGCGAGATGGTCAGCCCCGAACCGATGCCACCGACCAGGAGCGGCAGCACGAGCCACCAGCCGAGGTCCGGCCCGTAGTGGTTCGCGACCACCCACACGACCCCGCCGAGCCCGAGGAGCACGAGCACCGTGCCGACGACGATGAGCTGGCGACCGAAGCGGTGGACGACCCGTCCGCCGACCGTCGACGCGATGCCGGAGCCGATCGCGAACGGCACCGACGCCAGTCCGGCGAGCAGGGCTGAGTACCCCAGCCCGGACTGCAGCGCGAGGGTCAGGACGAAGAACAGCGGCGTGAAGCCGGCGAAGTACACCGTCGCCAGGCCGACGCCGAGCGAGAACGACCGACGGCGGAACAGGCCCAGGTCGACGACCGGCTCCTTCGTCCGGCCGTACCGGCGCTCCCAGAGCACGAACAGGACGGCGAACACCACGGCGGCGACGACGAGCCACCACTTCGCGTTGCTCTTCCACTGCTCGGACTGCACGAACGGCAGCAGCAGCGCCACCACCGCTGCACCGAGCAGGACGATGCCGACGGGGTCGAAGTCGTGCTTGCGACCGCGCGCCGCCTTCGCGGCGGCGGGCAGGTAGCGGAAGGCCAGGAGGATCGTGACGAGTCCGACGGGCAGGTTCACGAAGAACACGAACCGCCAGCCGTTCTCGGTGCCGAACGCGGTGATGAGCAGGCCACCGACGAGCGGGCCGATCGCGGTGGCGATGCCGACGGTGGCGCCGAAGAGCCCGAACGCGGTGCCGCGCTCCTTGCCGCGGAACAGCTGCTGGATGAGCGCGGTGACCTGCGGGGTGAGCAGACCGCCCGCGAGGCCCTGCACCAGGCGGGCGATGACGAGGACGAGGCCGTTCGGGGCGAAGCCGCACAGTGCGCTCGCCAGGGTGAAGAGTGCGACGCCGATGACGAACATGCGGCGACGACCGACGGCGTCACCGAGCCGACCGCCGGGCACGAGCAGGAGTCCGAACGCCAGGGCGTACCCGGAGAGGATCCACTGCACGGCCTCGGGGGTCGCGCCCGTCAGGCCGCTCGAGATCGACTGCAGGGCGACGTTGACGATCGACACGTCGAGCAGGACGATGCCGCCGCCGAGCAGGCAGATGACGAGCGCCTTCCAGCGGTTCGGGTCCTGACCGTCCTCGTGCTGCTGGGCCTCCTGGTCGTCCGAGCGCTGCGCGTCGGAGCGCTGGCCGGGGTGGTCCTCGGGCTGCGGCGCCGACGGTCGCTCGGCGGTCGCGGCGTGGTGCGCGGGGTGGTGCGCGACGGTGGGAGCCGCATCGGGCTCGGCGGATCTGCGGTGTTCAGCTGCCATGACGATCCCACGCTAGGCCGGGCCTCATCGCCGATCCGCAGGCTGTACGGTTCTTGTCCCCCGTACCGACGAGACTGGGGCGATGGAGCCGTGCACGTTCTGCCGCATCATCGCCGACCAGGCCCCGGCCACGTGGGTCGAGCGCGAGGAGCACGCCGTCGCCTTCGCCCCGCTCCCCGCGTCTGCGCTCGCACCCGGGCACACCCTGGTCGTGCCGGTCGCGCACACCGCGGACCTGCTCAGCGCCGACCCGACCTCGCTCGCGGCCTGCACGGCGCTGGCGCGGCGGGTCGCCCTCGCGATGCGTGCGGCGCTCGGCGCGACCGGGACCGTCCTGCTGCAGGCGTCCGGCAGCGACGCCGGACAGAGCGTGCCGCACCTCCACTTCCACGTGGTGCCCTGCTGGGCGGACGACGGCACGACGCACTGGCCGGAGCCGCCGTCGGCGCACGTCCACGACGGAGACCCGCACGCCGAGCTGGCGGCGATGTTCGAGTAGATGTCATCCCCGAGGAGCACACCGGTCCTCCGCTGTGCCGATCCCGACGCGTACCGCCGTGCGCTGTGATCGTGATCGACACGAAAGGCTCGACATGCCCCGCACCGCCACCGTTCCCCTCGCCGTGGGCGCCCTCGCGCTCGGCGCCCTCCTGCTCAGCGGGTGCTCCGCCCTCGGTGACCTCGCGCACGACCGCGTGACCGCCGAGGCCTCGACCCGCGCCGACCTCGACGCCGCTCCGGACTGGCTGCCGTCGGACGCCCGCGACATCACGTCGGTCTCGGGCACCGGCGGCAAGGACTCCGACACGACCCCGACGACGCTCGTGTTCACGAGCACCGACGGCGTCACGGACGACGCATGCAGCACGACCCCGCGACAGTCCGCACCGACGATGGACGTCGAAGGGGCTCCGAACGTGTACAAGGCGACGTCGGTGCTGCGGTGCGGACCGTGGTCGATGACGTCGAAGGGCGACCGCTGGGTCGCCTGGACGCCGAACCCGGGCGACGGCGGGTCCTGACGTGCCCCGTCCCCGCGGTCGACACCGGACGCCCGGCCGGGTCCGCGATCGCGTGACCGCTGCCAGCGGGCCCCACCGGATCCCGGTCGCCCGGCGCACCCGCCGTGTCCCCGCGCTCGGCGAGCACCGGGCGACCGTCGCCGTCGCCGCCCTCTCCGCCGGTCTCGGCGCCCTGGTCGTCACCGGCGCCGAGGCCGCGCACCGGATCGTCGAACTCGGCGAGCGCACCGGATCGAGCGCGACGGTGGCCGCCATCCTGCCCGTCGTGGCGTGGGTGTTCATCGGCATCGCGCTGTACGTGAGCGCCGTCGTCGCGTCGAACACCTGCGCGACGGTCATCGCCGGCCGCACCCGCTCGCTCGCGCTGCAGCGCGTCCTCGGGGCGACCGGCCAACAGCTCCGGTGGCAGGTCACGCGGACCGGGACGGCCTGCGGCCTGGTGGGTGCCGCGGTCGGCACGGTGGCCGGCACCGTCGTCGCCGATGCCGCACTCGGCGTCGCCGCCGCCGCGGACGCGCTCCCGCCGCTCGGCGTCCTCGCTCCGCCGTCCCTGGTGCCGATCGGGCTCCTGGTCGCGGCCATCACGACGATCGCGTTCCGCGTCGGCTCCCGCGCCGTCCTCACCATCTCCCCGCTCCGCGCGCTCGAGGCCGGCGTCGAGGCCCCTCCCGGCGCCTCACGCTCCGTCGGGCGCACGGTGACGGCGAGCATCCTCTTCCTTCTCGGCACGGCCGGGCTCGGCGTCTCGGTGGTCCTCGGTGCGACGAGCGTCGACTCCCTGCTGCTCGCCGTGGCCTGCGGTGCACTGTCGTTCACGGGCGTCGTCGTCGCTGCGCCGGTGCTGCTGCCCGCCGTCCTCCGGATCGCGGCAGCCGTGTCCGCCCGGTCGGTCGTGCCGGCGATGGCTGCGCGGAACTCGCTCCGCGCGCCGAAGCGCACCGCCCGGGCGACGGTGGGGCTGCTCATCGCGGTGACGCTCATGGCGACGTTCTCGGTGGGGTTCTCGACCTACGCGAGCATGCTCCAGGGCCAGGCCGCGGACGACCCCGAGTACTACCGCGGCATCCAGGAGCAGTTCGACCAGCTCGCGGTGATGTTCACCGGCCTCGTCGGTGCCGCCGGGATCATCGCCGCCGCCGGGGTCGTCGCGGTCACGGCCCTGACGATCGCGCAGCGCGGACGCGAGCTCGGTCTGCTCCGGGTGGTCGGCGCGACCCGGCAGCAGGTCCGCGCGCTCGTCCTGGCGGAGACGGCCATCACCGTCGCCGTGGCGGTCGTGCTCGGCGGTCTGCTCGGTACCGCGTACGGCTGGGCCGGGGCGTACACGCTGCTCGGCGCGACGAAGGGCGCAGTGCTCATCGCACCCGTCGTGCCGGTCTGGCTCGTGGTCGTCGTCGTGCTCGGCGCTGCGGGCACCGGGCTCGCCGCGGCGCTCGGTCCGGCCGCACGGGCCGTGCGGGCGGCCCCGGTGGCGGCGCTCCGGTACGAGTAGTCCCGAGGACGGCCCGCGGCCGTCCGGTCCAGGGCGGGCCGTCCGGTCCAGGGCGGGCCGTCCGGTACCATCGAGGGGTGTCCGGCACGGAGCCGGAGTGGTCGCGGAAGGCGATCCGGGCTGAAAACCCCACGTCGCCTTCCATCGCTGAGGACTGCTCTGCCGTGACCGCACCCATCACCCCGACCGCGTCGAACCCGACCGTCCCGACGCCGGCCACGTCGGCGCCCGACGACCGTCTGGGCGCCCGCGAGAAGACCGTCCTCGTGACGCTCGCCGCCGCGCAGCTGCTCGTCATCCTCGACACCACGATCGTGAACATCGCGATCCCGCAGGCAGCCGTGGCACTCTCCCTCGGCGCCGACGGCCGCCAGTGGATCATCACCGCCTACGCGCTGACGTTCGGCGCCGTGCTGCTCATCGGCGGAGGGATCGCCGACTACTGGGGCCGGAAGCGCACGTTCATCCTGGGGCTCGTCGTGTTCGCCGTGGCCTCGCTGCTCGCCGGCCTGGCGGTCGACGTCACGATGCTCATCGGCGGACGTGTCCTGCAGGGCGCCGGTGCCGCGCTCATGGCCCCGGCTGCGCTCTCGCTCGTCAGCGTGACCTTCCCCTCCGGTCGCGCGCGGAACCTGGCGTTCGGCGTCCTCGGCGGCATCACGTCCAGCGGCGCCGCCGTCGGTCTGCTGCTCGGCGGCGTGCTGACCGAGTTCGTCGACTGGCGCTGGTGCCTGCTCGTCAACGTGCCGGTCGTCGCGGTCGCCCTCGTCGCCGCGTCACTGGTGCTCCGGGAGAGCCGCGCCGAGTCGCACGGTCGACTCGACATCGGCGGGGCCGTCACCATCGCGATCGGGCTCGCGGCACTCGTGTACGGCTTCACGCTCGCCGAGCGCGGTTGGGTCGAGGGCGGTGCACTGGTCTTCATCGCCGTCGGTCTGGTCTTCCTGGCGGTCTTCGTGCTCATCGAGCTCCGGGTCTCGGCGCCGCTGCTCCCGCTCCGCGTCGTCCTCGACCGCAACCGCGGCGGTGCGCTCGTCGTGCAGACCTGCGCCGGAGCGGCGATGGTGACCGTCACGCTCTACATCACGTTCCACCTGCAGCAGGTCCTCGGGCTCCCGCCGCTGCTCGCCGGCGTCGCGACGCTGCCGCTGGCCTTCACGATCGGCCTGGTCATCCCGGTGCTGGTCCGTCTCATCCCGCGGGTCGGCCCGAAGCCGCTGCTCGTCGCCGGCCCGGTGGTCGCGGGCGTCGGAGTGCTCCTGCTCGCCCGCGTCTCCGTCCAGGGCTCCTACTGGGGCGAGGTCCTGCCGGGCCTCGTCGTGATGGGTGCCGGCATGGCGGCGATCTTCGTCCCCGCCCAGAACATGGCGCTGTCGCGGGTCCGTCCCGAGGACGCGGGCGCCGCAGCGGCCGCCGCCAACGCGACCAACCAGATCGGCGGAGCCGTCGGCCTCGCGGTCCTCACCAACCTGTACGTCGCCGGTTCGGGTGGCGGTCAGTCCCCCGCCGCACTCGTCGACGGGTACGCGGCGGTCTTCGTCGGTGCCGCGGTCGTCATGGCACTGGCCGCGGTCACGGCGTTGCTGCTCATCCGCAACGTGCAGCTCGGGCAGGGTGCGGGCGAGCAGCTGCCGTCGATGCACTGACGGGCGGCGGGGCTCAGCCCGCGGCTCGGCGGACCAGTTCGCGCAGCCGCTGGTCGACCTCGTCGGTCCACTCGACGACGGCGAACGAGGTCGCCCACATCGGTCCGTCGTCGAGCGCCGCGTCCTCCTGGAACCCGACGGTCGCGTAGCGCGCGCCGAACTTCGACGCGGGCTGCACGAAGGTCACGACCTTGCCGTCGCGTGCGTAGGACGGGAACCCGTACCAGGTCTTCGGATCGAGGTCCGGTGCCACCTCGGTCACGAGCAGGTGGTAGCGCGACGCCAGGGTCTGGTCGAAGCCTTCGAGCGCTTCGATGGCCGCCGTGCAGGCCTCGCGCTCGGCGTCCCGCTTCGCGGCGCCCTTGAGTCCCCGGGTCGCCTTCCGCTCGTCGGCTGCCTGCTGCATCGCGGCTCGCTCTGCGTCGCTGAACACCCCGGCCATCGCCGTCTCCCTCGTCCGTCGTGGATCGTCGGACCCGGTCCGCTTCGGACCGGGTGCTGTCGGCATCATGGCACCGCGCGCGGACGACCGCACTCCGCGACCGGCGAGGCGGTGCGGGCACCGACGGGCCCCGTCGTGGCGCCGGCTCGTGGATCACCGCGGGGCCCCTGCCTCCGGGCGCGCAGAAGGGCGCCGGTCCGAGGACCGGCGCCCTTCTGGCGGTGACGGGTGTCAGCGGGTCGTGCGGGCCCCGGCACGCGGGAGGACGACGCCGAGGACGATCATCGCGACGGCGAGGAAGGCGTGGAGCACGTTGTCGGCGCTGTTCAGCGGGACGAAGTTCGCAGCACCGTCCATGCCGGCGACGAAGAGGCCGAACACGAACAGCACGGCGTAGATGATGCCGCCGACGATCAGGTACGAGCGCGAGCCGGAGGCCGAACGCGCGGCCAGCAGCCCGACGATGCCGAACAGCAGGTGGACGATGTTGTGGAGCACCGACACCTGGAACAGGCCGAGGAGCATGGCCATCGAGCTGTCACCGGCGAAGGACAGCGTGCCCATGTCCATGGTCAGGCCGGGGATGAAGCCGGCGATGCCGACGATCAGGAACACGACGCCGAAGAGCAGTGCGCCCTTCTGGACGAGGGTCGCGGCGAAGCCGTTGCGAGGGGTTGCTGCGCTGGTCATGGTTGCTCTCTCCTTGGGTGCGAGGTCGCCGGGGACTGGCGACGGTCACGGTGGTGACCGGTGGCCCTCTCCGTGCGCTTCACAGTAGAGATGCAGACGGCACTCGGTTTCCCCCCTTCCGGGGTTAGCGCTCAACGGACAGGATCTCCTGACCGCGACGGGTGGTCGCCGACGCCGTCGCCGAGGTGCGCGTCGTCCACGCCCCGACGGAGGACCAGGACGACCCCGAGTTCCGCGCCGTCTGCTTCCCGATCCTCGACTCGCCCGAGTACTGGCGGCACAACTGGCGCATCCTGCCCGACCTCGTCCTCGCGGCCTTGCACGCCGTCGCCGACGCCCCCTCCGGCGTGCTCGTGCACTGCAGCGCCGGACGGGACCGGACGGGCATGATCAGTGCGCTCCTGCTCGCGAACGCCGGCGTCCCGCCCGCGCTGGTCGCCGAGGACTACGCATCATCCGTCCGCGCGATGGCGGGGTCCGGGACGCACGCGCCGGGTGACCGGCAGGCGTCGTGGGACGCGGACGAGGTGACGGACTGGCTCGCCGTCACCGCTCCGATCGTCGAGGACGTCGCGGCGGACGTCGACGCGGCCTTCGCGACGGTCGGCGCGGACGCCGACCTGCGGACGCGACTGCGCGCGCTCCTCACCGAACCGTGAGCGCGACCCCACGTCGGACGGGAGGCGCGGTGCCGGCCGGCGCCGTGCCTCCCGTCCGACGCCTGGTCACGGCCCGGGGACGGTGACGCGGACCGCGCTGATCCGCCCGGCGCGCGTGCCCGCCGTGGTGCCCGGGTCGTAGCTGTCGGCGGTGGCCAGGTAGAGGGTGCGGCCGTCCTCGCCGCCGAGCGCGCAGTCGATCGCGCACAGGCCGGGGGCGTCGATGCGGTCCGTCACGGCACCGCCCTCGACGACGCGGAGGAACTCCCCCGTGTCGACCGAGCAGACCCAGATCGCTCCCTCGGCGTCGACCGTGCTGCCGTCGGGCGTGACGCCCTCGGGCAGCGCTGCCCACTCGCGACGACCGGTGAGCGACCCGTCGGGCTCGATGTCGAACGCGGTCAGGCGGCCACCCCAGGTCTCGCTGACGACGAGGGTGCGGGTGCCGGGGAGCACGTTCGCGCTGTTCGGGAACACCAGCCCGTCGGCCGCGAGACGGACGGAGCCGTCCTGGTCGACGACGTAGAGCGGGCCGGGGCGGAGTTCCTCGCCGCCGTACAGGTCGTAGCCGAACGCGCCCACGTACGTCCGACCCGTCGACGCGTCGACGACCAGGTCGTTGAGGAGCGAGGGCTCGATCGAGGACAGGTCGGCGAACGGCTCGTTCGTGCCGTCCGGGCGGACGACCTGGATCGTCCGGGCGTTCATGGCGCTGACGATCAGCCGACCGTCGGCGAGCCACCCGAGGCCGGACGACTGCCCCTCGATGGTGGTCTCGAGCCGCGGGCCGGCGTCGGCACCGGGGTCGATCGAGAAGACCTCGCCCGTGTGCATGTCCGAGTACCAGAGCCGGCCGTCGTGCCAGCGGTTGCCCTCGGGGAACCGGATGCCGGAGACGACCTCGGTGGCGGAGTCCATGGTGATGTGCACCGGTCCAACCTGCCAGTGGCCCGCTGCTGGCACGCTGGACGTGCGGGACCAGGTGATGGCCCGTCCGTCGGTGGTCGCGACGTATCCTGGCTGCCTGCTCGCCGCAGCCCGGGGTGCCTCCTGAGCGCGGCCGTCCGACCCTTGCGTCGGAGTCGTCGCCACGGAAGGAACCGCCATGAGCATGGAGGGCGCTGCCTGGAGCTCGCTCTACAAGATCTCGACCGCCAAGGACGGCGGTCGGGGCTTCTCGCGCGAGTCCCTCCGCCGGATCATGACGTTCGCCGTGCCGTACAAGGTGCAGCTCGTGGTGTTCATCGCACTGTCCGTCGTGGGCGCCTTCCTCGCAGTCGCGACGCCGGTGCTCGCGGGCCAGGTCGTCGACGTCATCGCCGCCGGCGGCGCGGTGTCGACGGTCGTCTGGTTGGCCCTGGTCATCGCGCTCGTGGCTGTCGCCGACGCCGCGTCGTCGCTGCTCACCCGCTGGTACTCCGCACGCATCGGCGAGGGCGTCATCCTCGACCTCCGCACCGCCGTGTTCGACCACGTGCAGAAGATGCCGATCGCGTTCTTCACCCGCACGCGTACCGGCGCACTGGTCAGCCGGCTCAACAACGACGTCATCGGCGCGCAGCAGGCCTTCAGCGGCACGCTCTCCGGCGTCGTGACGAACTCCGTGGCACTCGTGCTGACCCTGGTCGTCATGCTCAGCACCTCGTGGCTGGTGACGGTCATCGCCGTGGTCATGCTGCCGGTCTTCCTCGTCCCCGCACGCCGGATGGGCAGCCGCCTCGCCGCACTCCGCCGCGAAGCCGCCGACCACAACTCCGCGATGAGCACGCAGATGACCGAGCGGTTCTCCGCGCCCGGTGCAACGCTCGTCAAGCTGTTCGGCCGGCCCGACGAAGAAGCGGAGGAGTTCCGCGTCCGCGCCGCCCGCGTGCGGGACATCGGTGTCCGCACCGCGATGCTGCAGTTCGTCTTCGTCACCGCGCTCATGCTCGTCTCGGCGCTCGCCCTCGCGCTCGTCTACGGGCTCGGCGGCGCGCTCGCGCTCGGCGGCCAGCTGAACACCGGCGACGTCGTCACCCTCGCGCTCCTGCTCACCCGGCTCTACGCCCCACTCACCAGCCTGGCGAACGCCCGGGTCGAGATCATGAGCGCCGTCGTCAGCTTCGAGCGCGTCTTCGAGGTGCTCGACCTCCGGCCGCTCATCCAGGAGAAGCCCGATGCCGTCACCCTGCCGGACGGGCCGGTCGCGGTCGAGTTCGACGACGTGCGGTTCGCCTACCCGTCCGCCGACAAGGTCTCCCTCGCCTCGTTGGAAGAGGTCTCGACGCTCGACACCCGTGGCGGCGACGAGGTCCTGCACGGCGTCTCGTTCCGGATCGAGCCCGGGCAGACCGTGGCCCTGGTCGGGTCCTCCGGCGCGGGCAAGTCCACCATCGCGCAGCTGCTCGCCCGCCTGTACGACGTCGACAGCGGCGCGGTCCGTCTGGCCGACACGGACGTCCGCGACGTCACCTTCGAGTCGCTGCGCCACACGATGGGCATGGTGACGCAGGACGGGCACCTGTTCCACGAGACCATCGGCGCCAACCTGCGCCTGGCGCGGCCCGAGGCCACCGACGACGAGGTCTGGGACGCCGTGCGACGTGCGCGCCTCGAACCACTGATCCGGTCGCTGCCCGACCAGCTCGACACGATGGTCGGCGAGCGCGGCTACCGCCTGTCCGGCGGCGAGCGCCAGCGCATGACGATCGCCCGGCTCCTGCTCGCACAGCCCCGCGTCGTGATCCTGGACGAGGCGACCGCCGCGCTCGACTCGACGTCCGAGGCCGCCGTGCAGGCCGCCCTGAGCGAGGCGCTCGACGGGCGGACGGCGATGGTCATCGCGCACCGACTGTCGACCATCCGCAGCGCGGACCTCATCCTGGTCATCGAGGACGGCTCCGTCGTCGAGCGCGGGACGCACGACGAACTCCTGGCGGCCGGGGGCCGCTACGAGGAGCTGCACCGGACGCAGTTCGCGGTGCAGGCGGACCAGGCGCCGGAGCCGCAGCCGGCCCGCGAGGGCAGCGTCCGCTAGCGACGGACGGGAGGCGCGGTGCCGGCTGGTGCCGCTCCTCCCGTCCGTCGGGATGCCGACGGGAGCACCTGCTGGAACGTCAGCACGGTCCGACCGGTGCCGACGACGAGCCCGACGACCAGGACCGCGAGGCCGACCCACAGTGGCCACGAGCACGACCTGGGCTGCGTACAGGAGCACACCGGAGCCCTGCAGCAGGAAGTACCCGGAGGTCGACCGACGGTAGAGCAACGCCGAGCGGTCCGGGACCATCCGCACATGACGGGTCGTTCAGGTTCACGGGTGGCGCGAGCCTGCAGCGGGCCAACGCTGCCGAGCCGCCAGGATGAGCGACATGGACGAGAACGTCGCCGCGATGTACGTGGGTGCCCTCTGGATCAGTGTCGCGCTCCTCTCGGGCGGGTACGCCAGGACGCGGAACCGATCGGCATGGACCTGGTTCGTCCTGACGCTGATCGCGGGACCGCTCGCCCTGCTGCTCCTCGTCACGTGGCCGCCGCGGCAGCCGCGGGGTGAGGAGGCCCCGTGGACTCGGAGAGCAACAAGCCCGTGAGCACTGCCGAGGCCCGGCAGTCCGTGCAGGACATCGTCGACCGGACTGCCTCCTCACTCGAGGGCGACTGGGAGGTCTACAGCGGGCCCTCGGTCGAACAGTGCAGCAAGAGCGACGGCAGCGACGGCGCTGCCTACAGGTACATCAAGGCTCTCGCGAAGCCGACCGGTGAACCCGAAGCGGACATCGCCGTGATCAAGAAGCTGTGGGAGGAGGCCGGGATCACCACGCAACCGTACAAGAGTGGGGGCGACGACCCGATCCTCGGTCTGCGCGGCGCAGGTGGCCCGACCACGTCCATCAGCTTCCTGGCGGACACCCGTCGGTACACGGTCTCAGCAACGTCCGAATGTGCTGATGGGGACGCTGTCGAGATGCAGAGCAACGGGGAGTGACGAGCGTCGGAGATCCTCGACGGATCAATGCGGCCCGAGCAGCTCGACCCCGTAGCTGACGACGACCGCCCGCAACTCCTCCAGGTACGCCTGCGCCTGCTCCGTCAGGGGCACCGAGGAGTGCGCGATCCACCCGATCTCGATGCGCTCGTCGACGTCGAGCGGGATCGCGACGATCTCCGGGTCGAGGTCGTCGCTGATCAACCCCGTCGAGATCGTGTACCCACCGAGCCCGATCATGAGGTTGAAGATCGTCGCCCGGTCCGACACCCGGATCTCCCGCTTGCTCGACATCGTCGACAGGATCTCCTCCGCCAGGTAGAAGGAGTTGTTCGCGCCCTGGTCGAACGTCAGCCGCGGCAGCTCGGCGAGGTCGTCGAGCGTCGCCCGCTCCTGCGCCGCCAACGGGTTCCGCCGGGCGACGAAGATGTGCGGCTGCGCGACGAACAGCGGTGTGAACACGACCCCGGCGTCCCGCATCAGCTTGCCGAGGACCTGCCGGTTGAAGTCGTTGCGGTAGAGGATCCCGAGCTCACTGCGCAGTGTCCGGACGTCCTCGATGATGTCCCACGTGCGGGTCTCGCGCAGCGAGAACTCGTACTGGTCGGCGTCGGCGCCCTCGACCATCCGGACGAAGGCCTCGACCGCGAACGAGTAGTGCTGCGCGGACACCCCGAGCAGCCGCCGCGAGGCCTGGCGGCCGACGTACCGCTGCTCGAGCAACGAGACCTGCTCGACGACCTGCCGCGCGTACCCGAGGAACTCGACCCCGTCGACGGTGAGCACGACCCCACGCGCAGAGCGGGTGAAGAGCGGCCGGCCGATGCGTGCCTCCAGGTCCTTCATCGCGGCCGACATGGTCGGCTGCGAGACGTAGAGCAGGTCGGCCGCAGCGCTGATCGAGCCCTCGGAGGCAACCTCGATGAAGTACCGCAGCTGCTGCAGGGTGATGTCGTTCGCAACGCGAGCCATAGGCACAGGCTATGCGACTGCATAGCGTCTCGGTATTACCTGATGACCCGCGCCTCCCGTCATGATCGACAGGACTCTTCCCACAGTGCCCGCGGGCGCTCGACGACCGGACTGCGGACCATGGCGAACGACATCACCTTCAGCATCAGCAGGACACGCTTCGACGAGGACTACTCGCCCGCCGAGAACTCCCGTCTGACCACCAACTTCGCCAACCTGGCCCGCGGGGAGCACCGCCAGCAGAACCTCCGCAACGCGCTCGCGCTGATCGACGAGCGCTGCAACGACCTGGCCGGGGACCCGGACGGTGACCGCTACCGGGTCGAGCTCGACATCGTGTCGGTCACGATGCAGTTCGAGGACGGCGGACAGGTCGAGCGCTTCCCGCTGATCGAGGTCCTCGACGTCACGATCGTCGACCAGCACTCCGGCGAGCGCCACCACGGCATCGTCGGCAACAACTTCTCGTCGTACCTCCGCGACCACGACTTCGCCGTCCGTCTGCCGTCCGCATCCTCGCTCCCCGCGGACTTCGGGCTGCTGCACGGGCAGCTCTTCCAGCACTTCCTGCGGTCCGACGCGTTCCGGTCGCAGTTCGACGCGGAGCCCGTCGTCTGCATCAGCGTCTCGACGAGCCAGACCTACCGGCAGACCGGGTTCGTCCACCCGGTCCTCGGCGCGGAGTACGCGCACGAGCACTCGTCGCTCACCGACGACTACTTCGGTCGGATGGGGATGCAGGTCCGGTACTTCATGCCGCCTGGGGCAAAGGCGCCGCTCGCCTTCTACTCGAGGGGCGACGTCGTCAGCGACTACTCGGACCTCCAGCTCATCGGCACGATCGCCACCATGGAGACGTTCCAGAAGATCTACCGCCCGGAGATCTACAACGCGAACGAGGTCGCGCCGAGTGTGTTCCGCCCGACGCTCGAGCACGACGACTGGACGTCGACCGGCATCGCCTACGACCGCGAGGAACGCAGCCGCCTCGGCGTCACGCAGGGCCGATGGACCGAGGAGCACCTCGTGACGCCGCACCGCGACTTCCTGGACCGCTGGCTCGCCGACCAGACCACCCCGGCTGGCCACAACACCCTCGCCGAGCAGCCGGCCACCCGCGCTGCCCTCACCCACTGACCGACTGGACCTCCACGCGCATGAGCACGCTCCTCCCCACCTCGATCGTCGGCAGCCTGCCGAAGCCCTCTTGGCTCGCCGAGCCCGAGCGCCTCTGGTCCCCCTGGCTGCTCGAGGGAGACACCCTCGTCGAGGGCAAGCAGGACGCCCTGCGATCCGCCGTCCACGAGCAGGAGCGCAACGGCATCGACATCGTCAGCGACGGCGAGCAGACCCGCCAGCACTTCGTCACGACGTTCATCGAGCACCTCGACGGCATCGACCAGGAGCGCAAGGAGACCGTCCGCATCCGCGACCGCTACGACGCCGCGGTGCCGACCGTCGTCGGCGCCGTCAGCCGCCCGAAGCCGGTCTTCGTGGACGACGCGAAGTTCCTGCGCGCACAGACCGACCGCCCGATCAAGTGGGCGCTCCCCGGCCCGATGACCATGATCGACACCCTGTCCGACCAGCACTACAAGAGCCGCGAGAAGCTGGCGTGGGAGTTCGCCACGATCCTCAACCAAGAGGCGCTCGAGCTGCAGGAGGCCGGCGTCGACGTCATCCAGTTCGACGAGCCCGCCTTCACCGTCTTCCACGACGAGGTGCAGGACTGGGGCGTCGCCGCGCTCGAGCGCGCTGCCGAGGGCCTGCGCGCCGAAACCGTCGTGCACATCTGCTACGGCTACGGCATCGAGGCGAACAACAAGTGGAAGGAGACCCTCGGCGCCGAGTGGCGGCAGTACGAGCAGTCCTTCCCGCTCCTGCAGCAGTCGTCGATCGACATCGTCTCCCTCGAGTGCATCCACTCCCACGTCCCCCTCGAACTCGTCGAGCTCATCCGCGGGAAGAAGGTCATGCTCGGCGCGATCGACGTCGCCACCGAGCAGGTCGAGACGCCGGAGGAGGTCGCCGCGGTCCTCCGCCGTGCACTCGACCACGTCGACGCCGACAAGCTCATCCCGAGCACGAACTGCGGCATGGCGCCGCTGGCGCGTGGGGCGGCCCTGCAGAAGCTCGGCGCGCTCTCCGCCGGCGCGGACATCGTGCGGGCCGAGCTCGCGAACGTCGCGGTGCCGGCAGCGCTGTAGCGGTGCGGGACCGGCCTGGAGGCACGGCTCGATTCCGGTAGGCAGGTCACGTCCGTCAGTCCTGGCCGTCGAGGCTCATCTTGTCGAAGTCGCCTGCGACGCACAGCGAGCTGCCGTCGATCGTGTACCCGCGAGGATCCGCGCGGAAGTCGGACGACTCCACCGGGCCACCCCTACCCCGGACGCCGAGGATGGGGTCCTCACCGCCGGTCTGGTACCGCTCGGTCGTGACCCCGAGCTCCTTCCAGTGCCGCTCCACCGCCTCGACGTCGGCCCTCGGATCCGCGCTCGCTGAGCGGACCTCGGCGTAGACGTACTGCACGCCCCCCCTGCCCCAGGCCGACGCCGCATTTCCCGAGCCGAGGGCCCTCACCGATCTCCCAGCCGTCCCCCACCACATCGGTCGATCCCTCGACGAAGCCGACGATCGACTGCTTCGCCTGCTCCGGGCTCTTCCCGATGCCGGCGCTGCAGCCAGCGAGAACGGCGGCGGCGAACAACGCAGCTCCTGCCGACCGCAAGACGGTGACGACCTTCCGCCGATTCAGATCCATGCGGGAACTCCTTCCAGAGCAGCTTGCACCCGCGGCGTCGGCCCGACCTCTCGATGGGCGACCCTGCTCGAGTGGTCAGCGTTGCCGGACAGCGTCGCCGTACTCCGGGAACGGCTCGTGAACACCGGGCTGTGACTCGTCGGGGAAGTCCGCGGGGTCGCGCAGTGCGATCGCCTCGATGAGCTCCGGCGCATCGCGCGCCCAGAACGCCTCGCTGTACACACCGAGCGAGTACTGCCCGTTCGGCCGCACACTCCAGGTCACCCACCATCCGTCGCCGGTGTCGGCCCTGACCTCGTGATCAGTCCCGACCTTCGCGCTGCTGGAGCGCCATCCCTTCTCGTCGAAGTAGCGCTGCATCGGTTCGAGGTCCTGCTCAGCGCCGGTCGCTCCGTCTGGCTCGATGATCCGGACCGCGCGGAAGGAGTAGGAGTTCTCCTTGGTCGCGCCCTTCGGCGCCTCGCCGAACGCGGCGTCGCCAGCAGGCAGCGGGCGGACGTCTCCACCGTTCCAGAACCACGTGCCACCCGAGATCTGCTCCTGCGCGGCGGCGAGGACCTCCTGCCCGTGCTCGTAGCGCTCACCGGCCAACTCGAACTCCTCCTGCAACGAGAGATCGGCTACCTGCGCCTGCGTCTTGCCTGCTGCGTCTCGTGCGTCCTGTCCGGCCACGTCGTCTCCTCTGCTTGCGCCGCCCGAGGCGCATCCGGTCGTCGCGAGCACCACGGCTGCGAGCATGGTCACGATCGCGTGGCGCAGTCGGGGTCGAATCTCGACGATCATGGCCCCATCTTCCCGCCTGCGACGATCTGCGCCAGCGTCCTGAGCGTGGTCGAGTCCTGAGACAGGTACCCGACGTCGTCCGAATCGGAGTCGTGCCACATGTCGTGACCCGTTACTCCTCTCGCACCCTCGACTGCTTCCGACGAGAACTCCTGCACGCCGTCGAAGCCGAGCGGATCAGCTCGGTTGGCGAAGCCCACCCACTGACCGACCGGCGCAAGCGGATCGTCCTTCGCGGCCGTCGCGTAGACGTGGCCAGCATGCACGTCCCCGATCTCGGTCCCGTGCGGGAAGCCGACCGACCCGTAAGACACGAACGAGTCGACCTGATGCTCCGTCAACTGGAGCCCCTGCACCGCAGTGGTAGAGCCGTACGAGTGCGCAGCAACTGTGAAGGTGTCAGGGGCATCTCCTGGCCTGCTGTCGAAGACACCGTCCACGAAGGAGGCCAGCTCCGCGGCGCCGGACTCCGATCGGTTGGGTGCGCCCACCTCCAGCGGGCTCGGCGCGTGGTAGCCGACCCCGGAAACGACGGCGTAGGTCTGTTTCCGATCAACAGCGTGCGCTTCGCGCAACAGTCCTTCGGCGGCCTGGACACGTTCGCCCATTCCAGCCACGTCCGATTCCATCCCTGGCACGTTCACCGTCACGTTGTTCGCCGTGTCGAGGTCCCCCAGCGACAGGGCGGCGACCAGCGCACCGTCGTGCACCCCGAATCCCACGAGCTGCGCCGTCTTGGACGTCTCAGGCCCGGGGAGGGTTTCCACACTGATGTCGGCCGCGTCGACGGCCTTCTGCAGCGCATCGACCTGTTCCTCGAAGTCCGACCGACCGACGCGCTGCCCACCGAAGCCCATGAGCATGTACACCCGCTCCGGATCCCGCACCGCCACCGCCAGCACGGCTCGAGACGCGATGTCCCGCTTCGCAGCAGGGATGCCGTCGAGGTTTGCGAACAGGTACTGCGTCGCCAGCGGCAAGGACTCGATGTAGGCGTCCGTCCGTCTGCGGGAGCCGCGCGTAGGCCGCGGCGACCTCAGCAGGGGTCAGGCCCGGCCGGAGCAGCGTGGACAGCGCTGGCGATCCGCTCACCGTTGCCACAGCGTCGAGCGTCAAGTCCGGAAGTGCGCCGCCACCAGCGCGGTCGAAGGCGTTCGCAATGCCTTCGATCCAGCTCGCCTCCAACGCGTTCTCAGCCAGTAGCTGGTCAAACCCCGCCACGATCGTCGAACCCTGGATCGGCACCCACGAGCAGGCCGAGCAGAAGCGGGCCCATGCGTTCTTCACCTGGATCAGGTGCTGCGCAGTACTGTCGTCAGCTGCTCTGCTGGCCCCGGCGAACGTCAACAGCGCGTCGGGATCAGCGGAGGAAGTGCTCCCTGAGCTTCCGCCACCAGTGCGCGGGCGCGCCCTCGGCGCAAAGGCCGCCGTGACCGGAGTCGGTAGCACCGCGGTGTCGTCCGGGCGCGGATCAACCACGCCGTCGATGTAGGCCGACGCCGCTGCGAGCGGGTCTCCGGAAGCGCGACGCTCCTCACGCTCCGCCTCCCTCGCCGCCCATGCACGCGAGTCCTGGACCCGCCGCCGCTCGGTGTCGGCCTCCTTCTTCGCTCGATCGATCGATGTCCGGAGGTCAGCGAAGAGACCGGCGAGGCGCTGCGCGTCCTCCGACCTGACCGTGCTGCCGGTCGTGAAGAGCGTCGCGTAGCGGCCGCGGAACTCCTCAACCGCTGCCTCGACCCGCACACGGTCTGCCATCGCCTGTGATCGCAGGTCCCCGGAAGCCCCGTCGGCAGCAGCGATGAGGGCATCGGCCGCCCCGTCATCGAACACGATCGTCACGCACACCCCCGTGTGGATCGCAATCTGGTCCTCGACACTACTGAAGGACCGACGCCCTTGTTCGACCGAGCCCTGGGAGGGCATCGCGGATCACCGCCGCATCCCGCAGGAAGCCGGATGTGGGACGGACGAGATCGTGGGACCGTCGTCTCGGAGTCGCGAGCGTCCGGGTGGTACGACACGACGGGCCGTTCGAGCTCGAGAGTGACCGCAGGTGTCGCCCCGAGGAGTCCCTTCGTGACGCTCCTCCACTCCAGCAGCGGTGCCTCAGCGTGCGGTCCGACCGGCTCACGGATCGCTCGTCGACACCGTCTACTCGAAGGCTCGCGCCACTGGCCAACCAGAACCCTGCCCTTCATCCCTCACGGCACTGGCGTCGTGGCACGCCCGGAGCAACGGTCTTCGCGCTCGGATCCGGTCTCACTAGGGTCGAGGCGTGGGGATGAGATCAGACATGACGGCGGCATGCCGACTGCCGCTCGACAGGATCACCGGCTCCGTGATGTCCGTCGCTGCCGCGGCGCTCGCGCTGATGGGCTGCTCCGGAGGGAGCTCCCTGGAGAACGAGCAGACCCCCGACAAGGCGAAGGACGCAGTCGTCGTGATGGTCGACGATACAGCCAGTGCGGTCGACGGCACGTGGTCAGTTGCGAGTGGACCAGCGGTCCAGGCTTGCAAGCGCGACGGCGGCGGACACGGCGCTGCATACTTCTACACGAAGATGCGCGAGCCGCGCGCCGGAGACCCATCGGACGACGTCGCCATCGTCGAACGGCTGTGGAAGGACAAGGGCCTCACGACCGAACGCTACGAGAGCGGAGGCGCTGACCCGACGCTGGGCGTCCGGGGAACGGGCGGCCCGACGACGAGCATCGACTTCCTCGCCGACGAACGCGGGTACAGCCTCGACGCCGTCTCCGTCTGCACCGCTGGCGATGCAGAGGAGCTCCAGCGCAACGGCGAATGACAGACCCGCGGAGCGTCAGGCACAGGGCGTTGACTACGCACATGATCACCAAGAGCACGATCCACGAGATCGAGAACGCGCCCGTCAAGGACCGCGACGGCGCATCCGTCGGCAAGGTCGCGCAGGTGTTCCCCTCCACCGAGGACGGCAGCGCCGCGTTCGTCAGCGTCGCGACGGGGCTCCTCGGCGGGCACACCGTGCTCGTCCCGGTCGAGGACGCCACGTTCGACGGCACCGACCTGCACGTCGGCTACTCGAAGAGCGCGATCAAGGACGCACCCTCCCCGGGAGCCGGGAACACCTTGACCGAGACCCAGGCGAATGCCGTCCGCAAGCACTTCGGGCTGTCCCCGGCAGGCAAGGCGACCGGCGACATGGGCGACCCGCGCGAGAACCTCGACCAGGCCGGTACCGGTCCGGCGGGCGCTGACGACACCGAGGGCGCGGGAGCGACGCCGCCGGCGTGAGCCGCACCAGGATGAGCGACGACCGAGACGTCTTCGCACCGGAGGTGCGAGGCACCTTCTTCCGCGCGGTGGACCCGCGCTTCCGCGCATCCGCCCTCGCGGGGTCACGGTCCGCAGGCCGGTACTCCCGTGCCGACGAGCCCACGCTGTACCTCAGCTCGTCCGTCGAGGGAGTGGAAGCAGCGCTGATGGCCCACCCGGGAACGCGTGCCACGGCGCCGGTGATCGTCGAGGTCGACGTGACGGCGCCCCGGATCGTCGACCTCCGCGAACCGGTTGCTCGCTCCGCAGCCGGGGTCGACCTCGAGGACGCGACCGCCCCGTGGCAGCAGGTCGTGGCTGACGGTGGCGCCCCGGCCTCGTGGCTCGTCCGGGATCGCCTCGTCGCACTCGGCGCCGACGGACTGATCGACCCGTCGAGGAAGCGCCCGGGCCTCTGGCACCTCGTGTTGTTCCGCTGGAACACCGACGGTGCCCCGCAGGTCCACATCCGGACAGGGGCCGGCTGAGACCGTTGCCGGGTTCGACGGCGCGCAGGTGGCACTGATACTTCGCCGTTCTCCGCCGGGGGCGCTAGCGTCGTCGGCATGGACGGTGCGGTGGTGTTCCCGATGGCCCTCGAGGTCGGGGCCGCTGCTCTGGTCACGTGGCTGACGTGGCGGGCCGCCAACGGCTCCCTGCCACGGAACAGCCTCGCCGGCGTCCGGACGTCGGTCACGATGTCCAGCGAGGCGGCCTGGCGGATCGGCCATCGTGCAGCGCTGCGCCCGACGATCATCTCCGGCCTCCTCGTGACGGCGTGGTGCGCGATCAGCATCGGAGTTCCAGCACTCCACACACCTGCCGCCGTCCTCGTCGCCGCTGGTCTCCTCGTCGGTGGAGCACTCCTGTCCGTCCCGGCCGCCCACCGCGCCGTACGCCGAACGTTGCCCGAGGCTGGAGGCGACGGTTCTCACTCCGATGGCTCCCCCGCGACCCCGTCGTCATCGAGCGCCACCGACCTGGACCCGCGAGCTGTCCGCCGGTACCGCGAAGACCACCCGGGGACCACCCTCATGCAGGCTGCGGAGGCCGTCGCCCGTCTCGAACGGGAGGGACACTGACGACGCCGGTACGGTCGAACGATGCTGTGCACGTGGGTGTCCCATCCCGAGGTGATCGTCGACCCAGCCGTCCGGATCCAGGACTGGGGCCTGTCGCCGGCCGGAAGCGCCCGTGCAGCACGCGTCGCGGCGCTGTTCCCCCAGCCCCTCCGCATCGTCAGCAGCAGCGAGCGGAAGGCCCTCGACGCCGCGGAGATCATCGCCGGACAGTGGGGCACGGGGTTCGAGGTCGACGAGGACCTCGGCGAGATGGACCGGAGCGCAACCGGCTACCTCGACCCGAGCGCGTTCGAACCGACCGTCGACGCGTTCTTCGCCGAACCGCAGCGGTCCGTCCGCGGCTGGGAACGCGCGATCGACGCCCAGAGCCGTGTCGAGCGCGCGGTCCGACGCATCGCGGCACAGACGCCCGAGCGGGGCATCGCGTTCATCGCCCACGGCGGGGTCGGCGCGCTCCTGCTGGCGAGCCTTCGACGCGAGCGCATCAGCCGCGCACTCGATCAGCCCGCGATGGGGAGTTCCTTCACCTTCGACCCACTCGACTGGACGGCACTGTCGCCGTGGGAGCACATCCGCTGAAGCGGCGCGTGGGTCGGTCAGCCCGGACCCGACAACGGTTCAACCGGTCGACGGCAGTACCCTGACCTGCAGGGGAACACGAGGGGGGAAACAGATGAGCGACGACGTCCGGGAACGATCGACGGCATGGCAGCTGGGGTGGCTCGCGGTGTCCGGACCGGCCGTGATCGTCGTCAGCGTGGCCCTGTACGTCCTGCTGCACGCTGTCTTCATGGGCTACCTCGCGGTGTTGCTGCAGCTCTGGGTCCTCGCCGCCGTCGTCTTCGGCATCTGCGCCGTCGTCACCGGCGTCCGTGACCGGAAGCGGCAGCGGCAGCGGCAGCGGCAGCGGAGGGGATGCCACCCGCGGCGCTGTGATCGGCGTCGTCGGGGCAGCCCTGAGCGCCGCGGAACTCGTCGGCTTCGGCTCCCTGGTCGCCCTCCTCAGCCAAGTGTCCTGATCGAAGGCGCCCCGTGGACGACCAGCGCACCATCGCCGAGATGAACAGCCCACGGAAGGCGTTCCGGGTCACTGCCCGGACCGGGTTCGTCGTCGCGGCGGCGATGTTCCTCCTCCCACTCGTCCTCCCGCTGGTCGGCGCCGGCGCCCACGCCGTGGCGATCGTCAGCATGACGGCGGCATGGGCGGTGCTGGCGTCCGCGTCCTCGTTCGCCGCGATGGCAGCCACGAAGCCCGGCGGACACCCCTGGGTGCACCAGCTGTGGGCCATCCCCGTCGCGATCATCGCGATGGTCCCCGGCGCCGTGACCGCACTCCTGGTCTACGGGTCGCTCGCATCGGCGGCCGAGCACGCACCCACGTGACGGGCGGGCGCGGACGCGCCCGCGGAATGCGCGCCTCCAGACCCGGACTGGAGGCGTGGCGGCGGCCCGCCCCGCCGCTCGCGTCAGCGCGGGATCACCCTGGGACAGGGCGACGCTCAGTCCCAGGGACCGTCCGCGGTCCCGAGGTGCTCTGCGCCCAGCGGTGTGATCGGCAGCGCCGCGAGGCTCGCGATCCCCACCTGCAGGAGTGCCGCTCGCGAGGTCCCGCCGCGTCCGATCGCCCCCATTCCCTCGATGACCGCGCAGAAGTAGGTGCCGAGCGCCTCGGCGTCGGCGTCTGCCTCGACCTCGCCGGCTGCCTGCGCATCCACGATGCAGGCCGTGTAGCCAGCGCGGATGGTGTCGAACGCCTCGGTCACTGTGGCGGCCGCCTCGGTCACTGTGGCGGCCGCCTCGGCGTCACGACGCCCTGCGCGACGAGTTCGGTGACGCGGTGACGCCGATCCGCGCGGACGCCGCTCAGCAGGCCGACATCGCGACGGTCTTCGCCGCGGTCGCCGAAAGGGGTCGCGGCCTGGACGCCGTCCACGCGAACGCCGACGGCGGGGAGTTCGAGGCCCTCGACGCGGTCACCGCGGAGGACTTCGAGGCGACGTTCGGCACCAACGTCCGTGGCACCACGCTCACCCTGCAGGGCGCGGTGCCGTTCCTGCGCGAGGAGTCGGCCGTCGTCGTGACCGGATCGACGGCGGCGTCCGGCACCGAGCCGTCGTTCGGGCTGTACGGGGCGTCGAAGGCTGCGGTCGCTGCCCTCACCCGGACATGGGCGGCCGAGCTCGCACCGCTCGGGGTCCGGATCAACACCATCGTTCCTGGTCCGACGGAGACGCCGGGGCTCGCAGGTCTCGCTCCGCGCAACCCGGACGCGATGCTCGAGCAGATGGCGAGCGGGCTCCCGTTCGGCCGGCTCCTGCTTCCGGAGGAGGTCGCCGCCTCGGCGCTCTTCCTCGTGTCCGACCAGAGCTCGGGGATGACGGGGAGCGAGCTCCTCGTCGACGGGGGCAACAGCATCGTCTGACGTACCGACGACGTCATGGGCTTCGGGCGCTGCCGTAGCGCAGGACCGACCGGATGTGGAACGACGCGAGCCAGATGCAGCAAGCCGATCCTCGCAGCATGAACGCTCTCCTCATCGGGTACGCCCGCGTCTCAACCCACGAACAAGACCTCACCGCGCAGCGCGTCGCGCTTGAACGGCTCGGAGTCCTTCCGATCAACATCCACACTGACCACGGCTTGACCGGCACGAATCGTTCACGACCCGGTCTCCGCGAAGCGCTCGCTTCCTGCCGTGACGGAGACACGCTGGTGATCGCGAAGCTGGACCGGTTGGCCAGGCGCCTCCGCGATGCGAAGGACATCGTCGACGAACTCACGGCGAAGAACGTGAAGCTCAACATCGGTGGCTCTGTCCACGATCCGAACGACCCCGTGGGTCGGCTGCTGTTCAACGTCCTCGCGATGGTGGCCGAGTTCGAATCAGACCTGATCCGAGCCAGGACACGCGAGGGAATGCAGATCGCGAAGGCGAAGGGTCACCTCCGTGGGCGACAGCCCAAGCTCAACGTCGCGCAGCAGCGGCACCTCCTCGAAGTGCACGAGGCCGGCACACATTCGGTCGCCGAGCTTGCGGAACTCTTCAGTGTTGGACGAGCGACCGTCTACCGCTGCATCGACCGCCAAGTGCACCCTGACCGCTGACCAGCCCGATCCGCTCTCGGACGCACGCGTCCGAGAGCCGATCGTTCACCAAGAGCATGGGCGGCCGCGGAGACTCACTCTCCGTGGTCGCTTGCGATTGATTCTTGCCTGGTTCAGGCGGTGCGCGTGGTCCTCGTGGCAGGGTGCCAGCGGAAGAGCTCGACGAGCCGCGAGAAGACTGGAGTGCGCGACACCACGAGGAAGATCGCGTAGCCGACGGCCCCGCCGACGGTGTTCCAAAGGAAGTCGTTGACGTCCGCGACATGACCACCGCCGAAGAGCCCGTCCGTGACGATCTGCAGGAGTTCGATCGCAAGACTGACCGCCGCGGCGGCGAGGACCACCTTCACCCAGGACGGTTGGCGCATCAGCAGCGGGATCAAGATGCCCAACGGGGCGAACACGATCACATTCGTGATTGCATCCATCACCTCGTAGTCGTGGAACGGGATCATTGCCAGCTTCGGCGTCCACGGCTGCAGCTGCGGGTGCCGGTTGAGGTAGATCGGGAGCACGGTGTTCGCGAAGATTCCGGCAGCGTAGACAGCGAGTGCGCCCGCAACGATTGCGCGAGGCCAGGTGAATCGTCCTCCGCGGAGCAGGAGTAGCAGTTGGGTGAGGAAGGCGGTGACGCCGACCACGAGGGCAACGGGCAGGGCGGGGACTTCACCGAACGGGTTGTCAGACACGTGAGCGATCCTGCCCATCTCGTCTGTCCGACGCGTCCCTCCAGGGGTTGATCCGCGGGGCAGGTCGTTGCGAACTGGAGCCAGGTAGGGCACATCCCCGCACTGACCGAGCGCGCGCCAGCGTCCGCTAGACGATCGTTAACCGGACGTCTTGCGTGTCGCGGTGACCGACCGACAGCGGCCCGGATTCGGTGAGCAGAGCGGGAGATTGTCTGGCGGATCGCCGCGTCGCCGGGCGTGCCGTTACGTATCGACGAGGGGCTTAGCTTCCGGTTTCTCGTAAACGATGGAGCAGGAAAGGGCTGGGGTAGGTACTCGCCTCCGGGAGCGGCAATCGCTTCCGTGACGATGTGCTTCCGGAGCCGGGCGCGGCTGGTGTGCACGTTCTGCGTGCCGACGTTGAAGTGCTCCTCGGAGCGGGTCATCGCGTCGTCCGTGTATGGCCCCGAGGTGTCATGGCCGGCACCATGCCGCGCATCGTGGACTGCTCATCCGCGGCCGAGCAGCCTTCCGGCGTAGCGTCCGCGGTGCGGGCATGAGCCACGATCTCTCTTGCGGCAGCGCCTCATCGCGTCGCACCGCGCGATCAGGAAGCACGCCCTTGAAGAGCCTCGTCTACGGACACACACCCCTGCTTGTCTGCGACGCAGTGGCCTACACGACCATCGACTACGCGGCCGCCCTCGCGCAGAGCGGGCTCGCCGACCGCGTCAGCATCCCAACCTTCGACCGGTCCGGGATCGCTGAGACCGTGATCGTCGTTCTGGCCCCGGCGCTCTACCTCCTGGCGCTCGCGGCCGAGGACGACGAGCTCGGCGACAACCTCACCACCATCCCTCCCGCCACGCGTAGCTACCTGAACGACATCGACGCGCGCACAGCAGCGGTCCGCGCAGGATTTTGAACATCAGCCGCGACGAACCCGGCGCATCACCTCCCCTGGCACTCGTCGCCTACCGAGACGATGCAGCTGCGCAGCGTCGGCGCCCATACAAGCCAGGCACGATGAACCGATGAGGGCAAACGATGAACACATCAACGTCTCTAGTGATTTCGCGTTCATAGAAAGCGTGTTGCAGGCGCGGGGGCTGCACGTTGACGCGGACGCTCTGCAGCGGGTGGAGCGGATGCTGCAGGGCACGCTCTCCCGAGACCAGGCGCGAGCTGAGATCGCTGCGAAGTACGGGCACCCGCTGCCCTGAACGCCAAGCCCCATCAAGCCCCCACCCTTGTTCTGGGGTCACAGTGTCCGTGTCCCCATTTCTGCGGACAGACGTAGAGTTGCCGGTAGCAGGCCACACCCGATCGGCGTTACGCCGCAGGCTTGTCGAGCATCGACACTCCGGCCGTCGAGTGCTTCTCTGCTGCTCCGGCCGGAGCGCGATCGTTCCTGTCAAAACTGTCCCGGTCGCTAGCCGACCATCTGCACGCGCACCGTAAACCGGAATGGATGGCGGGAGCGAGCGGCCTCGGGTGTTTTGTTTGCCGATCAGCTATCGCCGCGGGGCGGCAGCGGCTTCATACGCGAGTCTTGAAGCTTCTTCCGTGCGTCATGCATCATGCATCCTCATCCCGAGTCGTTCCGCGACAGGATCACCTGCTGCCCGGTGAGCGGCGATGCGTACGCTCGTGGCGCATCGCAGCGCCATCGCGCGGGTTGCGCGGATCTCGCCCGGGAACACCCGTTTCACGGCCGAGGGGGTCATGCTGTGGGGAGGCGGTCCCGACCGTGACGTCGGCAGTGCTGCAGGCGGCACGGCGGTCACCACCGCCGACGGAAGCAGTCATCATGACCGGCCAACCAATCTCCGCTGACCAGCACCTCGCCCTCACGAGCGTCGTGACATCGGGCCTCCCGACCACCCTCGGCACCCAGCACGCCGAGCACTTCTACGACGTCCCGGCCGTGTTCAACCGGCGACCCAGCCCACCTGAGGTCGCCGCTCTCGAAGCTTCGACCAGCCACAAGACACTCGAGCGCTCTGGGTACCCCGAGGTCACCCTCGCCGTCCACGACCGTCGCCTCGTCATCGGACACACCAACCTCGACCAGCTGGAGCGGGGGCTCGCGACTGCGCTTGCGAACCTGGTGCACCAGATCAGCGGCGACGCCCTCGCGAAGGCGAGGCAGTCCCGCGACAATGCGCAGCTGGCGAGGGATGAGCAGCTGGCCCGGGCGCAGGATGTCACCCGCGCGGCCGAGCGCATCCGGTTCGTACCCGACGAGCAACTCCGCGCGCTGTGAACCCGCACACCACCTCGGACGCGTCCAGCCTGCACGACCAACCGCTGCGGCCTGAGGAGAACATCCCCGACGAGCCCTCCACCCACGTCACGCTGGATCCCGCAGGGGTGCTGCGCACCCTCGTGCTGCAGGACCCCGAACACGACGACGTCAACCTCACCGTCAGAGGCTCTGCACCTGAGTCATTGCGATACCGCGGAGAGATGTGGACGGCGACCCACGTCCGGCTGCACCGTCCGATGGCCCGGAACGGCTACCAGTACGTCCGCAGCACCTGAAACCGGGACCGGCTGTGGGCACGGGCCGCCGTGCCCACAGCCGGTCCCGCACGGTCCCGTCATCGACGGAGCGTCTGCTTGGGGTACTCGCCGTACCGGGCGCGGAACGTGGCGGAGAACCGCCCCATGTGGGTGAAGCCCCACTTCTGCGCCGCTTCCCGGACCGATGTTTCTGCCGGGTCCGCAGTGCGAAGTTCCTCGTACGCTCGGCCGAGCCGGACATCCCGGACGTACTCCATCGGGGTCCGACCGAGGACTCGTTGGAACGATTCCTGCAGCCCGCGGACGCTCATCTCGGCTGCGGCCGCGACGTCGGAAATGGTCAATCGGGTGTGCGCGTGCGCGTGGATGAACTCGACGGCAGCACGCACCGGACGGTTCTGCCGCGCTCCGTAGCGGGGTGGCAGGCGTTCCGCCTGCGGCGGGAACAGTCGAAGCAGCGTGCGCGTCAGCTCTCGCTGAGCTTCGTGCCACGCCAGCGACGATGCGCCCGTCTCGCGCAGCACCTGGACCGCCGTGGAGAGGGAAGCCTGCCAGGGGCCGACGGCCGCGATGTCAGGGCCGGCCATGTGATCGAACACGACCGCGCGATCAACGAGGTACCGCTCCGCGGCGACGTCGAGGACCAGGGCCTTGCTGACGTGCACGAGGCGTTGGTCCCAGTCCTGACACTCCACCTCGAAGCGCCGGTCCACCGGGAACATGGTCGGAGTCCCGCGACGCATGCGGATCTCGTTCCGACCGACGTCGAGGCGCGCGGTGCCCTGATCGAGCCACTGCACCACGACCTCCTGCTCGGTGGCGATCTCACCGCGGAGGTAGCCGTGCATCTGCGAGCGGCGCACGCTCAGCTCGGAGTCACCGATCCCGACGTACTTGAACCAGTACTCGTGGTCGGTCGGCCGCGAGTACCACCGTTTCCCGGCGTACATGCCGGCGAGGGACCGGATCGCGGCGTCGGTGTCGTCACCGGTGACCGCCACGATCGGCCGGAGCGTCGGGGAACCGGCGGCCGTAGCAGCGGACGGAGCCCCCTCTGCGGCTACCGGAAGTTCCGTGCTCACGCGTCCGACCCCGTGTTCGCACGCCTGCAGTCGGATCGTGTGCGTGGGAGTGGCAGGCGACGTCGGTCGAGTTGGACGCGATCGGGAAGAGATGGCGGCCCTGACCGGGGTGGGCGTTCGTTCCTCGTGCTCTGGTGGCGGGGGGTTTCGGCGGTCATAACGACCTGCATCTCTGGGGCAGCGAGCCCCGTGATGTCGGGACGTGCCAACGCGTCAAGCGGCCGCGGAGAACGGGAGCATCGTGACGGTGACCTTGGTGGTGACCCGAGTGCTCACGCTACGTCGAATACGCGGGACAGGCCGCGAGTCGTGCGGATCGTGGCTCTCTGGCCGGTGCGAACACCCCCGTACCGGAGCCGTGAAGTCTGCCCATTCGACGATGAAATCAGCGCACAACTCTTTCGTCGCAGGCCTCGCATGGCTGTGTGCTCGCCCTTGCAGACGCCGACCGATAGAAGTGGGATGCGGGGGCGTCTGCCTGGAGTTCGGGTCCGGAGCAGCCGCCCCCGCGCTACGACGCCGTCGGGTTCGACGCTGAAAGTCACAACGAAGCCAGCCCGAAAACAGGGAGATCGGGTTGCCGCAGCTAGGGCCACGGCGTAGCTCACGGGACGCTACACGCCGTGGTCCACGGCGACTCCCAGCACCGCCTCACACTCCCGTCCATCACAGGGGTCCTACTAGTCCGTTAGCCGATCGGCAAACGGACTGCCTCCGTCTGCCGGTTCGGTCGTATCTGCGTAGTCCTGAAGATCACGACTCTACGACACCGGGGCCACCGGGTACGCACATCGACGCCAGATGGATCATCGGACAGGGCCTCATCGTCACCGCGGTGACCGCACGCCGTGTGAAGCAGTAGCCGTCGAGAAAGACGATCCTAAGCGCCATCTACCGGACGGCTAGACGTTTTCGCGGACCGAGGGTCAGCGAGAACGCACCTCGAGCCCTTCGAAGGAAAGGGGTGGAGTGGGTCCTATCTCAACGCAATTCACGTGCACGCCCGCCTCGATGACTGGCGTTGGAATCGTTAGCAGCGC
Organism: Curtobacterium sp. MCSS17_007; assembly: GCF_003234175.2. Lineage (NCBI taxonomy): Bacteria > Bacillati > Actinomycetota > Actinomycetes > Micrococcales > Microbacteriaceae > Curtobacterium > Curtobacterium sp. MCSS17_007. The sequence continues at coordinate 2,778,027 of NZ_CP126257.1, forward strand.
AGGTGCCGCGCTCCCACGAACGGGCCGCCTCCGGGTGAGGGCAGCGAAAGGGAGTGCCCGCCGTGCAGGTCTCAACCGCTAATCGGTCAGCGAGACAGCCGTTACTCCGGCGCTACGCCCGAACAATGATGAACGGTGAGCGCAACCAACGTCGGCGTGCACGGCCGCTCACGCGTGCCGAACGCACCGCAAAGCGAAGGCAGTACGAGCAGCCGATGTGGCTACCGCGGCCCTTGCGATGGTTATGGGCCTAGCTGATTCGACCGCTCGTACTAGCGGTCCTCAAAGTCCTCGACGTCGCAGTGAGCGTCTGGCACTGACTCTGCCCGGTGATGGATCCCCGGTCGAGATCCTGACCCGCGGTTCAAACTGCGTCGAGGGACAGGGAAGCTGCGCTGAGTCGCGAGCCAGGCTTCAGTTGTTGAATCTTCCTCGCTCTGCAAGGATCGAGCCATGATTCAGATCCGGCAGGAACATCAGCTCAACCCTGTTTCGGAGCCCGTTAGCGCCCTTGTCGCTGTCACGCGCCCGATTCTTGTGGGGCTGCTGCACTCAATCGGTGAGGAGTATCTGGAGCCCCACGGTGGCCGAGAGGGCCTGCGCCTGAAAAACCTTGGTCGAGTGCGTAAGGCGAGCGATGGTGATTTGGGCGTCGCATTCGAGTATGCAGTGCACGACGCAGTGATGAGGCAAGAGCCAATCATCAGTGATCGCGTCGCAACTGCACTGGGGCAGGTTTCGTATCACCGAGACAGAGCCGAAGTCGATACTCTTCGCGATCGAAAAGTCGGGTTCGAAGCAGCTCGTAGACACCAAACGCGAACTAATCACCCCTGATTCCCGAGTGCTTTCAGGAGGACGAGGCCAGCCGGTGAAGCTGCAGGGGTACATGAACCAGCTTGCGGCGGCATTCCATCGCCCTGCATCTCGTCCACAATTGCCCCGCAGTATTCAGGGCCTCTGGAAGGCAGACCTTTTCTTAGGGTCAACGGGGCGTGACCACTGGGTGGGCACCACAGTGAAAATCAACCCGTCAAGGCTGGAAGCTGCCGCGGGACTGCGGATAGCGATTGTTCCATCTTCGGCGGGAGCCTCCGATGCCGTTCGCATGGATGAACAGAAGAACCTCGTGGTGTGTCCTGTGCCTCACGACTTCAGTTTCATGCAGACCTTCTTCGAAGGCATGCGCATTGTGCAAATGCTGGTAGCGCGCGATTTCAAAATGCCGAGCGACTCTGACCTGCCAAACCCAGCGCATCGCGAAGTTGCGAGAATCTACGTGGAGCGACGCAACTCGAAAGTCAGTGAGGTTCTTGACTCGGTCGGTGTCTTCGCCCAGCCCGAACTCCTTCATACCACCCCAGAGGACGTCACTGCTGCCCTGTTCGAAACTGAGCAGGGACCACAGACCTACACTGTTCTCGGTCCGATGCCCCGGAGCACCTCGGATTGACCTTTGCAAGGTGACCCGCTCGGGGCGTCCTCTCACCCTCAGGCCGTAACTGCGAGCGCGGCGAGACAGCGGATCTCAGTAGCCAATCGATGAACGGACGCCGACGTGCCGTAGATCGGCGATCGTAAGCAGTGTCCGCTTAGCCGGCACCGACACGACTTGCAGCGTCAGCGGGAAAACCGAAGAAGTTCACCTTCAACCCGGGTCTTTGGGTTCCCTTGTTTGTCCGTGCCGTTAGGGCGCGTGACGGTGGTGAGCTCGTCTTGTCCGAGTTCGTTCTCGACTTCTTCGATCAGGCTTGCACGGATGTATCGGATTGCATCTGGGTCGATGGGGATGTCATGCAGGGCGGTCATCCGGATCAGGGCGGAGGCAAGCTTCTCACCGAATCGGAGATCGCGAGCCGTCCGGCGCTGCCCGCGCTGGCCGTGTTTCAAGTCGTTTTGCAGTGTCGCAAGGAACTGCGCGACGAGCATCTCGACATCGAACGGGGGCCGTGCGAGATTCGACCAGTCTCCTCCGCTAGCGCGTACGCAGTTGGCAATCGCGTCCACCAGCTTGATCTGTTCGTGAGGCGCACCGACGACCCAGCCGCCGAGTGCTTCCAGGGTGTTGATCAGCAGCATTGCCCGGGGCTCGAGGAACCGGGTGAATCCTGCAAGCGCTTCAATTGCTGACTGCATCGGGTTCCGGAAGGCGTCGTCGTCGAGCCACCGCTCAAACCAGGCCTGCATGCCGTCCGGACCGAGCGCCGGCATACCGAACAGGGGGACGGGGAGCTTTACCGGATCCTGGAAGGTGCTGTACGCGGTGTCAGCGATGAAGGCCGGCGCCCAGTCGATCGTGTCCGGTTCTCCTCGCATGTATTTCGTCGGGAACGATAGGCCACGCACGTGGTGGCTTCGCCACTCCACGCGCTTGCCGTATGCGAGAACGAGGAGGCTTCGCATCGGGTACTGCTGCCACAACAGGATCTCTGGCTGCACGTCACCGCCGAGCCACTTGGTTTCGATCACGACCTCGTTGTGGACTGTGACTCCCTCGTCGTTCTCCCGCCAAGGTGTGGTTCGCAGCACGTCGTACTGCAGGGCGGAAGCGAAGTCTTCCGCGTCGACCGTCCACGAGACATGCTCCTTGACGCTCCGGGTGAGCACGATCTGCTCGGGGTGCTCCTGGTCGGTGTCTGCGACTTCGATGCGACCGAAACCGCTGAAGCGGGCAAGCCCGTCGATCGTTGAGTACATCTCCTCCACGGAGAGCACGGACGGAGCCAGGGGGGTTTCGAGCGCGCGAGTAATGCGTTCTTCGGCCGTTCCCGTTGGAAGCGCTTCCGGGTACTGACAGATCGCGTTTCGCGCTCTCCCTCTCGTAACGAGAATCGTGCTGCCATGTCGGCCTGTGTAGCGAACGTCCGAAAGAGTCACCGGCCCGCGGTCATCGACGAATAGGAGGTCGACGCCGCCGCGCCCGGGCTTGAGCCACTCCTCGATGACCGCGTACTGCGGTTGCCGAGGTGATGCCGGCACGGCGATTTCCGGACCCAGTTCCGTCCAAGTCAGCGATGCGGCGATGAGATCAGGGTGCTTACCGTCGCTGAGTAAGCCTGTTCGGACGTCGTTGGCTCGGAGCACGTTATCCATGACGTCAAACTATTCGGTGAGGCTCCCCCGGTCCATGGTGCCTCGATCCTGATTGGCAGCCGCGGTCCTAGCGCTGGTCATGGCCTCGTTCATCCCAAGGAACTCGCGGACCGTCTGATGCGCGATCGGCGCAGGCGCCTGAGGCCGGCTCCGCTCGGCTCGGCTCGGCTCGGCTCGGCTCGGCTCGGCTCGGCTCGGCTCGGCGTCAGTGTCGTCAAACCGATCGTCGACACATCCCACGTCGGGGAAGGTATGGCAGCCGTGAAGTGGGCAGAGCCTGGAGAGATCGGCACCTGGTGGTGCGGCCACATCACATTGGTCCGGCTCGGGCACCTCGAACCAAAAGGTTAGTGGCTCATGAACTACCGGCTACTTGCTACTGGCAGCCCCACGATCAGTCGCCGACTCCGGAACCAGAGTCACCCGCAGAGACATTTGCAATCGCGCCACCGTCGCGAGATCCGGCCACGCCAGTCCAGCCAACACGTTCGCTAACGTCTGCGGATTGACTTCCGCCGCCAGAGCAACTGACCGCAGGGACCGGGACCCGATCGCGCTCCTGAGCCGCAATACAAACTGCCGGCCGAACTCGCCCAGCGAGTTTTCGCTCGACGCTTCAGGCCATGGACTAGGACATAGGTCCACAGGCCGCGGACGGCTCACGCGCGGCACATCAACCTCCTACGGCCAAACAGTGCACGTATACGAGAACTGGCTGGCGCTACACAAGACCGGACACCAGGCGAAACTGGCCAGATCTATGCGTTTTCGGCCAACCACCGCGCGCTGCTGACCACATCTCATTCCTGCTTGGCCAAGTACCGGCTCGCGCATCACGAAGCCAGCGAGGCGCCCTCACGAGTCAGACCAGGATCAGAAGTCCCAGTCCTCGTCCTCCGTCACGACGGCCTTGCCGATGACGTACGACGAACCCGACCCCGAGAAGAAGTCGTGGTTCTCGTCCGCGTTCGGCGACAGCGCCGACAGGATGGCCGGGTTCACGTCCGTCGTCTCCTTGGGGAACATCGGCTCGTAGCCCAGGTTCATCAGCGCCTTGTTGGCGTTGTAGTGCAGGAACTTCTTGACGTCCTCGGTCAGCCCGACGCCGTCGTAGAGGTCCTGCGTGTACTGCACCTCGTTCTCGTAGAGCTCGAAGAGGAGCGAGAACGTGTAGTCCTTGATCTCCTGCTTGCGCTCCTCGGAAGCGCCCTCGAGGCCCTTCTGGAACTTGTAGCCGATGTAGTACCCGTGGACGGCTTCGTCGCGGATGATGAGACGGATCAGGTCGGCCGTGTTGGTGAGCTTCGCGCGCGAGGACCAGTACATCGGCAGGTAGAAGCCGGAGTAGAACAGGAACGACTCGAGCAGCGTCGAGGCGACCTTGCGCTTCAGGGGGTCGTCACCGGTGTAGTAGTCGAGGACGATCTGGGCCTTCTTCTGCAGGTTCACGTTCTCGGTGGACCAGCGGAAGGCGTCGTCGATCTCGGGCGTCGAGGCGAGCGTCGAGAAGATCGACGAGTAGCTCTTCGCGTGCACCGACTCCATGAACGCGATGTTCGTGTAGACGGCTTCTTCGTGCGGGGTGATCGCGTCGGGGATCAGGCTGATCGCGCCGACGGTGCCCTGGATGGTGTCGAGCAGCGTCAGGCCGGTGAAGACCCGCATGGTGAGCTGCTGCTCCTCCGGCGTGAGCGTGTTCCACGACTGCACGTCGTTCGACAGCGGCACCTTCTCGGGCAGCCAGAAGTTGTTGACCAGACGGTTCCAGACCTCGACGTCCTTGTCGTCCTGGATGCGGTTCCAGTTGATGGCACTGACCGCGCTGATCAGCGGGATGGACTTGCCCGTGGCGTGGACCGGGTCGGTGAGGGTCATGGATTGTCTTCCGGATTCGAGATGGTGATCTGGTGACGGACTGGAGGCGCGGTGCGGTCTGGCACCGTGCCTCCAGTCCGAAGGGTGATCGCGTGGGCGATCAGAGCATGCAGCTGACGCAGCCCTCGACCTCGGTGCCCTCGAGGGCGAGCTGGCGGAGACGGATGTAGTAGATCGTCTTGATGCCCTTGCGCCATGCGTAGATCTGGGCCTTGTTGATGTCGCGCGTGGTGGCCGTGTCCTTGAAGAACAGCGTGAGCGACAGACCCTGGTCGACGTGCTGCGTGGCAGCGGCGTAGGTGTCGATGATCTTCTCGGGGCCGATCTCGTACGCGTCCTGGTAGTAGTCCAGGTTGTCGTTCGTCATGAACGGCGCCGGGTAGTAGACGCGACCGAGCTTGCCTTCCTTGCGGATCTCGATCTTCGACGCGATCGGGTGGATCGACGACGTCGAGTGGTTGATGTACGAGATCGAACCGGTCGGCGGGACGGCCTGCAGGTTCTGGTTGTAGATGCCGTGCTCCTGGATGGACGCCTTCAGCGCCTTCCAGTCGTCCTGCGTCGGGATCGCGATGTTCGCGTCGGCGAACAGCTGCGCGACGCGGGCGGTCGCCGGCACCCAGGCCTGGTCGGTGTACTTGTCGAAGAACTCGCCCGACGCGTACTTCGAGTCACGGAAGCCGTCGAAGGTCTCCCCCGTCTCGATGGCGATGTTGTTCGAGGCGCGCAGGGCGTGGAACAGCACCGTGTAGAAGTAGATGTTCGTGAAGTCGATGCCCTCTTCGGAGCCGTAGTACACGCGCTCACGAGCGAGGTAGCCGTGCAGGTTCATCTGGCCGAGGCCGATGGCGTGCGACTTGTCGTTGCCGTCCTCGACCGAGCGGACCGACGAGATGTGCGACATCTGCGAGACCGAGGTCAGACCGCGGATCGCCGTCTCGATGGTCTTGCCGAAGTCCGGCGAGTCCATCGTCAGCGCGATGTTCAGCGAGCCGAGGTTGCAGGAGATGTCCTTGCCGATCTCCTTGTAGGACAGGTCCTCGTTGAAGGTCGTCGGGGTGTTGACCTGCAGGATCTCCGAGCACAGGTTGGACATGTTGATCCGACCCTTGATCGGGTTGGCCTTGTTCACCGTGTCCTCGAACACGATGTACGGGTAGCCCGACTCGAACTGGATCTCGGCGATGGTCGTGAAGAAGTCACGCGCCTTGATCTTCGTCTTCTTGATGCGCGAGTCGTCGACCATCGCGCGGTAGTTCTCGGAGATCGGGACGTCGCCGAACGGGACGCCGTAGACCTTCTCGACGTCGTACGGCGAGAACAGGTACATGTCCTCGTTGTTCTTCGCGAGCTCGAACGTGATGTCCGGCACGACGACACCGAGCGACAGCGTCTTGATGCGGATCTTCTCGTCCGCGTTCTCGCGCTTGGTGTCGAGGAACTTCATGATGTCGGGGTGGTGCGCCGACAGGTAGACGGCACCGGCACCCTGGCGCGCGCCGAGCTGGTTCGCGTACGAGAAGGAGTCTTCCAGCAGCTTCATGACGGGGATGATGCCCGAGGACTGGTTCTCGATCTGCTTGATCGGGGCGCCGGCCTCGCGGATGTTGGAGAGCAGCAGGGCCACGCCGCCGCCGCGCTTCGAGAGCTGCAGCGAGGAGTTGATGCCGCGCGAGATCGACTCCATGTTGTCCTCGATGCGGAGGAGGAAGCAGGAGACGAGCTCGCCGCGCTGGGCCTTCGCGGTGTTGAGGAACGTCGGGGTCGCGGGCTGGAAGCGGCCGGCGATGATCTCCTCGACGAGGTCGATCGCGAGCTGCTCGTTGCCCTGCGCCAGGCCGAGGGCGGTCATCACGACGCGGTCCTCGAAGCGCTCGAGGTAGCGCTTGCCGTCGAACGTCTTGAGCGTGTAGCTCGTGTAGTACTTGAACGCACCGAGGAACGTCTGGAACCGGAACTTCTTCGAGTACGCCAGGTCGTTGAGCTGCTGGATGAACTCGAGCGAGTACTGGTCGATCGTCTCGCGCTCGTAGTACTCGTTCTCGACCAGGTAGTCGAGCCGCTCCTTCAGGTTGTGGAAGAAGACGGTGTTCTGGTTGACGTGCTGCAGGAAGAACTGCTTGGCAGCCTCACGATCCTTGTCGAACTGGATGTTCCCGTTCGCGTCGTAGAGGTTGAGCATCGCGTTGAGGGAGTGGTAGTCCATCCCCGTCTGCGGCGACGTCAGATCGACGTCTGCAACTGCTGCGTCCAAAATGCATCCAATCCAGTGTTGACAGCCAGCACGTCGTCCGGCGTGCCGAAGAGTTCGAAGCGGTACAGGAGCGGGACGCCGCACTTCTGCGCGATGACGTCCCCGGCGAGGCCGTAGGCCTCGCCGAAGTTCGTGTTGCCCCCGACGATCACGCCGCGGATGAGCGAGCGGTTGCGTTCGTCGTTGAGGAACTTGATGACCTGCTTGGGCACCGCGCCCTGCCCGTTGCCGCCGCCGTATGTGGGCAGGACCAGCACGTACGGCTCGTCCGCATGGAGGAACGGGTCGTTCGGGAAGAGCGGGATGCGGTCCGCGTCACGGCCGAGCTTCTCGATGAAGCGGGCCGTGTAGCCGGACACGCTCGAGAAGTAGACGAGGCGACTCATGTGCGCGCTCCTTGTGAGAGGTGCGGACAGCAGATCGGGGGTGGCCTGACGGAGGTGCTGCGCGCCTCCCGGCCGGCGGAGGTGCGGGTCCCGATGACGGGACCCGCACGGCTCACGCGAGTTCGGCGCTGAGCGTCGCGATCTTGTCGGGACGGAAGCCCGACCAGTGGTCGTCGTCGGTCACGACGACGGGGGCCTGCATGTAGCCGAGGCTCTTGACGTGCTCGAGCGCGGCTTCGTCCGCGGAGACGTCGAGCACCTCGTACTGGATGCCCTTGTTGTCGAGGGCGCGGTACGTCGCGGTGCACTGGACGCAGGACGGCTTGGTGTAGACGGTGACGGCCATGATCTCCCCTGGTTCTTGCTGGGTGTTTCGTGCTGTGGAGGGTGGTGCTGATGCCTGTGCGCAGACGAGTCCGGGAGGGGCCGCTGCGATGGCTCCACACTACATCTAGTGGCTGGCTGCGGCACCGACCACAAGAGGAAGTGTTACAGCCGTGTAGTTCTCCACAAGCCCCTCCACAATGTGAACACCTCGGGGAGGCCCGTGATTCCGCCAGTCTGCGGCCGACCACCGACACTTCCCCACACCCGTGGACAGCCTCGATCCACATGTGTGGAATCGGCGCGTCGGCGTGTCGCAGAGGTCGCGCCCGAGCACCGGTCCGACCAGGTCTGTCCCCAGCACCCCCGGACGGGTGACGGCACGATCCGTCCGGTCGGTACGCTCGTCACGTGAGCGCCTACGGACCCCTGCTGAAGACCCCCGGAGTCGGTCGCGTCATCGCAGCGCAGCTCACCGCACGCTTCCCGTTCGGCATGCTGTCGCTCGCTTACCTGCTGCACGTCGAGCACGTGTTCCACTCCTACGGCGCCGCGGGGCTCGTCCTCGCGACGACGAGCATCGGCCAGGCGATCGCCGGCCCGCTGACGAGCCGGTGGATGGGCAGCTGGGGCATGCGGCCCGTCCTGATCCTCACGACCGCGGTCGCCCTGGCGAGCATGGTCGTGATCGCGTTCACCACGATGCCGCTGTGGGGGTACGTCGTCGTCGGGTTCCTCGGCGGCCTGGCGGTGCCGCCCGTGCAGCCGGCGGTGCGCACGATCTACCCGAAGATGGTGACCTCGTCGCAGCTCACCCCGCTGTTCTCGCTCGACGCCAGCGCACAGGAACTGATCTGGGTCGCCGGCCCGGTCATCACCACGTTCGTCGCGACGCAGGTCGGCACGGTCCAGGCGATCGTCGTCGCGATGGTCTTCCTGGTCGTGGGCGGCGTGTGGTTCATCGCCTCCCCCGAGCTCGGCCGCGTGCGCATCCCCCGGTCGAAGCGTGCGTTCGGCGTCGTGCTGAAGCGTCCGTCGGTGATCGTCGCGACCCTGACCGGCCTGCTGCTCATCGGCGCGTGCTCGGCGGTCGAAGCGAGCGTCACCAGCGTCTTCGGCGAGGGCAGCCCGAACGCCGGCATCGTCCTCGCGGTGTTCGCCATCGGGTCGCTCGCCGGCGGTCTCGCACTCGGCCACCGACCGATCTCGAAGAACACGCTCTGGGCCCGCATGTCGATCGTCTTCGTCGGTCTCGCGCTGGCGGTCGGTGGCACCGACTTCTGGTGGCTCTGCCTCGCCCTCGTGATCGCGGGCGCGGGCATCGCCCCGGCCCTCGCGGTCATGTTCGGCTCCGTGTCCGCGACCGTGAAGTTCTCGGACACCGCCGAGGCGTACGGCTGGATGGGCACCGGGCAGCTCATCGGCGCCGCGGGCGGGTCCGCCGTCGCGGGCTTCCTCATCGACGCCAACGGGCCGACCGGCGGCATGACCGTCGGCGCGGTGATGGCCGCCGCAGGCGTGCTGCTCCCCCTCTTCACGCGACGGTGGCTGCCCGACCTGCGCGGCCGTGATGCGAGCCCTCTGCCGGACACCGAGCCGGTGACGATCCCGAGCTGACGGCCGGGAGGCGCGGCGCACCCCTGCCTCGATGGGCAGGATGGGTGCATGGTCACCTCCTTCCCCCTCCGTGACGGCCGGACGATCCCCGCCGTCGGCTTCGGCGTCTACAAGGTCGACGACGCCGAGGCGGAGACCGCCGTCGGCACAGCGCTCGATGCGGGGTACCGCCACGTCGACACCGCCGAGATGTACGGCAACGAACGCGGCGTCGGGAAGGCGATCCGCGCCTCCCGTCTGGACCGCGACGACGTGTTCGTGACGACGAAGGTGTGGAACGACCACCAGGGGCGCGACGCGACCCTGCGGGCGTTCGATGCGAGCCTCGAGCGGCTCGGTCTCGACGCCGTCGACCTGTACCTGATCCACTGGCCGGCCGCGGCGAACGACCGGTACGTCGAGACCTGGCGGACCCTCGTCGAGCTGCGGGAGCAGGGGCGGGCACGGAGCGTCGGCGTCTCGAACTTCCAGGTGCCGCACCTGCAGCGGGTGATCGACGAGGCGGGCGAGGTCCCCGCTGTCAACCAGGTGGAACGGCACCCGTGGTTGCCGCAGCGCGAGCTGCTGGCGTTCCACGAGGAGCACGGCATCGTCACCGAGGCGTGGTCGCCGCTCGGACGCGGGCGGCTCGTCGACGAACCGGTGCTCACGCGGATAGCGGATGCGCACCGGGTGAGCGTCGCGCAGGTGCTCGTGCGGTGGAACGTGCAGCAGGGGGTCGTCGTCCTGCCGAAGTCGGTGACGCCGGCACGCATCCGGTCGAACATCGACGTCGACGGCTTCGTGCTGACCGACGAGGACCTGACGGCGATCGACGGGCTCGAGAACGGGCAGCGCACGGGGTCGCACCCGGACGCGGTGTCCTGATCCGACCGACGGGGTCAGCCCCGCCGGTCCTCCTCGGACTGCCACGGCAGGTGCAGATCACCGGGCTCCGGCTCGACGTCGCCGGCGTCGTCCGCACCGCCGGTGCCGGGAGCCGCGACCACCCGGGACGGGTCGATGCCGTCTGCCTCCAGGTCCGCGTCGTCACGCTGCTGCGTCTGGGACGCGACCGTCTCCCGCTCGCTCGACGGGCTGTAGGACGTGTCGGCGGCGCGCTGCTCGCGGTCGCTCACGCCGGCGACGTCGTCACTGTGCGCGGCGTCGCGGAGTTCGTCGTTGCGGGCACGGTCGTCGGACTCGTCGGGGCCGGGCACGTCGGGGATGCTGTCGCTCATGTCCCGCACAGTAGGCCGCGGCCCCTGGTACCGGTTCGGTCACGACGGCCGTGAGCCGGTTCCCGCTCGGGTACCGTCGTCCCGACGAAGGGGGCCGTCGATGGGTCGGACGAGGGCACGGGGAGCGACGGTCGTCGCGCTGGTGGGGATGAGCACGCTGCTGCTGACGGGCTGCTCGCTGTTCGGGGACGACGCCCCGCTGCCGAAGCCGACCGGGCACGCTGCGCCGAGCGCCACCGCGACGCCGGGGCCCGTCGACGGTTCGGGTGCCGCGGACGCCACCGCGCAGCCCGTCACGGCTCCGCAGGCGGTCCCGCCGGGCACGGTGGTCGCGGAGACCGACGCCGTGTCGAAGTCCGGTGACACGTCGATCCACGTCCGCGTCGTCGCGAACGACCACGGGACGTTCGACGCGCAGCTCTCCGGCTACCGGACGACGAACCCGCAGCCGATGGGGGTGCAGTTCCGCCGCACGGCGCAGTACGGCGACGGCGGGGACGCCCGAGCGGTGGCCGACACCCGCTGGGCGGCCGACGGGCAGCCGCCCGCGACCGTCAGCCTGGCGGACGCCGGACCGTACCCGGACTGGCTCCACACGGTCGTGCTGGTGCCGGACCAGTCCGACGGCGACGACAGCAACCGACCGTGGGTCCACAAGGCGCTGGCCATCGGCGAGTTGTCGTGGTCGATCCCGAACCCCGAACCCGACCTGCACGTGACGCTCGGCACGGCTCGCCCGGGCGCGTACGGGTACGCGTTCGACGCCGACGACGAGACGCTCCGCGGGACGACCGGCACCCCGGTCGCCTACCGGGTCAACGAGGGTGACGACCAGACGACGATCGCCGAGCGCTTCGGCATCACCGTGTCCCAACTGCGGTGGCTCAACCCCAGCATGCAGACGGACGGCAAGGGGTGGGTGCTCGCCGGCTCCTGGATCAACCTGGACCCGGCCTCCCGCTGAGGTCCGGTGGTACTGCGCGTCCGTTACGCTCGACCAGCACCCCGCACCACCCAGGAGGCCACATCGTGACCATCGTCGCCGCCGCAGACGGCTCCGCCCTCGGCAACCCCGGACCGGCCGGCTGGGCCTGGTACGTCGACGACGACCGCTGGGCCGCCGGCGGGTGGCCGCGGGCGACGAACAACATCGGTGAACTGACGGCCGTGCTGCAGCTGCTCCGCGCGACGAAGCACACCGGTGAGCCGCTGCACATCCTGTGCGACAGCCAGTACGCGATCAAGGCGTGCACCGAGTGGCTCGCCGGGTGGAAGCGGAAGGGCTGGCGGAAGGCCGACGGCAAGCCGGTCCTGAACGTCGAGATCATCAAGGAGCTCGACGCCGAGCTGCAGGGCCGGAAGGTCACGTTCGAGTGGGTCCGCGGGCACGTCGGTCACGAGATGAACGAAGCCGCCGACGTGCGCGCCCGCGGGGCCGCGACCGCCTACCAGAACCGCACCGAGGTGCCGTCCGGCCCGGGCTGGCCGGACACGGACGTCCCGCCCGCTCCGGAGCCGGTGCAGTTCGAACCGCCCGCGACCCTGTTCTGACGGGCTGGACGACGACGGGGCTGGACGACGACGGGGCTGGACGACGACGGGCCCGGGCGGTGACACCGCCCGGGCCCGTCGTCGTCCGCTCAGTACGTGCCGTCGCGGCGGTCTTGCCGCGTGATCTGCTCCCCCGATGCCGGGTCGACGCCCGACCGGGTGGTGGTCGTGGTCCGACGGCCGCCGAACCCGACCGCCAGGCTGATGATGAGCAGGACGACGCCGGCCGCCATCAGGATGTAGCCGATCAGGCGCAGGTCGATGCCCGCGACCTGGAAGTCGACCGCGAACGCGACGATCGCACCGATGACGATCAGGGCGATGCTCGATCCGATGCGCATGACGGGTCCTTCCGTGGGTGCCCCGGCCCGGGTGTCCGGGGCTGGCGTCGAACGTACCCGGACCGCGGCGGACGCGTTCCGCGTGACCGCGTACCGCGGGCCGTCTAGTCCACGTCCACCTCGGACCACCCGTCGAACCGGCCGATCTCCGTGACCCGCACGACGGCCTCGCCGGCCTCGTCCGACGCGTCGAGGTCGACGGTGGCCGAGAAGCCGAAGTCCTTGTCGCCCTCGGGGTCGGCGAAGATCTGCCGTGCCCGCCAGGTCCGCCCGGCACCGTTCTCGTCGAGCACCAGGTACTCCATGGACCGGGCGTCGCCGTCGGTCCCGATCGCGTCGTGCTCCTCGTAGTACTCCTCGAGCACGTTGTCCCAGGCCGACCGGTCGAACCCGCTCGTCGCGTCGAGCATCCCGAGGCCCTCGGGATCGTCGGCCGCAGCGAGCAGCACCCGCTGGAACAGCGCGTTCCGCACGAGCACCCGGAACGCGCGCGGGTTGCCGGTGAGCCGCGCGGGCTGCGGCGGTGCGATCTCCTGGTGCTCGGCCTCGGCGAGCGCCACGTCACCGTTGACCAGCGCCTCCCACTCGTCGACGAGCGACGAGTCGGTCTGCCGTACGACCTCGCCGAGCCACTCGATCAGGTCGTCGAGCTCGGGCGTCCGCTGCTCCTCGGAGATGGTCTGCCGCATGGTCCGGTAGGCGTCGGACAGGTAGCGGAGCACGAGTCCCTCGGACCGGGTCAGCTGGTAGAACCGCACGAAGTCACCGAAGGTCATCGCCCGCTCGTACATGTCGCGCACCACGGACTTGGGCGAGAGCGTGAAGTCGAGCACCCACGGCTGCTCGGCCGCGTAGGCCTCGTAGGCGGCCGTCAGCAGTTCATCGAGCGGCTTGGGCCAGGTCACCGCTTCGAGGAGCTCCATCCGCTCCTCGTACTCGATGCCCTCACGCTTCATGCGGGCGACCTCTTCGCCGCGCTCCTTGAACTGCTGCTGCGCGAGGATCGCGCGCGGGTCGTCCAGGGTCGCCTCGACGATCGACACCATGTCGAGCGCGTACGTCGACGACTCCGGGTCGAGCAGCTCGAACGCGGCGAGCGCGAACGGCGACAGCGGCTGGTTGAGCGCGAAGTTCACGGGCAGGTCGACGGTCATCCGGTACTGCCCGTCGACCTTCTCGATCACCCGGGCGTTGATCAGCGTGCGGGCGATCGACAGTGCGCGCCGGGCCATCGCGAGCTGCCGGGAGCGCGGCTCGTGGTTCTCGAACACGAGCGACCGGACGTCGGCGAAGGCGTCTCCCCCGCGGGCGACGACCGCGAGCACCATCGCGTGCGTGATCCGCATCCGCGACACCATCGGTTCGGGCTCCGCGGCGATGAGCCGGTCGAACGACGCCGGCCCCCAGGACACGAAGCCCTCGGGCGCCTTCTTCTTCTTGACCTTGTTCTTCTTCTTCGGGTCGTCTCCGGCCTTGGCGACGGCGCGCGCGTTCTCGATCTCGTGCTCGGGCGCCTCGGCGACGACGTCACCCTCGGTGTCGTACCCGGCGCGGCCGGCGCGGCCGGCGATCTGGTGGAACTCGCGGGCGGACAGCTGCCGCATGCGCGAGCCGTCGAACTTCGTCAGGCCGGTGAGCAGCACGGACCGGATGGGGACGTTGATGCCCACGCCGAGGGTGTCGGTACCGCAGATCACCGGCAGGAGTCCGCGCTGCGCGAGCTGTTCGACGAGCCGTCGGTACTTCGGGAGCATGCCGGCGTGGTGCACGCCGATGCCGGCCCGGATCAGGCGCGAGAGGGTCTGCCCGAACCCGGCACTGAACCGGAACCCGGCGATCGCCTCGGCGATCTCGTCCCGGCGTTCGCGCGACGCCACCTTCACGGACATGAGCGCCTGCGCCCGCTCGAGCGCCGCGGCCTGGGCGAAGTGCACGATGTAGATCGGTGCCTTGCCCTCCTCGAGCAGCCGTTCGACGGTCTCCTGCACGGGCGTCAGCACGTACTCGTACGACAGCGGCACGGGCCGCGAGACGCCGGTGACGCGGGCGGTCGGGCGACCGGTCCGGCGCGACAGGTCGTCGGCGATGGTGGTGACGTCTCCGAGCGTCGCCGACATGAGCAGGAACTGCGCACGCTCGAGCACGAGGAGCGGCACCTGCCACGCCCACCCGCGGTCGGGGTCACCGTAGAAGTGGAACTCGTCCATCACGACGACGTCGACCTCGGCGTCGGGACCCTGGCGGAGCGCGGTGTTCGCGAGGATCTCCGCCGTGCAGCAGATGATCGGGGCGTCGGCGTTGACGCTCGAGTCACCGGTCACCATGCCGACGTTGTGCGCGCCGAACAGGTCGACGAGCTGGAAGAACTTCTCGGAGACGAGCGCCTTGATCGGTGCCGTGTAGTAGCTGCGCTTGCCCTCGGCGAGCGCCGCGAAGTGCGCCCCGGCGGCGACGAGCGACTTGCCGGTGCCCGTCGGCGTGCTGAGGACGACGTTGGCGCCGGAGACGAGTTCGATGAGCGCTTCGTCCTGCGCCGGGTAGAGCGGCCGCCCGCCCGCTCCGGCCCAGTCGGCGAACGCCTGGTAGACCGCGTCGGGGTCGACGACGCCGTCGACCGCCGCGGGCAGGGCGGCGAGGAGCGGCGGGGTGGTGGTGACGTCGGTCATGGGTCCATCCTCCCAGGTGGCCGGTGACCGGCAGACGGACCAGCGACGGACGGGAGGCACGGGGCCGCTCCGCCACACACCCGGCGTCCGCGCGCACCGACCGCAGGTCACAGGACGGGGACGAGCCGCGCCTCCCGTCCGGCACCTGTCGGAAATCAATGCGCGCGCATAGAATTGCACCGTGCGCGAACTCGGCTTCCTCTCCTTCGTCCCCAACCACGGCGGCACCGCAGGTGCGGCGGCTGCCCTGGAGGACGGGCTGCGGCTCTTCGAGACGGCCGAGTCGCTCGGCTACGGGACGGGCTGGGTGCGTGGCCGGCACTTCGAACCGTTCCTCACGAGCCCCATGACGTTCTTCGCGGCGGCCGCCCAGCGCACGAGCACCATCGGCTTCGGCACCGCCGTCCTCGGCATGCGCTACGAGGACCCGGTGCGGCTCGCCGAGGACGCCAGCACGGTCGACCTGCTCAGCGGCGGACGGGTCCAGCTCGGGATCAGCACCGGGATCGCCGGGTACGGCCCGATCCTCGACCCGGTCTTCGGCACCTCCGAGCGCAGCTTCCGCGACGAGGCCGAAGCCCGCGCGGCGCGTCTGCTCGAGGTCCTGCAGGGCGAACCGCTCGGCACCGCCGGGAAGGGCTACGAGAGCATCCCGGCCGGCGCGGACCTGGCGCTGCAACCGCTCTCGCAGGGGCTGCGGGACCGCGTGTGGTGGGGCGGCGGCAGCCTGGGCACGGCGGTCCGCACCGCCGAGAAGGGCCTGCTGCTCCACTGCTCGACGTTGAACACCGAGGACACCGGCGCACCGTTCGCCGAGGCGCAGGCCGACCAGATCGCGGCGTACCGGGAGCGGTTCGCCGAGCTGCACCCGCACCGCGTGGCCCGGGTCGCGGTCGGCCGGATCGTCGTCCCGCTGCTCGACGACCACGACCGGCAGGTCCACGACGAGTTCCTCACGGGGTACGCGAGCGGGATGGACGACGAGGGGCGTCCCCTGAGCGGTCCGCCCTTCCGGTTCAGCAAGGTGCTGTCGGGCGGCATCGACGAGATCGTCGACGCGCTGGCGGCCGACCCTGCGGTGCAGGCGACCGACGAGCTGGTGATCACCCTGCCGGCGAACGGGGACGCCGCGGCGCACGAGCGGCTCCTGCGGATCGTGGCCGAGGAGATCGCGCCGCGCCTGCGCTGATGCTCCCGCCACCCGGGAACCGGCGCCTGGGAACAGGCGCCCGGGAACAGGCGCCGGGGAGCAGGCACCCGGCCGGGGGCCGCAGGGGTGGTGAGGACCCGGAGCCCCCGGCCGGATGACCATCCCGTCCCTGATCCGCACGGGATGGCGCGGCTCACTCTTTCACTTCCTGAACGGTTTGTCATCACCGGCACGTCACCGAACGTGACCGATGTTCACTGAGGTGCGTGTTCCGGATGAGCGACGTACCGGGGCGCTCGTGCCAGCGGAACGATCCGGCTCAGGACCGGGAGCGGCGACGGCCCGGAACGACGAATGCGCCCCCGCGCGGACGCGGGGACGCATTCTGGACGCACCAGGACCGAAGGGGATCCACGACCGGATCAGGAGGCCGCTTCACTCGCACGACGATCCCTCGACGGTGCGCGCGTCGACGGTAACCAGCCGCCGGACGCAGGGTTCATGCTACTGAATGGACCTGCGCCAGCGCGGAAATCGGATCACTCCAGTTCGAGGGACGCCGCACCGGCGATGTCGGCGACCGACGCACCGACGTGCAGCTCGAACGTCCCGGGCTCGTAGCGCCAGGCACCGTCCCAGTGCGCGAAGGCACGGGCCGGCACCTCGATCGAGACCTCGGTCGACTCCCCCGCCCCGAGGCGCACGGGAGCGAACCCCACGAGCCAGCGCACCGGACGGTCGACGGCCGACTCGGCGCGCGAGGCGTAGACCTGCACGACGTGCTTGCCGGCGCGGTCGCCGGTGTTCGCGACGGTCGCGGTGACGATCACCGCGTCCCCCTCGGTGACGGTCGGCGATGCCGAGACACCGTCGATCGTCCAGGTCGTGTAGCCCAGGCCGTGCCCGAACGGGTAGGCGGGCTCGGTGCCGGCGCGGAGCCAGGCCCGGTAGCCGACGTGCACGCCCTCGTCGTACGCGACCTGCCCGTCGACCGGGGTGACGTTCGCGACGGGCACGTCCTCGAGCGCGGCCGGCCAGGTGGTGGGCAGGCGCCCGCCCGGCTCCGCCGCACCGGTGAGCACGTCGGCCAGGGCGTTGCCGTACTCCTGGCCGCCGAACCAGGTCAGCAGCACCGCTGCGACGTCCTCCCGCCACGGCATCTCGACCGGCGAGCCGGAGTTGACCACCACGACCGTGTTCGGGTTCGCCGCGGCGACGGCACGGACCAGGTCGTCCTGGTGCCCCGGCAGCGCGAGCGTCGAGCGGTCGTACCCCTCGGACTCCACCTTGCTGTTCGTCCCGACGACGACGATCGCCACGTCGGCGTCGCGTGCGGTCGCGACCGCGGCGTCGATCAGCGCTGCCGGGTCGGCGTCGCTCGGCTCGGTGCCGAACTGGTAGGCGAGCACACCGCCGAGCGCGTCGTCCTGCACGACGTCGTACTCGATGCGGATCGCGACCTGCTGGCCCTCGGTCACCTCGACGGGTACCGAGCGAGCCGGCGGGTTGAGGAACGCGGCACCGAGCTGGTCGCCCTCGACCCGCACGGTCTCGTCGAGCACGAGCTCGCCGTCGACCCACAGGCGGGAGTGTCCGGCGGCACCGACGCCGATGCGGACGGTGCCCGTCTCCTGCGCCGTGTAGGTCGTCGTGATGTCGAGCCGATCGGCCTCGCGCGTCGGGGCGTCACCGCCGAACCAGAACAGCGCGGTCGCACGGCGGTCCTCGACGTACAGCTCCTCGCCGTCCTTCACGAACGCGACGCGGGCACCGGGCTCCCCGGTCGACGGATTGGTGATGGTCGACAGCGGGAACTCGGCGATGCCCTCCTGCACGACAGCACCGATGGCGTACTCCACGGTCGCACCCGGGAACGCGGCGCGGATGCCCTCGATCGGCGTGACGACGTGCTCGGGCACCACCGTCGCCGAGCCGCCACCCTGCGTGCGGGCCTGGTCGGCGTTGTGCCCGACGAGCGCGATCCGCGACACCGCAGCGGCGTCGAGCGGCAGCACGCCGGTGTTGCGGACGAGGACGGTGCCCTCTGCCTCGGCCTCGCGGACGAACGCGACGCCGTCCTCGACGTGCACCGGCTGCGCGGCGACGGGCTCGAAGCCCTCGAGCGCCCCGACGCGCGCCGCCAGGGTGAGGATGCGGCGGACCTTGCGGTCGATCGCGTCCATCGGCACGTCGCCGGACTGCACGGCCGCCAGCAGCGGTCCCTCACTCCACCAGGGGTTCGGTCCGGGCATCGCGACGTCCTGCGACGCCTTCGCCGAGTCCACCGAGCGGACACCGGTCCAGTCGGAGACGACGATGCCGTCGAACCCCCACTCCGAGTTGAGGGGCGTCTCGAGCAGATCGTTCTCCGACGCCGTGACGCCGTTGATCGCGTTGTAGGAGGACATGACCGCCCAGGCGTGCGCCTCGGTGACGGCCTTCTCGAACGCGAGCAGGTACAGCTCGCGGAGGGCGCGGTCCGACACCTCGGTCGACGCGGTGAAGCGGTCGGTCTCGTAGTCGTTCGCGATGTAGTGCTTCGGCGTCGCGGCGACACCGTTCTCCTGCACGCCGTCGACGTACGACGCGGCGAGGTCGCCGGTCAGCAGCGGGTCCTCGCTGAAGGCCTCGAAGTGGCGGCCGCCGAGGGGCGAACGGTGCAGGTTGATGGTCGGGCCGAGGACGACGTCGACTCCCTTGCGACGGGCCTCGACCGCAGCCGCGGCACCGTAGCGCTTCGCGATCGCCCGGTCCCAGCTCGCCGAGAGGGCGGTGGCGGACGGCAGGTTGAGTGACGGGTCGCGCTCGTCCCACACCTCGCCGCGGACGCCGGACGGCCCGTCGGACATCAGGATGCGGCGCAGCCCGATCTTCTCGATCGGCCAGGTCGTCCAGAAGTCACGCCCGGTCAGCAGCTGGACCTTCTCCTCGGTCGTCAGCTGTCCGAGGAGCGCGTCGATGCGCTCGGTCAGCGGCGACGGACTGGAGGCGCGGGTCGTCTCGTCCACGGTGGTCACGATGGTCGGTCCCTTCGTTGTGCGACGGGCGCCGGGGCATGACCTCCGCGCGCCTTCGTCGGCGGCTGCGCCCAGCGTAGCACCAAAACCTATCAGGAGTAGGTTTTTTGCGGCTCGGCAGGGGCGGTACGCTCGCGCCATGGCACGACGGGGTTCGTACGCGAAGGGCATCGCGAAGCGCGAGGAGATCCTCACGGTCGCGCTCGACCTCGTCGCCCAGCAGGGCTTCCGCCGGACGAGCATCAAGGACATCGCGGACGCGGTCGGGCTCACCCAGGCCGGGCTCCTGCACTACTTCGACTCGAAGGACGACCTCTGGGTCGAGGTCCTCCGTCGCCGCGACGAGGTCGACCTCGCCCAGGACTGGGGCATCGCAGCGGGCGACCCCGGCGCGTTCCTCGCGGCCATCGTCCGGCACAACACCGAGGTCCCCGGGCTCGTGCAGATGTTCGTCAACCTGTCCGCCGCCGCCGCGACGGACCCCGAGCACCCGGCGCACGAGTACTTCCGCGAGCGCTACGAGCGCAGCCGCGGCGACTTCGCCCGCGACTTCCGCGCCATGCAGGAAGACGGCCGACTGCGGTCGGACGTCGACGCCGAGCAGCTCGCGAGCGTCCTGCTCGCGATCTCGGACGGCATGCAGATCCAGTGGCTGTACGACCCGTCGCGCGACATGGCCGACCACGTCGAGCTCGTGGCACGCCTGGCGGTCGCGCAGTCCGTCGCACCCACCTCGGCCTGATCCCCGCCACGGCGGGCTGCGCCGCCCGGACAGGTACCGCCAGTGCCTGGTCCCGCGTCGCTGCCGCGCGGCAGGATGGACCCGGGCCGACCAGGCCGTCCGACGACGATGTGGAGTGACGCGATGACGCGTGTTGTGGTGACCGGAGGCAGCGGCAAGCTCGGACGGGCGGTCGTCCGCGACCTCGACGAGCACGGGTACGACGTGGTCCTGCTCGACCGGGTGCCCTCCCCCGACAAGCCGGAACGGGTGCCCTTCGTCCGCATCGACCTCAGCGACTACGGCCAGGTGCTCGGTGCGCTGACCGGCATCGACGACCGCTACGACCGCGTCGACGCCGTGGTGCACCTCGCCGCCGTGCCCGCCCCCGGCCAGGTGCCCGACGTCGCCCTCATCACGAACAACGTCACCGCGTCGATCAACGTGTTCCACGCCGCCCGCGTCGCACGGATCAAGAACGTCGTGTGGGCGTCGAGCGAGACCCTGCTCGGCATCCCGATGGGCGAGCACCACCCGCCCTACCTGCCCGTCGACGAGGAGTTCGCCGTCCGCCCGCAGTCGTCGTACTCGCTGGGCAAGGCCGTCGAGGAGGAGATGGCCCGCCACTTCACGCACTGGGACCCGGAGCTGAAGATGATCGGGCTGCGCTTCTCCAACGTGATGGACGAGACCGACTACCCGTCGTTCCCGTGGGATGCCTCGCCCGAGGCCAAGACGTTCAACCTCTGGTCCTACATCGACTCCCGCGACGGCGCGCAGGCGGTGCGCAAGTCACTCGAGGCCGAGCTCACCGGGTTCGAGGCGTTCGTCATCGCGAGCCCCGACACCGTGATGGACACCCCGACCATCGAGCTCGTCGAGCGCTTCGTGCCGGACATCGAGCGCCGCACGGACATCGACGGCACGAGCTCGCTCCTGTCGAGCGAGAAGGCCCGCGAGCTCCTCGGCTACGCCCCCGAGCACACGTGGCGCAACCACCGCTCGAGCTGACCGGAGGGGAGGTGCGGGGCGGCCTCAGGACGTCGGTGCGAGCAGCAGGCCGTCCAGCACCAGGTCCCGCACCCGGGGCAGCAGGTCGGCTGACAGTGCGGCCTCGTCGACGCCGGTGATCTGCGCGATGGCACCCGTGATCGCCGCGACCGAGAGCTCCCCGTCGCACGCGCCCACGAACGCGGCGAGCGCCGTGTCCGCGTCCACGCGCCGACCGAAGCCGCCGCCCTGCACGAGGGTGATCACCGTCGGGTCGTCGTTCCCGGGCCAGTAGTGCCGCTCCTCGGTGACGTCGCCCGCGACCCGGAGGTGCGCGGCCGCGAGGGCGGCGTCGTCCTGGGCCGCGAGCCACTCGGCGGCGTCGAGCACCCGCGCGACCGTCGCACCGAGCCCCGCGGGGTTGGAGCCGAGCGCTTCGGGGACGCGTTCGAAGCGCCGGAGGTGCGCCGCGCCTCCCGGCTGCCCCTGGCCGGCACGACCGGGCCGCCGCACCACGACGTACCCGAAGCCGACCCCGGTCACGCGACGCGCGGTGAAGTCGTCGAGCCAGGCGCCGACCAGGGTGTCGAACGCTGCCGTGCCGGGCTTCGTCCCGCCGTCGCGGATCCACGTCTCGGCGTAGGCCGGCGGGTCCTCGCGCTCCCGTTCGACGACCCAGGCGTCCAGCGCGCCGTCCGCGAACCACGAGCGGACCCGGTCCAGCCCGTCGACGCCCCAGTGGTACTCCCAGTTGCCGAGCAGCTGCGCGGTCCCGCCGGGCTCGAGGTGGTCGGCCAACCCGCGCAGCACGGTCTCGACGAGCGCGTCGCCGACCATCCCGCCGTCGCGGTACTCGTACGAGGGCACGTCGTCGCGCCGCGGGGTGATCACGAACGGCGGGTTGGAGACGATCCGGTCGAACCGCTCCCCCGCCACCGGCTCGTACAGCGATCCGAGCCGGAACTCGATGCCGTCGATGCCGTTCAGGTGGGCGTTGAACCGGGCGATGTCGAGTGCGCGGCGCGAGATGTCGGTGGCGACGACCTGCTCGGCGAAGCGCCGGGCGTGCATGGCCTGGATCCCGCAGCCCGTGCCGAGGTCGAGCACCCGCCGGACGGGCACGGGGATCTGCAGACCCGACAGCGTCGTGGTCGCACCGCCGATGCCCAGCACGTGCTCCTCGCCGAGGGCGGTCCCGAGCGCGAGCTCGCCGAGGTCCGAGACGATCCACCAGCTGCCGGCACCGAGGTCGTCGACGAAGGCGTACGGGCGCAGGTCGACCGCGGGGTGCACCCGCACGTGGTCGACGTCGGGAGCACCGGCGTCATCGGTGTCGTCGTCGATCCGCAGCAACCCCGCGGCGAGCACCCCGTCGAGTCCCGCGGCGGGGAGGGCCCGCTCGGCGTCGGCGCGATCGACCGGGAGCCCGAGCACGAAGAGCGTCGCGAGGGTCGTCAGCGGCGTGGTCTCCCGCGCGGCGAGCGCCCGCAGCGCGGCGACCCGCGAGCCGCGGTGCAGCGACGCGGCGGCCTCGGCCCCCCAGAGCGCGTCGATGCGCTCGACGGTGAAGCCGGCCGCGTCGAGGTCCGCGGCGAGCGCCGTGGTCACCGCGGGATCGGTCGTGATCGTCGGCAGCTCGTGCGCCGCGGGCGTGCGGGGTGCCGTGGTCACGCGGGGACCTCCTCGCGCATGATCGCCGACGGCACCTGCCATCCGGCCACCAGGTCGAGCAGCCCGGGGAACCGCTGCTGCACGTCCTCGACGCGGACGCGGCTCGACCGGGTCAGGCCCTCCTGGTGCTGCTCGAGCAGTCCCGCCTCGCGCAGGACCCGGAAGTGGTGGGTGAGCGTGGACTTCGGCCGGTCGACCCCGACCCACCCGCAGCTGCGCACCCCGCCCGCGGCATCGACCAGGTAGCGGTGCAGGATCGCCAACCGGATCGGGTCGCTCAGCGCGTCGAGCACGACGGGCAGCTCCATCTCGGCGGCGGTCGGCTGCGGCAGGCGTTCGGCCGGACCGACGGGGTCCACGGGCGCAGTGGGCATGGCACCGACGGTAGCACCGTCGCACTCGCAGTACGACTTGCGTCGTACAGTCGAAGTGCAGTACGAATGCAGTCGAACAGGTGGGCATGCCGTCCGCCAGGAAGGGGTGCCCCGTGCAGCAGTCCGCCCGCTCCGTCGCCGGCTTCTGGATCCTCGCAGCGATGCTGCTCGCCGCCGTGGCGTCCTCGGCGGTCCCGTCCCCGATCTACCCCGTGTACGCCGCCGAGTGGCACCTCAGCCCGCTCGTCCTCACGGGCGTGTTCGCCGTGTACGTCGCCGGCCTCCTGACGAGCCTGCTCGTCGCCGGCCGCCTGTCGGACCACGTCGGCCGGAAGCCCGTGCTCGTCGTCGGCGGCCTCGGCGTGACCCTGTCGCTCGGCCTGTTCGCCATCGCCGACGGCGTCGGAGCGCTCATCGTGGACCGCATCGTCCAGGGCGCCTCGGTCGGCCTGCTCATGGGTGCCCTCGGCGCAGCACTGCTCGACCACTCGCTCGACCGCCACCCCTCGCTCGCCGGGGTCCTCAACGGCGCCGTCCCGCCGATCGCCCTCGCCACCGGAGCGGTCGCGAGCGGCGCGCTCGTCGAGTGGGGCCCGGCACCGGAGCAGCTCGTGTACGTCGTCTTCGGCGCCCTGCTCCTGCTGCTCGTCCTCGCGCTGGTCGTCGTCCCCGAGCGTGCACCGAAGCGCCCCGGTGCGCTCCGCTCCCTCCGCCCGACGGTGAGCGTGCCGCGGTCCTCGCGACGGCTCTTCCGCAGCGTCGCGGGCTCCCTCGTCGCGAGCTGGGCGCTCGGCGGGCTCTTCCTGTCGCTGGTCCCCTCGGCCCTCGGCCAGGTCTTCGGCATCACCAACCACTTCGCCGCCGGCGCGCTCATCGCCGTCGTCACGGGCGTCGGCGCGCTGACCGGCCTGTCGATCCAGCGCATGGACACCCGCCGCGCGGTGCTGCTCGGGCTCGTCGCCCTCGTGCTCGGCCCCGTCGTCACGGTCGGTTTCCTCGTCGCGCACGCCCTGCCCGGCGTCGTCGTCGGGAGCGCGGTCGCCGGGGTCGGCTTCGGTGCCGGGTTCCAGGCGCCCCTGCGCATGCTCCTCGCCACGGCGGCTCCGACGCACCGCGCCGGACTGCTCTCGACGGTGTACGTCGTGAGCTACCTGGCCTTCGGCGTCCCCGCGGTCGTGGGCGGACTGCTCGAACCGAGGGTGGGCCTCGTCCCGGTGATCGCCGGGTACGGCGGCTTCATCGTCCTCGCCGCCGCGGTCGCCCTCGTGCTGCAGCTGACCTCGCGCGAGGCCGCGTCGAGCGAGGAGCGTGCCGCCGAGGTGGTCGAGCGCACGGCGACGGGCTCGGTCCGCGTCAGCGCGACGCCCGCGGACTAGTCACCCGAGGACCGCACGCCCCCGCACGCGGCGCGCATCGTCGGGTCAGTGCCCCGGACGCGCCTGCTTCGGGCGGGGACGGGCACGGACCCCGGTGCTCCGGTGCGCGTCGGCGTGCGCGGCGTCGACGTCGGCCTTGCCCCGGTCGGCGACGCGTCGCAGCCACTGGGGGCCGTGCGCCTTCGCCCAGTCCCAGAAGCGGTGCAGCTGCGCGCGCAGCCACGTGATGATCCGGTGGAAGAAGTGGAACTCGCTCGCCAGGATCGTCAGACCGATGAACACCACGAGCCACCCCGGCCCGGGCAGCGGCACGAGGACGAGCCCGATCACCACGACGAGTCCGCCGACGATCCCGACCAGCACCTTGTAGAAGAGGTGCCACCCCGGCCGTGCGTGGATCCACGCGCGCAGGCGACGGAACCACCGGAAGCGGCGGTGCCGGTCGTCGGCATCGGTCTCGGGAGCCGTGGTGTCGGCACGCACGACCGCGTCGGGTCGCTCGTGGGTGTCGTCCATGGCGGCAACCTAGGACGCGCGGCTGGGAAACGGCGGCGGAACCGGTCCACGCGACGTGGGCGCTCCGACGGTGGCGAGCGCCGCCTCCCGTCCGCCGCACCGTCGGCTCCGGGCCGGGAGGCGCGTCACGCGTGCGCGACGCACGTCGCGGCCCACGGGACCGCGGCCAGACGGGCCTCCGGGATCGGCTCGCCGCCGACCGCGCACCGGCCGTACGTCCCGGCGTCGAGCCGCGCGAGCGCGGCGTCGACCATCCGGATCCGGTCGCGGGCCGCGTTGCGAACCGCGCCGAGCGAGCCGCGCTCCCAGGCCAGCGTCGCACCCTCGGGGTCGTGCTCGTCGTCGGAGTTGGCGTCCTGCCGGGCGTCGCTGACGTCCCGCATGCTGCGCTCGACGTCGGCGAGCAGCCGCTCGTTGCGCCGCCGTTCGTCGGTCAGGGCTGCACGGGCGTCGTCCATGCCGACGACCGTAGTCGTGTCGGAATGCGGTCGGAGCAGCATGCGTTCGCATCGGCATGACGAAGATCGGGTTCCTGTCCTTCGGGCACTGGCGCGACGTACCGGGCTCGCGCGTCCGCAGCGGCCGCGAGGCTCTCGTGCAGGCGATCGACCTCGCCGTCGCCGCCGAGGAAGCAGGCGTCGACGGCGCCTACTTCCGCGTGCACCACTTCGCCCCGCAGCAGGCCGCACCGTTCCCCCTGCTCTCCGCGATCGCCGCCCGGACCAACCGCATCGAGATCGGCACCGGTGTGATCGACATGCGCTACGAGAACCCGCTGTACATGGCCGAGGAAGCCGCGGCCACCGACCTCATCTCCGGCGGCCGACTGCAGCTCGGCGTCTCGCGGGGGTCACCCGAGACCGCCCTCGCCGGCTACCAGCAGTTCGGCTACGTACCCGAGGCGCACGACGCCAACGGCGGCGACATGGCCCGGGCGCACACGGACGTGTTCCGGCGCGCGATCGCGGGCGAGCCGATGGCGCACGCGAACCCGCAGATGACCGGGTCGGCCGGGTCGCTGCCGGTGTTCCCCCTGTCGGACACGCTGCCCGACCGCATCTGGTGGGGTGCCGGCACCCGCGCCACCGCCGAGTGGACGGCCGAGCAGGGCATGAACCTCATGTCGTCGACCCTGCTCACCGAGGACACCGGCGTGCCCTTCGACCAGCTGCAGGCCGAGCAGATCGAACGGTTCCGCACGACCTGGCGCGAGATGGGCTGGGAGCGGACGCCGCGGGTCTCGGTGTCGCGCAGCATCATCCCCATCACCGACGACGAGTCGCGGCACTACTTCGGTGTCCGCGCGCAGGTCGAGGGGCAGGACCAGGTCGGGCACCTCGACGGCGGGCTCGCCCGCTTCGGCCGCTCGTACATCGGGGAACCGGAGCAGCTCGTCGCCGAGCTCGCGGCCGACGCCGCCGTCCGGGCAGCCGACACCGTGCTCGTCACGGTGCCGAACCAGCTCGGGGTCGACTTCAACGCCCGACTGCTCGCCGCGACGAGGGCCGTGATGGACGAGGTCGACGCGGCGGCCGTCCCCGCGTAGGGCTCCCCGCTCAGGCCTCGGTGGGCGCCTCCGGCCAGAGCAGCCGGAAGCGCTCGCACAGCACCGGCATGTCCGGCTCGTACCCGCGGGGGTTCTCCGAGTGCTCGCGCCAGTACCGCTCGTGCACCGCGCGCCAGTGCGCGAGCGTGCGGTCGCCCTCACCCTCGGCGCGGGCGTGCTCCGCGCCGACCTGGTCGAACGGCACGACCTGCAGGTCGGTCGTCTCGATCACCGCGCGGGGCTCGCCCCGACCGTCGAGGATCACTGAGAGCTCGCCGACCTCGGGGAGCGGGTCGCCGGTGGCCTCGTAGTCCCACATCGACGACGCCGTGCCGTCCTTGATGCCCCGGAGCACCAGGTCGAGCAGCCCGTCCGCGTGGCCGGGCGTCGCGCCGAACGCCCACGCCTCCGGCACGGCCTCCGGCAGCTCCGGCGCCTCGTCGCGGCGGGCGGCCCAGAAGGCGGACAGGGTCTCTGCGTCGGCGGTGATCACCTGCCGACCGTAGCGCAGGTGCGGCCGGTCCCCCTTGTTGCCGACACCCGCTGTGGGACTGTGGCCGTGCCTCCAGGCTGCGTAGCGTCGGAGCGCACCATCCACCGCACCCTCGAGGAGCACCCCGTGACGCTGCCGGCCGCCGGCTGGTTCCCGGACCCCCAGGACGCCCACCGCCTGCGGTGGTGGGACGGCCATGCGTGGGGCGGGGCGACGCGGGTGCTGCCGGCACGGCAGGAGCCCGTCGCGCCGGTCGTCGTCGCACCGGCCGGGCCGTCGTTCTCCGTCGAGGGAGGAGCGGTCCGCGTCGGCTCCTGGGCCTCCGACGGTTCGGTGCAGCGGGTCGGGGCGGCGGCGCTCGTGGCGGTCCTGCTCGCGGTCGTGTCCGTCGTCTGGAACCCGGTCGCCATCGCGAGCACGCTGGCCGTCGTCGCAGGCGTCGTCGCGATCGTCCGCCCCGGAGTGACCGGCAGGTGGCGGGTGCTGTGGCGCAGCGCTGCGGCGAGCGCCCTCGTGCTCGCGGTCGCCACGGGTGTGGTCGCCGCGTCGGCGCAGTTCCACCTCTTCTAGCGCAGCGCCCGGCGCTACCGCCACGCCCACGGGTGCAGCGCCCGGAGCTACCGCCGCGCCCGCGGGTGCGCCGTCTGGTACACGTCGCGCAGCATGTCCGCCGTCACCAGCGTGTAGATCTGCGTCGTCGCGACGCTCGCGTGGCCGAGCAGCTCCTGCACGACGCGCACGTCCGCGCCGCCCTCGAGCAGGTGCGTCGCGAACGAGTGCCGGAACGTGTGCGGCGACACGTGCGCGGCGAGTCCGGCCCGCTCCGCCGCCGCCTGGATCACGAGCCACGCGCTCTGCCGCGACAACCGGGCGCCGCGGGCCCCGAGGAACAGCGCCGGGGTCGACGCTCCCCGCGCCGCGAAGACCGGCCGCGCGCGCACGAGGTAGGCGTCCACCGCGGCGCGTGCGAAGCTGCCGAGCGGCACGACGCGCTGCTTGTTGCCCTTGCCGGTGACCTTCACGACCGCGAGCCCGTCGCCCTCGTCGTCCTCGGGGTCGGACAGGGTCGTGACGTCGTCCACGGACAGCCCGACCGCCTCGGAGATGCGCGCACCGGTGGCGTAGAGCAGCTCCAGGAGCGCCCGGTCCCGCAGCTGCACGGGGTCGTCGTCCGCCGCGCCCGCCGCGCCGAGCAGCCGCTCCATGTCGTCGACCGAGATCGCCTTCGGCAGTCGGGCCGGTGCCTTCGGCGGGCGGACGGCCGTCGCCGGGTCGAGCGGTACCCACCCCTCCGCCGCGGCGAAGGCGGTGAAGGAACGCACCGAGCTGAGCATCCGGGCGACGGACCGGGGTGCGAGCGGCTGCTCCGGTCGGGTGGTCAGGTGCATCACGAAGCCGGCGACGTCCCCGCGCGCGAGCCGTGCGACGTCGGCGACCGCCGCCGCTCCCCCGGCTCGGCCGGCACCGTCCGAGTCGACCGTCGGCGCCGACGCGAGCCACTCCGCGAAGACGGCCAGGTCCCGTCGGTAGGCAGCCACCGTGTGCTGGGACAGCCCCCGCTCCACGGCGACGTGCCGCAGGTAGGTGTCGGTGGCGCGGTCGAGCGGGATCACGCCACAAAACTAGTGCGGCACCGCCCCGCAGGCGGGGTCAGTGCAGCGCGGCGTCCGGCTCGCCGAACCGGCACCCCGTGAAGGTCACGGTCAGCCCGGCCCGTGTCGGTGCCGCACAGAACAGCCCGGCCGACACGACGGCATCGGCATCGAGGTGGGCGACCCGTACGAGCCGAGCGTCCTCGCCCTGTGCCCACGCTCGGACGGTCACGGCAGCACCGCTGCGGCTGGCCCGGACCGTCACCTCGCGTCCCGTCCACGAGGCCACCGGCGCGACCGACCAGTCCGACGTCCCGTGCGTCACGACGGCGCCGACCTGGGGTGTTCCGTCCGCGTACTCGACCCCGGCCTTGATCCACTCCTGCTCGTCCACCCGGAGGAACACCCCGGCCTGGTCGAACTGCTCGGTGAAGTCGAGCACGAAGGAGACCTCGACCGAGAACGCCCTGTCGGTGGGGCGGAGGAGCGCGTGCTCCGAGTCGTGCACGAACCCGTACGAGGTCGTCCGCCAAGCGTCGCTGCCCTCCTCCGCGGTCACGAGCAGGGCGGCTCGGTCGACGACGGGTTCGACGGCGACCGGCTCGTGCGTCCAGGTCCCGTCCCGCAGCAGGGCGCCGAGCCCGCTGTCGGCCGTCACGCCCTCGCGTCCCGCTCGATACCGCTCCGCTCGGTCGCGCTCCGCTCGGTCACGTCTCGCTCGGTCACGCCTCGCTCGATCGCGTCGACCGCGAGCGTCGCCACGATGAGCGCCGAGTTGTGCAGACGACCCGCGAGGATGCCCTCGACGAGGTCGGCGCGCGGCACCCAACGCGTCACGATGTCGGCTTCCTCGGCCTCGCGCTCGAACGCCGACGCGGTCGCACGGACGCCTCGGGCGCGGTAGACCTGGATGAACTCGTCGCTGCCGCCGGACGAGGTGTTGTACCGGACGAGGGGCTCCCAGTGGTCCGCCTCGAGGTCGGCCTCTTCCCCGAGCTCCCGCTGCGCGGCGGTCAGGTGGTCCTCACCCTCGTGGTCGAGGAGCCCCGCCGGCAGCTCCCAGTCGCGCAGCTGCACCGGGTGACGGTACTGCTGGATGACGAGCACGCGGCCCTCGTCGTCCTCGGCGAAGACGGCGACGGCGCCGGTGTGGTCGATGTACTCGCGGACCATGTCGTGCCCGTCGTAGTCGACGTGGTCACGGCGGACGTCCCACACCGCTCCCTCGTACACGACGGTGGACTCGGTGACCTCGTACGAGGCGTGTTCGTCGGCGATGGGTGCGGCAGCGTCAGTCACCAGCCCATCCTGGCACGCAGGCCCGTCAGCCCTCCCCGGGACGGACGGGAGGCGCGGTGCCGGGTGGCACCTGGGCCCACGCCGGCCGGTTCCCGGCACACGCGCCAGCGCTGCCGGGCCGTGCCCGGTGAGAGCCTCCCGTCCGCGACAGCGACAGCGCGCGTCACGTGACGGCCAGCCCGACCAGGTCCGTTCCGCGAAAGCGACAGTGTTCCGCCGACGGTTCAGCGCACACTGTCGCTTTGGCGGACCAGACCGGCTGGTCAGCGCGTGTTACGCGACGACCTCCGCCGACTCCTCGGCCGGGTCGAACAGGCTGGACGCCTCGTGGCGCGCGATCGCCGCGTCCACCAGCCCGGCGAACAGCGGGTGCGCGTTCGTCGGACGCGACCGCAGCTCCGGGTGCGCCTGCGTGGCGATGTAGAACGGGTGCACGTCGCGCGGCAGCTCGACGTACTCGACGAGGGTGCCGTCGGGCGAGGTGCCCGAGAACACCAGGCCGGCGTCCGCGATCTGCTGGCGGTAGGCGTTGTTCACCTCGTAGCGGTGACGGTGCCGCTCCGACGCCTCGGATGCACCGTAGAGCTCCGCGGCGAGCGACCCGTCCGTGAAGTGCGCCGGGTACAGACCGAGGCGCATCGTGCCGCCCATGTCGCCGCCGGCGATGATGTCCACCTGCTCCGCCATGGTCGCGATGACCGGCGTCGAGGTCTCCGGGTCGAACTCGGTGCTCGACGCGTCGGTCAGGCCGGCCTCGTGGCGGGCGTACTCGATGACCATGCACTGCAGGCCGAGGCACAGGCCGAGCGTCGGGATGCCCTGCTCGCGGGCGAAACGGAGCGCGCCGAGCTTCCCCTCGATGCCGCGCACGCCGAACCCGCCGGGCACGCAGATGCCGTCGACGTCGCCGAGCTGCTTCGCGGCACCCTCGGGCGTCGTGCAGTCGTCGGACACGACCCACTTCAGCGTGACCTTGGCGTTGTGGGCGAACCCGCCGGCGCGCAGGGCCTCGGTGACGGACAGGTAGGCGTCCGGCAGGTCGATGTACTTGCCGACCAGCGCGATCGTGACGTGCTTCTTCGGCTCGTGCACCGCGTCCAGGACCGGGTTCCACGCCGACCAGTCGACGTCGTGCGCGTCGAGCCGGAGCGCGTCGATGATGACCTGGTCGAGGCCCTGGTCGTGCAGCAGCGTCGGGAGGTCGTAGATCGACGGCACGTCCACCGCGTTCACGACGGCGTCCTCGTCCACGTCGCACATGAGGGCGATCTTGCGCTTGTTCGACTCCGACACGGGGCGGTCCGACCGGAGCACGAGGGCGTCCGGCTGGATGCCGATCGAGCGGAGCGCAGCGACCGAGTGCTGTGTCGGCTTGGTCTTCTGCTCACCGGAGGCGCTCATGAACGGCACGAGCGACACGTGCACGAAGAACACGTTGTTGCGACCGAGCTCGTGGCGCACCTGGCGGGCCGACTCGATGAACGGCTGGGACTCGATGTCACCGACCGTGCCGCCGACCTCGGTGATGATGACGTCGGGCTGCGGGTCGTTCTCGGCCTGCTCGCGCATCCGACGCTTGATCTCGTCGGTGATGTGCGGGATGACCTGGACGGTGTCGCCGAGGTACTCGCCACGACGCTCCTTGGCGATGACGCTCGAGTACACCTGGCCGGTCGTGACGTTCGCGGCCTGCGACAGGTTGATGTCGAGGAAGCGCTCGTAGTGACCGATGTCGAGGTCCGTCTCGGCACCGTCGTCGGTCACGAAGACCTCGCCGTGCTGGAACGGGTTCATGGTGCCCGGGTCCACGTTGAGGTACGGGTCGAGCTTCTGCATGACGACCTTGAGG
Organism: Curtobacterium sp. MCSS17_007; assembly: GCF_003234175.2. NCBI lineage: Bacteria > Bacillati > Actinomycetota > Actinomycetes > Micrococcales > Microbacteriaceae > Curtobacterium > Curtobacterium sp. MCSS17_007. The sequence goes on from NZ_CP126257.1 coordinate 2,809,948, forward strand.
CCGCGCGCCGTGAGCAGGTTGCCGAGGCTGGCCGCCGTCAGGCCCTTGCCGAGGGACGAGACGACCCCGCCGGTCACGAAGATCTGCTTCGTGACCTTCGGGGTCGAGGTCGAAGAATTGGTTCCGCCGCTGAGAGTGTCCGCCACGGGGTTCCATCGTACGTCAGAACTGCCGGGAGGCGCGACCACCGTTCGCCGTGGGCGTTGCGTCCGGCGGGCGGGCGCTCCCAACCGTACGCCCGCGCCTGCCCCGGACGCCTCGGCCCGCGCGAGGCGCGCCGGCCGGCGCGAGACGCCGCCGGTTCCGACGGCGTCTCACAGCGCGGGCGGCGTCTCGCGCAGACGCCGGCGTCTCGCCGGTGGCTCCCGCACGGGTCGGAGGCGGAGTCTCGCGGTGACGCCGGCGTCTGGCGCCGACCCCGAGGCGGGCGCGAGCGGAGGGCCGGGGGTGGCTCGGGCTTCCCGTCCGGCCTCGTGGCCTAAGCGCGCTGGCCGGCGACGTCGAGGAGTTCGCGGGCGTGCTCCATGCCGCTCGCGCTGTCACCCAGACCGGACAACAGGCGGGCCATCTCCTGCAGGCGGTCCTCGCCCTCGAGCCGGCGCACGCTCGACGAGGTCACGGCGCCGCTCGCGTCCTTGACGACGTTGAGGTGGTTGTTCGCGAACGCCGCGACCTGCGCGAGGTGCGTGACGACGATGACCTGGGTGCGCTCGGCGAGCTTCGCGAGCCGTCGCCCGATCTCGATCGCCGCCGCGCCGCCGACGCCCGCGTCCACCTCGTCGAAGACGAAGGTCGGGACGGTCGTGCTGCCGGCCATGACGACCTCGATCGCGAGCATCACGCGCGAGAGCTCGCCGCCGGACGCGCCCTTGCCGATCGGACGCGGGTCGGTGCCGGAGTGCGGCTGCAGCAGGATCGCGACCTGGTCGCGTCCGTGGCGGCGGTACTCGCCGCCGTCGGTGACCTCGACCACCAGGGTCGCACCGGCCATCGCCAGCGTCCGCAACTCCGCGGTGACACGCTTCGCGAGGTCACCGGCGGCCTTCGTGCGGGCGGCGGTCAGGGCGGCCGAGGCCTGCTCGAGCGTCCGCTCGTCCTGCTCCACCGCCTGCTGCAGTGCTGCGATGCGGTCGTCGTCGCCGTCGAGCTCCAGCAGGCGGTCGCTCGCCCGCTGTCCGTAGGCGATGACGTCGTCGACGGTCTCGCCGTACTTCCGGGTCAGGTTCGCGAGGAGCGCCCGGCGCTCGTTGATGAGCTCGAGGTCGTGCCCGGCGTCGGGCTCGAGCGAGCCGAGGTAGCTGGACAGACCGGCCGACGCGTCCGAGGCCTGGATCCCGAGCTCGGTGAGCTGCTCGAGCACGGGCTGGAGGGCCGGATCCGAGCCGGCGACACGTTCGACGGCGCGACGGGCCGCCTCGACCAGACCGATCACGTCCGCGACGCCGTCGAGCGACTCGCTCGACAGTGCCTCGTGTGCCGTGCCCGCGGCCAGGCGCAGCTCCTCGAGGTTCCCGAGGCGTTCGGCACGCTCGGCGAGCTCGACGTCCTCGCCCGGCTGCGGGTCGGCGGCCTCGATCTCGTCGGACGCGGCGCGGATGCGCTCCGCCTCGGCGAGGCGGTCGTCACGGTCGCGCACGAGGGTCTCGAGCTCCCCCGCGTGCGCCTGCCACGTGTCGTACGCGGCGACGTAGGCGTCCAGCGCCCGCCGCACGGCCTTGCCGCCGAAGCCGTCGAGCGCCGCACGCTGGGCCGACGCCGACGTCAGGCGGATCTGGTCCGACTGTCCGTGCACGGTCACCAGTTGGTCGGCCAGTTCACCGAGCACCGCGACCGGGGCGCTGCGGCCGCCGACCGTCGCGCGGCTGCGCCCCTCGGCAGAGACGGTGCGCGTGAGGATGAGTTCGCCGTCCTCGACCGTGCCGCCCGCATCCTCCACGCGCTCGGCGACGGCGGCGTGCTCCGGCACGTGCCAGCGGCCCTCGACCACGGCGCTCGAGGCACCACGGCGCACGGATCCGGCGTCCGCACGGGCGCCGAGCAACAACCCGAGCGCCGTGACGATCATGGTCTTGCCCGCACCGGTCTCGCCGGTGACCACCGTGAACCCCGGGCCGAGCTCGAGGGTGGTCTCGCCGATGACGCCCAGGTCGGAGATGACGATCTCCTCGATCATGCGTCGTCCTCGCTCGCCGGGCCTCGCCACCCCGCCACCGGCAGCTGGAACTTGGCGACCAGGCGATCGGCGAACGGCGCGTCCTTCAGGCGCGCGACCCGGACGGGGTCCGGAGAACGCCGCACCTCGACACGGGCGCCGGGCGGCAGGTCGTGGGTGCGCCGTCCGTCGCACCACAGGACCCCGACGCCGCTGGTCCGGCGGAGGACCTCGATCGCGAGCGTGCAGTCCGGCCCGACGACGATCGGACGTGAGAACAGTGCGTGCGCGCTGAGCGGCACCATGAGCAGGGCGTCGACGTCCGGCCAGACGATCGGACCGCCGCCGGAGAACGAGTACGCGGTGGACCCCGTCGGGGTGGACACGACGACCCCGTCACAGCCGAAGGACGACAGCGGACGACCGTCGACCTCGGTGACGACCTCGAGCATGCGCTCACGCGACGCCTTCTCGATCGTCGCCTCGTTGAGCGCCCACGAGGTGTAGACGACCTCGTGCCCGACGACCACGTCGACCTGGAGCGTCACGCGCTCCTCGACCTTGTAGTCGCCGGTCAGGGCACGCTCGACGGTGGCGCGCAGACCGTCCCGCTCGCTCTCGGCCAGGAAGCCGACGTGTCCGAGGTTGACCCCGACGATCGGAGCGCCCGTCCCGCGGACGAGTTCCGCGGCGCGGAGGATCGTGCCGTCCCCGCCGAGCACGATCACGATCTCGAGCTGGTCGGCCTGCACGTCGACACCGAGGATGTCGACCTGGCCGACCGAGGCCTCGGCCCGCCGGACGTCGGCGTACTCGTCGAACGGCATGACCGGGGTGAGCCCGGCGGCGTGCAGGAGGTCGCAGACCTCGACGGCGGCGTCAATGGAGTCCTGTCGCCCCGTGTGGGAGACGAGCAGGATGTGCCGGTCGTCGGCGCTCATGCAGCCCCTTCGGTGAGTTCGGTGGCCCGACCGATCCACGCTGTCGGGTTCCCCCATTCTGTCGGATCGCCACCGACACGACGCTGGAAGTGCGCGAGGTACTCGTGGTTGCCGTGCGTCCCGACGATCGGCGACGCCGCGAGCCCGACCGTCCCGAGACCGGCGTCCCACGCTGCCCAGAGCACGTTCATGAGCGCGTCGTTCCGCAGGGCCGCGTTCCGCACGATGCCCTCGCGTACCCCGCTCCGGCCGACCTCGAACTGTGGCTTGACGAGCAGGACGAACTCGTCGGCGGGCACCGCCTCGGCGAGCACGGGCAGGACGATGCGCAGCGAGATGAAGGAGAGGTCCCCGACCACCAACGACGTCTCGGCCGCTCGCGGGTCGAGCGACGCGTACTCCTCGGTGGTGAGGTTCCGCGCGTTGCAGCCCTCGACCACGCGGACGCGGTCGTCGACGGCGAGCACCGGGTCGAGCTGCCCGTGACCGACGTCGAGCGCGACCACGCGCGCGGCGCCGCGGTGCAGCAGCACCTGGGTGAATCCCCCCGTGCTCGCACCCACGTCGAGCACCACGCGCCCGCTCGGGTCGACGTCGAACACCTCGAGCGCCCGGACGAGCTTCCGCGCCGCCCGGGAGACCCACTCGTCCTCGGTGTCGACGACGATCTCCGCGTCGGGTGCGACCGGCGCCGACGGCTTCACGACCGCGGCACCGGCCACCGTGACCCGGCCCGCCTGGACGAGCTTGGCCGCGGCGGTCCGTGACTTCACGAGCCCCCGCGCGGCGAGCAGGGCGTCGAGCCGGACCGGCGACGAGTCGTCGCTCGTGCGCTCGGCGTCAGGCACGCGCACCGCCGTCCCCGCGTCCGCTGCCCCACACCTGACCGGCCCCGGCCGCGCGACCGGAGCTGTGCCCCGTGACGGGCCCCTGACCGCTCTCGAGCCGCGCGCGCAGGTCGTCGTGCAGCGCGGCGAAGGCGTCCGCACGCTCCGGCAGCGGGAGTGCCTCGGCGGCCGCGGTGCGGGCGGCGAAGTCGTCGTCCGTCACCTCGGCGTCGACGGTCCCCTGCTGCTCCTCTGGCACGTCGGTCAGGCTACTCGCCGCCGTACAGCTTCGGGTCCACGTCGAGACCGTAGATCGCGAGCCCGGACTCCCAGATGAGCGCCGCACCTGCACGGAGCAGGTCGATCGAGGCCCCCTGGTCGAGCACGCGCACGACGTGACCGTGCATCGCGACCGTGGCGTCGCCCACCGTCACGTACCGCGTGCCGTCCGCGTCCTGGCGTCGGACCGTCACCGGGTACGGCTCGGACAGGCCCCGCAGGTCCTCGAGCACGAAGGTCGGCCGGGAACGCTGGTCCGCGGCGAGGACCTGCTTCGCCTGGTCGATGCCGGTCAGCACGAGCACGCTCGGGATGCCGGCATCGTTCGCGCCCTTGATGTCGGTGTCGAGCCGGTCACCGATGAACAGCGGGTGCTCGCCGCCGAACCGGGCGATCGCGGCGTCGAAGATCGGCCGTTCGGGCTTGCCCGCGACGACCGGCATCCGACCGACGGCCTGGTGCACGGCGGACACGAGGGTGCCGTTGCCCGGGGCGATCCCGCGCTCGACGGGGATCGACCAGTCCATGTTCGTGGCGACCCACGGCACGTCCGGGTCGGCCAGGGCGAACGACGCCTCGGCGAGGTGCGTCCACCCGAGGTCCGGCGAGAAGCCCTGGATCACCGCTGCCGGCGCGTCCTCCGCACTCGTGGTCACGGTGAACCCGGCCTCCTCGACGATGCTCGTGAGGCCGAGACCGCCGGTCACGAGGACCGTCGAACCCGCCGGGACGAGGGTCGCGAGCAACCGGACGCCCGCCTGCGACGAGGTCACGACGTCGTCGGCGGACACCTCGAGGCCGTAGCCCTCGAGGTGTGCCGCGACGTCGGACGGCCGCCGCGATGCGTTGTTGGTGATGTACCCGACGCGGGCCGTCGAGGACGCGCGCGTCAGGGCCTCGACCGCGTGCGGGATCGCGTTGCGGCCGCGGTAGACGACGCCGTCGAGGTCGGTGAGGACCACGTCCACACCGTCCGTCGGCGCCCTCGGGACGTCAGTCTGCTGCGGAGCCGTCGACGTCGCGGGGGTTGTCGTCGTCGATCTCGCCGAGGTCGTCGTCGGGGTCGACGTCACCGAGCTGGTCGGTGTCGTCGAGGGCGCCGGCTCCGTGCTCCGCTCCGCCCGCGTCGGCCCCTGCGACGTCGTGCTCGTCGTGTCCTTCGACTTCTTCCTCGACCACATCAACAGTCTCCCATGCGTTCTCGTCAGCGATCTCGGCCAGCGCGGCGGCGGCACGGTCGACCCGGGCCCACCACTCGTCGGCTTCGTCCTGGCGGCCGAGCTCCTCGAGCGTGGCCGCGTAAGCACTGTAGAGGGCCGGGGACCAGCTGTACGCCGTGCTCGGGTCGAGCTGTGGGATCTCGAGTTCCCCGAGGGCTGCGTTGGGGTTGCCGAGGTCGAGACGCGCGCCCGACATCGCGATCGCGAGCTCCACCTGCACGGCGGTGTCGAGCGCCGCACGGTCGACCGAACGGCCGAGCTCGAGCGCCCGCTCCGGACGCCCGAGGCCGCGCTCGCAGTCCACCATCATCGGCAGCTGGTCGTTCTTGCCGGAGATCCGCCGGTAGGTCCGCAGCTCGCGCAGGGCGGTGGCGAAGTCACCGGTCCGGTACGCGGTGATCGCAGCGGTCTCGCGGACCACGGCCACGCGCCCGGCACGGCGGGCAGCACTCAGCGCGTGCTGGTTCGCGGCCTCGGGGTCCTCGTCGACGAGCAGCGCCGCCATGACGAGGTGCTTCGCGACCCAGTCCGCGTTGTCCTTGCTGAGCGTCTTGAGCTCCGCGCGGGCGGCCGGGTCGAGGTCACGGGCCGAGACCGACTCGTCGATCTCAGGGTCGTCGTGACGCGGACGGATCGACTTCGTGCCGTACGGGTCGCGGTCCTCCCAGTCGTCACGGGCGCCCTCGCCGAAGCGGGAACCGGCGGACCGGGAGCCGTCACCGAAGCGACGGCGGTCGCCGCGGTCGTCGTCGCGACGGGGGCGGTCGCCGTCACCACGGAACGGACGGTCACCGTCACGCTGCGGACGACGGTCGTCGCCACCACTGAACGGACGGCCACCGTCACGCTGCGGACGACGGTCATCGCCACCACGGAACGGACGGCCACCGTCACGCTGCGGACGACGGTCATCGCCACCACGGAACGGACGGCCACCGTCACGCTGCGGACGACGGTCATCGCCACCACGGAACGGACGACGCTCACCGTCACGGGGCGGACGACGGTCATCGCCACCACGGAACGGCCGTCGGTCGTCGCGGTCGTCACGACCACGGAAGGATCGCTCGTCGCGATCACCACGGAAGGGCCGACGGTCGCCCTCGCGCTGTGGACGACGGTCCTCCCCACCGCGGAAGGGACGCCGGTCGTCACCACTGCGGAACGGGCGGTCTCCGTCCCGACGTGGACGGTCCGCGCCACGCGGGCCGTCGCCCCGCGGCGGCCGGCCGGCGGCGTCCCGGTCGCCTTGGCGCGCGGGCCGACGGCTCCCGTCACCGAACGAACGGTCACCGTCGCGGAACGAACGGCGCTCGCCCTGCCCGGAACGACCACCGTCACGCGCCGGACGATCGCCGTCACGACGACCCCGATCTCCCTCGCGACGCTCGAAGTCACGCGGGCCGGAGGACCACCGGCTGCCTTCACGGCGAGGGCCGCGATCTCCGTCTCGCCCCGGACGACCTGCGCGATCTCGGTCGTTGCGCTGCTGTTCGTCGTCGTTCGCCACCGTTGCTCCTCATCGCGTGCCCGTGCCGAGAGGCCGGGCGGTCGTCCGCTGTGTCGTTGTGGGGTGCTGCACGATCCACCGTGCTCGCCGTCCAGTCCATCACGAACCAGACAACGAGTCGAGCGACCTGCAGCGAAAACAGATGTGGCCACCGGCCACCACGAGAACGAGGGTCTCCCCTACGAGTTCTCGATGGAGGGCCGATGGCCACATCACTTACGTTGAGTCCGGCGGCGTCCTACTCTCCCACAAGGTCCCCCTTGCAGTACCATCGGCGCTGAGAGGCTTAGCTTCCGGGTTCGGAATGTGACCGGGCGTTTCCCTCTCGCTATGACCACCGGAACACCTTCGACCCAATCTTTGGATCAAAACCGTTCCTTCAAGCTCATTGCTGAAGTATTCAGTTTGATTCCCGATCGTCTGTCGGGAACCACAAAGTGGACGCGAGCCCGCAGCGGTGAACCGCCACGGTAAAAGTTGTGTTGTCAAGTCTTCGGCTTATTAGTACCGGTCAGCTCCACGGGTCGTTAGTCCCCGCTTCCACATCCGGCCTATCAACCCAGTAGTCTGCTGGGAGCCTCTCACACTCAAGGTGCATGGAAATCTCATCTCGAAGACGGCTTCCCGCTTAGATGCTTTCAGCGGTTATCCGGTCCGAACGTAGCTAATCAGCGGTGCCCTTGGCAGAACAACTGACACACCAGAGGTTCGTCCATCCCGGTCCTCTCGTACTAGGGATAGATCTTCTCAAATTTCCAACGCGCGCAGCGGATAGGGACCGAACTGTCTCACGACGTTCTAAACCCAGCTCGCGTACCGCTTTAATGGGCGAACAGCCCAACCCTTGGGACCTACTCCAGCCCCAGGATGCGACGAGCCGACATCGAGGTGCCAAACCATGCCGTCGATATGGACTCTTGGGCAAGATCAGCCTGTTATCCCCGAGGTACCTTTTATCCGTTGAGCGACAGCGCTTCCACAAGCCACTGCCGGATCACTAGTCCCGACTTTCGTCCCTGCTCGACCTGTCAGTCTCACAGTCAAGCTCCCTTGTGCACTTACACTCGCCACCTGATTGCCAACCAGGTTGAGGGAACCTTTGGGCGCCTCCGTTACTCTTTGGGAGGCAACCGCCCCAGTTAAACTACCCATCAGGCACTGTCCATGAACCCGATCAGGGTCCTACGTTAGACATCCAAAGTGACCAGAGTGGTATTTCAACAATGACTCCACGAACACTAGCGTGCCCGCTTCACAGTCTCCCACCTATCCTACACAAGCCACTCCGAACACCAATACCAAACTGTAGTAAAGGTCACGGGGTCTTTCCGTCCTGCTGCGCGTAACGAGCATCTTTACTCGTAGTGCAATTTCGCCGAGTTCGCGGTTGAGACAGCTGGGAAGTCGTTACGCCATTCGTGCAGGTCGGAACTTACCCGACAAGGAATTTCGCTACCTTAGGATGGTTATAGTTACCACCGCCGTTTACTGGGGCTTAAATTCAGAGCTTCGCCCGAGGGCTAACCCTTCCTCTTAACCTTCCAGCACCGGGCAGGCGTCAGTCCGTATACATCGTCTTGCGACTTCGCACGGACCTGTGTTTTTAGTAAACAGTCGCTTCCCACTGGTCTCTGCGGCCTTCAACGCTCAACAACGAGAAGTCGTATCACGTGTCCGGCCCCCCTTCTCCCGAAGTTACGGGGGCATTTTGCCGAGTTCCTTAACCACGATTCTCTCGATCTCCTTGGTATTCTCTACCTGACCACCTGAGTCGGTTTCGGGTACGGGCGGCTGCAACCTCGCGTCGATGCTTTTCTCGGCAGCATAGGATCACTGATTTCCCCTAACGGGTACGCGTCGGATCTCAGGCACACAGACGACGGATTTGCCTATCGTCAGCCCTACATCCTTACACCAGGTTCACCTTACGGATACCATCGCCTGGCTCAGCTACCTTCCTGCGTCACACCTGTTCATACGCTAGCCGCACCAGCATGGGGTCGAGCGTTAGACCGGACACCATCACCCCGAAGGGATCCGGTGAGCCGGGTTAGGACTCTTAGCACCACTGGATTAGCTTGGGCGGTTGTTCGCCGGTACGGGAATATCAACCCGTTGTCCATCGACTACGCCTGTCGGCCTCGCCTTAGGTCCCGACTTACCCAGGGCGGATTAACCTGGCCCTGGAACCCTTGGTCTTTCGGAGGACGGGTTTCTCACCCGTCTTTCGCTACTCATGCCTGCATTCTCACTCGTGTAGCGTCCACGGCTGGATTACTCCGCCGCTTCACTCGCCACACGACGCTCTCCTACCACTCCGCACGACTGAACCACGAAGGCTTGTCTGTGTGCGAAATCTACAACTTCGGCGGTGTGCTTGAGCCCCGTTACATTGTCGGCGCGGAATCACTTGACCAGTGAGCTATTACGCACTCTTTCAAGGGTGGCTGCTTCTAAGCCAACCTCCTGGTTGTCTGTGCAACTCCACATCCTTTCCCACTTAGCACACGCTTAGGGGCCTTAGTTGGTAGTCTGGGTTGTTTCCCTCTCGACGATGAAGCTTATCCCCCACCGTCTCACTGCTGCGCTCTCACTCACCGGCATTCGGAGTTTGGCTGACGTCAGTAACCTGTTGAGGCCCATCGGCCATCCAGTAGCTCTACCTCCGGCGAGAAACACGCAACGCTGCACCTAAATGCATTTCGGAGAGAACCAGCTATCACGAAGTTTGATTGGCCTTTCACCCCTATCCACAGCTCATCCCCTCCATTTTCAACTGAAGTGGGTTCGGTCCTCCACGACGTCTTACCGTCGCTTCAACCTGGCCATGGATAGATCACTTCGCTTCGGGTCTAGGACATGCGACTGAACCGCCCTATTCAGACTCGCTTTCGCTACGGCTACCCCACACGGGTTAACCTCGCCACATATCGCTAACTCGCAGGCTCATTCTTCAAAAGGCACGCCGTCACCCCTACAAGGAGGCTCCGACGGTTTGTAAGCAAACGGTTTCAGGTACTATTTCACTCCCCTCCCGGGGTACTTTTCACCTTTCCCTCACGGTACTTGTCCGCTATCGGTCATCTGGGAGTATTTAGGCTTATCAGGTGGTCCTGACAGATTCACACGGGATTTCTCGGGCCCCGTGCTACTTGGGATACACATCCGGCCATAACACCATTTCGTCTACGGGGCTGGCACCCACTACGGCCCGGCTTTCAAACCGGTTCGACTATGATGCGCTGTAACCGCCCCAGTCCGGCAGAACTGAGCGACGTGTCCCACAACCCCGACCATGCAACGCCCGCCGGCTATCACACATGATCGGTTTAGCCTCATCCGCTTTCGCTCGCCACTACTCACGGAATCACATGTTGTTTTCTCTTCCTGTGGGTACTGAGATGTTTCACTTCCCCACGTTCCCTCTACCCGCCCTATATATTCAGGCGGGAGTCACCAGGTCGACAAGTCGCCTGGCGGGGTTTCCCCATTCGGAAATCCTCGGCTCACAGCTCGATTATCAGCTCCCCGAGGCTTATCGCAGATTTCTACGTCCTTCTTCGGCTCCAGATGCCAAGGCATCCACCGTTTGCTCTTAGAAACTTGACCACAAAGATTAAAATTGCGATCGACTCGAACAACAACCAAGCCCGAAAGCTTCGTCATCGTCACGAGCGATCTAAGATGCTCGCGTCCACTGTGTAGTTCTCAACATACGATCGGCACCACACTCCCCGAACCAAACCAGTCCGCTTCACGTGGCCCACCGAAGGACCGTTCCGGCCCAACCCCTACCAACGCCAGCATCCGAAGACACCAACCGGCAGGAAGCCTGGTCCCTCAGGACCCAACAACGTGCACCAGCCGACCCGCTCACCCCCGACCCCTTCCAACCAGCGAACTGGCGTACTAAGACCGGAAGACGCGCTCCCGACTGCACTGTCAATGTTCCACCCATGAGCTAACCGTCGGACACGTTCGGTCCGAAACGGCGCCTGGATCCCAGCGAACTGGAACCAGATGCTCCTTAGAAAGGAGGTGATCCAGCCGCACCTTCCGGTACGGCTACCTTGTTACGACTTAGTCCTAATCACCGATCCCACCTTCGACGGCTCCTTCCACAAGGGTTAGGCCACCGGCTTCGGGTGTTACCGACTTTCATGACTTGACGGGCGGTGTGTACAAGGCCCGGGAACGTATTCACCGCAGCGTTGCTGATCTGCGATTACTAGCGACTCCGACTTCATGAGGTCGAGTTGCAGACCTCAATCCGAACTGAGACCGGCTTTTTGGGATTCGCTCCACCTTACGGTATCGCAGCCCTTTGTACCGGCCATTGTAGCATGCGTGAAGCCCAAGACATAAGGGGCATGATGATTTGACGTCATCCCCACCTTCCTCCGAGTTGACCCCGGCAGTCTCCTATGAGTCCCCGCCATAACGCGCTGGCAACATAGAACGAGGGTTGCGCTCGTTGCGGGACTTAACCCAACATCTCACGACACGAGCTGACGACAACCATGCACCACCTGTACACCGACCACAAGGGGGCGACCATCTCTGGCCGTTTCCGGTGTATGTCAAGCCTTGGTAAGGTTCTTCGCGTTGCATCGAATTAATCCGCATGCTCCGCCGCTTGTGCGGGCCCCCGTCAATTCCTTTGAGTTTTAGCCTTGCGGCCGTACTCCCCAGGCGGGGCGCTTAATGCGTTAGCTACGACACAGAAACCGTGGAAAGGTCCCTACATCTAGCGCCCAACGTTTACGGCGTGGACTACCAGGGTATCTAATCCTGTTCGCTCCCCACGCTTTCGCTCCTCAGCGTCAGTTACGGCCCAGAGATCTGCCTTCGCCATCGGTGTTCCTCCTGATATCTGCGCATTCCACCGCTACACCAGGAATTCCAATCTCCCCTACCGCACTCTAGTCTGCCCGTACCCACTGCAAGCCCGAGGTTGAGCCTCGGGATTTCACAGCAGACGCGACAAACCGCCTACGAGCTCTTTACGCCCAATAATTCCGGACAACGCTTGCACCCTACGTATTACCGCGGCTGCTGGCACGTAGTTAGCCGGTGCTTTTTCTGCAGGTACCGTCACTTTCGCTTCTTCCCTACTAAAAGAGGTTTACAACCCGAAGGCCGTCATCCCTCACGCGGCGTTGCTGCATCAGGCTTTCGCCCATTGTGCAATATTCCCCACTGCTGCCTCCCGTAGGAGTCTGGGCCGTGTCTCAGTCCCAGTGTGGCCGGTCACCCTCTCAGGCCGGCTACCCGTCGTCGCCTTGGTGAGCCATTACCTCACCAACAAGCTGATAGGCCGCGAGTCCATCCCCAACCAAAAAATCTTTCCACCACCAGACCATGCGGCCAGTGATCATATCCAGTATTAGACGTCGTTTCCAACGCTTATCCCAGAGTCAGGGGCAGGTTACTCACGTGTTACTCACCCGTTCGCCACTAATCACAGGAGCAAGCTCCTGATCATCGTTCGACTTGCATGTGTTAAGCACGCCGCCAGCGTTCGTCCTGAGCCAGGATCAAACTCTCCGTAAAAAAATTACCAACCCACCACCGAAGCAGCAGGCCGAGTTGATACTGACTGTCGACTGTCCACTGGACAATCTTCAATCCAAAAGGAATTGTCTCCGACCCAACCCGCCGAAGCAGGCCAGGCACGGGGTCAAAATAATTGGCATTGACAATGTGCACGCTGTTGAGTTCTCAAGGACCAGACGCACCCCCCACTCGACTCCAGAAGGAGTTCCGCCAGAGGGGCTGGAAGTTCGTTGCCGGGGAAGAACCGTGGCGGACAAGATCCCCAGGTGAACCCGGTGACCGTCTCGGCCGTTCCGTTCTCCGCCTCAGCGGCAACGAGGTACAACCCTACGCGCAGGTGAACGCCCTGCCAAGCGGAGCCGCATCCCGGGCGTGTCGCGCTCGGCGTCAGCTCGAGGGCGGTTCACGAGCTGCAGTCATCCAGGCCTCAGCGCCAGCGTTGTGCTGACCGTGACCGTGACCGTGCGCACCTGACGTCGGCGCGGGCGTCGGCCGCAGCCGATGGTTCACCGGTGCCCCGCGCAGTGACCGAGGCCGGGCACACAGCAGTCGAGCAGCAGGTGCTGCCAGCACGCAGGGCCGAGGTCCCGAGTACCCAGTACCGAGTACCCGGTACCCGGTACCCGGTACCCGGTACCCGGTACCCAGGAGCGCACGGGCCCAGCGGACCTCCGTCGGCGCTCGATCGGCGAGACGCCGGCATCGCACTGCTCTGCCAACGGACGGCTCTGACCACCGTGAAGATGTCGTCCTCGCGGAGACCTACCGCCCGGGGTCGCGGCTCCGGCGGATGGGAACCCGTGCGGCGCGGAGAAACGTCACGCTACCCAGCGCCCTCCCCTGGTCCACCCCCACCGCCTGTTCGACGCGGGAGAGCCAACCCGAGCGAGCACTTCTCCTCCCAGAGCCGGTCACTGACGCTGTGCTCTCGTCCTTGCGCCCCCAGTACGACGACAAGGTCGGTCACAGCCGCTCGCGAGCTGCCACCGGAACCCGCCTCTGCCGACATCGTGCCGGGGTAGCCGTCTCCCTTGCCAACCCCGACCGCGCTCGTCGTCTCGACGCCGGCAAATCGGCACGTGGAGGCACCAGGCGTCCTCGATCATCGACTCCGCTGTGACCAGGTCCGCGCGGTAGGACGCTGGATCATGAAGGGCCCTCACCAGCTTGATGACCAGCTCGGACGTCTGATCGGACTGGTGTCTGCTGCGACGGAAGACTGCAGCCCAAGAAGACCGGCGCGTTCAAGGACCTTCGGAGCGCCGGCTCAGCAGAGCGACCGTTCGAGTACCCAGCTGAGGTTCGGGCAGACCGTCGCCTCGAGCTCGCCTTGCATGCGAGGGCTCGGAGCTTCGGCGAAGTGAGGCCGGAGCTCCGCCCGGCCGAGTGACCACCCGCTGTTCCGGCTCGCCTCGGAACGGATCGACGATCATCCCCGCCACGTGTCGATCCTTTCGCTCCGTACCGCGGTCAGGCGACGCCCCTCGGATCCTCGCCGCCCCCGCCGCACGCCACGAGACCGCCCGGCCCGTGAACGCAGGAAACCCCTGACCAGTGCTGGTCAGGGGTTTCCTGGTGTTGCAACGTTGAGTCCGGCGGCGTCCTACTCTCCCACAAGGTCCCCCTTGCAGTACCATCGGCGCTGAGAGGCTTAGCTTCCGGGTTCGGAATGTGACCGGGCGTTTCCCTCTCGCTATGACCACCGGAACACCTTCGACCCAATCTTTGGATCAAAACCGTTCCTTCAAGCTCATTGCTGAAGTATTCAGTTTGATTCCCGATCGTCTGTCGGGAACCACAAAGTGGACGCGAGCCCGCAGCGGTGAACCGCCACGGTAAAAGTTGTGTTGTCAAGTCTTCGGCTTATTAGTACCGGTCAGCTCCACGGGTCGTTAGTCCCCGCTTCCACATCCGGCCTATCAACCCAGTAGTCTGCTGGGAGCCTCTCACACTCAAGGTGCATGGAAATCTCATCTCGAAGACGGCTTCCCGCTTAGATGCTTTCAGCGGTTATCCGGTCCGAACGTAGCTAATCAGCGGTGCCCTTGGCAGAACAACTGACACACCAGAGGTTCGTCCATCCCGGTCCTCTCGTACTAGGGATAGATCTTCTCAAATTTCCAACGCGCGCAGCGGATAGGGACCGAACTGTCTCACGACGTTCTAAACCCAGCTCGCGTACCGCTTTAATGGGCGAACAGCCCAACCCTTGGGACCTACTCCAGCCCCAGGATGCGACGAGCCGACATCGAGGTGCCAAACCATGCCGTCGATATGGACTCTTGGGCAAGATCAGCCTGTTATCCCCGAGGTACCTTTTATCCGTTGAGCGACAGCGCTTCCACAAGCCACTGCCGGATCACTAGTCCCGACTTTCGTCCCTGCTCGACCTGTCAGTCTCACAGTCAAGCTCCCTTGTGCACTTACACTCGCCACCTGATTGCCAACCAGGTTGAGGGAACCTTTGGGCGCCTCCGTTACTCTTTGGGAGGCAACCGCCCCAGTTAAACTACCCATCAGGCACTGTCCATGAACCCGATCAGGGTCCTACGTTAGACATCCAAAGTGACCAGAGTGGTATTTCAACAATGACTCCACGAACACTAGCGTGCCCGCTTCACAGTCTCCCACCTATCCTACACAAGCCACTCCGAACACCAATACCAAACTGTAGTAAAGGTCACGGGGTCTTTCCGTCCTGCTGCGCGTAACGAGCATCTTTACTCGTAGTGCAATTTCGCCGAGTTCGCGGTTGAGACAGCTGGGAAGTCGTTACGCCATTCGTGCAGGTCGGAACTTACCCGACAAGGAATTTCGCTACCTTAGGATGGTTATAGTTACCACCGCCGTTTACTGGGGCTTAAATTCAGAGCTTCGCCCGAGGGCTAACCCTTCCTCTTAACCTTCCAGCACCGGGCAGGCGTCAGTCCGTATACATCGTCTTGCGACTTCGCACGGACCTGTGTTTTTAGTAAACAGTCGCTTCCCACTGGTCTCTGCGGCCTTCAACGCTCAACAACGAGAAGTCGTATCACGTGTCCGGCCCCCCTTCTCCCGAAGTTACGGGGGCATTTTGCCGAGTTCCTTAACCACGATTCTCTCGATCTCCTTGGTATTCTCTACCTGACCACCTGAGTCGGTTTCGGGTACGGGCGGCTGCAACCTCGCGTCGATGCTTTTCTCGGCAGCATAGGATCACTGATTTCCCCTAACGGGTACGCGTCGGATCTCAGGCACACAGACGACGGATTTGCCTATCGTCAGCCCTACATCCTTACACCAGGTTCACCTTACGGATACCATCGCCTGGCTCAGCTACCTTCCTGCGTCACACCTGTTCATACGCTAGCCGCACCAGCATGGGGTCGAGCGTTAGACCGGACACCATCACCCCGAAGGGATCCGGTGAGCCGGGTTAGGACTCTTAGCACCACTGGATTAGCTTGGGCGGTTGTTCGCCGGTACGGGAATATCAACCCGTTGTCCATCGACTACGCCTGTCGGCCTCGCCTTAGGTCCCGACTTACCCAGGGCGGATTAACCTGGCCCTGGAACCCTTGGTCTTTCGGAGGACGGGTTTCTCACCCGTCTTTCGCTACTCATGCCTGCATTCTCACTCGTGTAGCGTCCACGGCTGGATTACTCCGCCGCTTCACTCGCCACACGACGCTCTCCTACCACTCCGCACGACTGAACCACGAAGGCTTGTCTGTGTGCGAAATCTACAACTTCGGCGGTGTGCTTGAGCCCCGTTACATTGTCGGCGCGGAATCACTTGACCAGTGAGCTATTACGCACTCTTTCAAGGGTGGCTGCTTCTAAGCCAACCTCCTGGTTGTCTGTGCAACTCCACATCCTTTCCCACTTAGCACACGCTTAGGGGCCTTAGTTGGTAGTCTGGGTTGTTTCCCTCTCGACGATGAAGCTTATCCCCCACCGTCTCACTGCTGCGCTCTCACTCACCGGCATTCGGAGTTTGGCTGACGTCAGTAACCTGTTGAGGCCCATCGGCCATCCAGTAGCTCTACCTCCGGCGAGAAACACGCAACGCTGCACCTAAATGCATTTCGGAGAGAACCAGCTATCACGAAGTTTGATTGGCCTTTCACCCCTATCCACAGCTCATCCCCTCCATTTTCAACTGAAGTGGGTTCGGTCCTCCACGACGTCTTACCGTCGCTTCAACCTGGCCATGGATAGATCACTTCGCTTCGGGTCTAGGACATGCGACTGAACCGCCCTATTCAGACTCGCTTTCGCTACGGCTACCCCACACGGGTTAACCTCGCCACATATCGCTAACTCGCAGGCTCATTCTTCAAAAGGCACGCCGTCACCCCTACAAGGAGGCTCCGACGGTTTGTAAGCAAACGGTTTCAGGTACTATTTCACTCCCCTCCCGGGGTACTTTTCACCTTTCCCTCACGGTACTTGTCCGCTATCGGTCATCTGGGAGTATTTAGGCTTATCAGGTGGTCCTGACAGATTCACACGGGATTTCTCGGGCCCCGTGCTACTTGGGATACACATCCGGCCATAACACCATTTCGTCTACGGGGCTGGCACCCACTACGGCCCGGCTTTCAAACCGGTTCGACTATGATGCGCTGTAACCGCCCCAGTCCGGCAGAACTGAGCGACGTGTCCCACAACCCCGACCATGCAACGCCCGCCGGCTATCACACATGATCGGTTTAGCCTCATCCGCTTTCGCTCGCCACTACTCACGGAATCACATGTTGTTTTCTCTTCCTGTGGGTACTGAGATGTTTCACTTCCCCACGTTCCCTCTACCCGCCCTATATATTCAGGCGGGAGTCACCAGGTCGACAAGTCGCCTGGCGGGGTTTCCCCATTCGGAAATCCTCGGCTCACAGCTCGATTATCAGCTCCCCGAGGCTTATCGCAGATTTCTACGTCCTTCTTCGGCTCCAGATGCCAAGGCATCCACCGTTTGCTCTTAGAAACTTGACCACAAAGATTAAAATTGCGATCGACTCGAACAACAACCAAGCCCGAAAGCTTCGTCATCGTCACGAGCGATCTAAGATGCTCGCGTCCACTGTGTAGTTCTCAACATACGATCGGCACCACACTCCCCGAACCAAACCAGTCCGCTTCACGTGGCCCACCGAAGGACCGTTCCGGCCCAACCCCTACCAACGCCAGCATCCGAAGACACCAACCGGCAGGAAGCCTGGTCCCTCAGGACCCAACAACGTGCACCAGCCGACCCGCTCACCCCCGACCCCTTCCAACCAGCGAACTGGCGTACTAAGACCGGAAGACGCGCTCCCGACTGCACTGTCAATGTTCCACCCATGAGCTAACCGTCGGACACGTTCGGTCCGAAACGGCGCCTGGATCCCAGCGAACTGGAACCAGATGCTCCTTAGAAAGGAGGTGATCCAGCCGCACCTTCCGGTACGGCTACCTTGTTACGACTTAGTCCTAATCACCGATCCCACCTTCGACGGCTCCTTCCACAAGGGTTAGGCCACCGGCTTCGGGTGTTACCGACTTTCATGACTTGACGGGCGGTGTGTACAAGGCCCGGGAACGTATTCACCGCAGCGTTGCTGATCTGCGATTACTAGCGACTCCGACTTCATGAGGTCGAGTTGCAGACCTCAATCCGAACTGAGACCGGCTTTTTGGGATTCGCTCCACCTTACGGTATCGCAGCCCTTTGTACCGGCCATTGTAGCATGCGTGAAGCCCAAGACATAAGGGGCATGATGATTTGACGTCATCCCCACCTTCCTCCGAGTTGACCCCGGCAGTCTCCTATGAGTCCCCGCCATAACGCGCTGGCAACATAGAACGAGGGTTGCGCTCGTTGCGGGACTTAACCCAACATCTCACGACACGAGCTGACGACAACCATGCACCACCTGTACACCGACCACAAGGGGGCGACCATCTCTGGCCGTTTCCGGTGTATGTCAAGCCTTGGTAAGGTTCTTCGCGTTGCATCGAATTAATCCGCATGCTCCGCCGCTTGTGCGGGCCCCCGTCAATTCCTTTGAGTTTTAGCCTTGCGGCCGTACTCCCCAGGCGGGGCGCTTAATGCGTTAGCTACGACACAGAAACCGTGGAAAGGTCCCTACATCTAGCGCCCAACGTTTACGGCGTGGACTACCAGGGTATCTAATCCTGTTCGCTCCCCACGCTTTCGCTCCTCAGCGTCAGTTACGGCCCAGAGATCTGCCTTCGCCATCGGTGTTCCTCCTGATATCTGCGCATTCCACCGCTACACCAGGAATTCCAATCTCCCCTACCGCACTCTAGTCTGCCCGTACCCACTGCAAGCCCGAGGTTGAGCCTCGGGATTTCACAGCAGACGCGACAAACCGCCTACGAGCTCTTTACGCCCAATAATTCCGGACAACGCTTGCACCCTACGTATTACCGCGGCTGCTGGCACGTAGTTAGCCGGTGCTTTTTCTGCAGGTACCGTCACTTTCGCTTCTTCCCTACTAAAAGAGGTTTACAACCCGAAGGCCGTCATCCCTCACGCGGCGTTGCTGCATCAGGCTTTCGCCCATTGTGCAATATTCCCCACTGCTGCCTCCCGTAGGAGTCTGGGCCGTGTCTCAGTCCCAGTGTGGCCGGTCACCCTCTCAGGCCGGCTACCCGTCGTCGCCTTGGTGAGCCATTACCTCACCAACAAGCTGATAGGCCGCGAGTCCATCCCCAACCAAAAAATCTTTCCACCACCAGACCATGCGGCCAGTGATCATATCCAGTATTAGACGTCGTTTCCAACGCTTATCCCAGAGTCAGGGGCAGGTTACTCACGTGTTACTCACCCGTTCGCCACTAATCACAGGAGCAAGCTCCTGATCATCGTTCGACTTGCATGTGTTAAGCACGCCGCCAGCGTTCGTCCTGAGCCAGGATCAAACTCTCCGTAAAAAAAATTACCAACCCACCACCGAAGCAGCAGGCCGAGTTGATACTGACCGTTGACTGTCCACTGGACAATCTTCAATCCAAAAGGAATTGTCTCCGACCCAACCCACCGAAGCAGGCCAGGCACGGGGTCAAAATAATTGGCATTGACAATGTGCACGCTGTTGAGTTCTCAAGGACCAGACGCACCCCCCACTCGACTCCAGAAGGAGCTCCGCCAGAGGGGCTTTGTGTTCTTGGTTGTCACCGGCAACTCGTCGGACCGAGGTCCTGTGGCTCATCCCGTAGGAGAGGGCCGGTGGAGTAGTCATCCTAAGCGTCGAAGCGATCGAGTGCAAGACCCGATCTGAACTTCGGTGGAGGATGGTCCCGCTTGAGGCCGGCAGGCTCTGGGCTCTCGCTCCAGCCGCTCCGCCGCACCTTTGGGGTGACGAGTAAGAACTCTACGCAGCACCGGGCGAGAGCGCCAACCGCCCCCACTCCCGGGCGTGTCGCGTTGTGCAACTTCCCCGGACGCAGCGGTGCCCGGCCTCCGTCGGGAGACCGGGCACCGGGTGCACCGCAGTGTGCCAGCTACGCGAGCGTCACGCCCGCCAGGGTCTTCTTGCCACGGCGGAGCACGACCACTCCCCCGGGCAGTGCGAGACCCGACAGCCGGACGCCGGCGTCCTCGGCGCGGGTGTTGTTCACGTACACGCCGCCCTGGTCGACCGCGCGGCGCGCCTCGCCGAGGGACTTCACGAGCCCGGTCTCGACCAGGGCCCGCGCCACGTCCGCGTCACCGGACAGCGCCACCGTCCCCGGCAGCTCCGCGACGGCTGCACCCAGGGTCGCCGCATCGAGCGCGGCCAGGTCGCCGTTGCCGAACAGCGCCGCCGAAGCGTCGATCGCCGCCTCGGTCGCGGCGACTCCGTGCACCAGCGACGTCACCTCGAACGCGAGGGTCCGCTGTGCCTCCCGCCGGAAGGGCTCGTCCGCCACCGCCCGCTCGAGCCGTTCGATCTCGGCGCGGTCGAGGAACGTGAACTCGCGCAACCGCGCCACCACGTCGGCGTCCGCCGTGTTGAGCCAGAACTGGTAGAAGGCGTAGGGCGACGTCATCTCGGCGTCGAGCCAGATCGCGTTGCCCTCGCTCTTGCCGAACTTCGTGCCGTCCGAGTTCGTGATGAGCGGCGTGCCCATAGCGTGCACCGACACCCCCTCGGTCCGGCGGATCAGCTCGGTCCCCGAGGTCAGGTTGCCCCACTGGTCGGAACCACCGGTCTGCAGCGTGCAGCCGTACTGACGGTAGAGCTCGCGGTAGTCCAGCCCCTGCAGGATCTGGTAGCTGAACTCGGTGTAGCTGATCCCGGCGTCGGAGTTCAGGCGTGCGGCGACGGCGTCCTTCTTCAGCATGGTGTTCACGCGGAAGTACTTGCCGATGTCGCGCAGGAAGTCGATGGCGGACAGCGGCGCCGTCCAGTCGAGGTTGTTGACGAGTCGCACCCCGTTGTCGCCGTCCGGGCTGAGGAACCGGGACACCTGCGCCTGCAGTCGGCTCACCCACTCGGCGACGGTCTCCGGCGTGTTCAGGGTCCGCTCCGCCGTCGGGCGCGGGTCGCCGATGAGCCCCGTCGACCCACCGACGAGCGCCAGCGGCTTGTGCCCGGCGAGCTGCAGCCGGCGCATCGTCAACAGCTGCAGCAGGTTGCCGCAGTGCAGGGAGGGCGCGGTCGGGTCGAAGCCGCAGTAGTACGTGACCGGCTCGCCGTCGAGGGCCTCCTGGAGTGCCGTCTCGTCGGTGGAGACGTGCACCAGACCGCGCCAGCGCAGTTCGTCCCACACCGAGGCGAAGGTGGGATCGTTCTGCTGGCGTGTCAGGACATCGGGATCGGTTGCGCTGGACACCCGACCATCGTAGCCACCGGGCGACGGCCGGGAGGCGCGGCGCAGCTCCGTCAGTCGACCGCGCGTCGGTGCCGTCGGTACGTCGACACCGTCGGGTCACCGGTGATCCAGAAGCGCCACGGGAACGACGCGCCACCCGCGACACCGGCGACGCCGGTGCGCGGACCGCGCGAGATGCGCGGGACCGGACCGCCGGGGCCGGGGACGGTGTCGCGGAGGAGGGCCCCGACCACGTCGGCCGGGTCGGCGGCGGCGAGCCGTGCCTCCAGACCGGGTGCCAGCGTCAGGGTGAACGGGCCCGTCCCGTCGAGCAGGGACGTGCCGTCGTCCTCGCCGAGGACCGCGCCGAGCGCGCTCCCGAGGTTCCCGGGGCCGCGGGCCAGTGCGGCGTCCGCGATCGACGGCCCGCGCCGCTCGCGGGCCAGCTCGAGTCCGTCGACCACGGCCGCACCCCGGAGGAGCGAGCCGGACGACGTGCCGGCCGGCCCGCTCACCACGTTGACGCACGTGTGGATGCCGTACGAGCGGTACGCGTAGAGGGTGCCCGGCGGTCCGAACAGGTGGCGGTTCCGTGGAGTCTGCCCGCGGTGACCGTGCGAGCCGGGGTCGGTCGGTCCCCAGTACGCCTCGACCTCGGTGATCCGCAGCGAGACCCCGCGACCGGAGATCGTCGCCCCGAGCAGCGCCGGAGCGCAGACCGGCGCAGGCTCCGACAGCAGGGCGAGCGACGCGGCCGTCATCGGGTGAAGGGGGCGCCCTCGGCCAGGTCGTGGACGCGACGGGTCAGGGATGCGAGCTGTTCGGTGACCCGCGCGGGAGCGGTCCCACCCGCACCGGCACGCGAGGCGACGCTCCCCTCGATCGTGAGGACCTGGCGCACCTCCGGGGTGAGGTGCTCGGAGACCGCGCGGTACTCGTCATCGGTCGGATCGTCGAGCTCGATGCCGCGTTCCTCGCAGTGGCGGACCAGCGCACCCGAGATCTCGTGGGCGTCGCGGAAGGGCACGCCCTGCCGCACGAGCCACTCGGCGACGTCGGTGGCGAGCGAGAAGCCCTGGGGCGCCAGCGCTGCCATGCGGTCCGTGTCGAACGTCAGCGTGGCGATCATCCCCGTGAAGGCCGGCAGCAGGACCTCGAGCTGGGCGACCGAGTCGAACACGGGCTCCTTGTCCTCCTGCAGGTCGCGGTTGTACGCGAGCGGGAGGCCCTTCAGCGTGGTGAGGAGCCCCGTGAGGTTGCCGACCAGGCGTCCGGACTTGCCGCGCGCCAGCTCGGCGATGTCCGGGTTCTTCTTCTGCGGCATGATGCTCGACCCGGTCGAGAAGGCGTCGTGGAGGCGGACGAAACCGAACTCCTTCGTGTTCCAGAGGATCACCTCCTCCGCCAGGCGGGACACGTCGATGCCGATCTGTGCCAGCACGAAGGCGAACTCGGCCACCACGTCGCGGGCGGCGGTGGCGTCGATCGAGTTGTCGGCCGGCCGGGCGAAGCCGAGCTCGCGCGCGATCGCCGCAGGGTCGAGCCCGAGTGAGCTGCCCGCGAGGGCGCCGGCGCCGTAGGGGCTCACGCTCGCGCGGTCCGCCCAGTCGCGCAGGCGCTCGAGGTCGCGGACGAGCGGCCACGCGTGCGCGAGGAGGTGGTGCGCGAGGAGGACCGGCTGCGCGTGCTGCAGGTGCGTGCGGCCCGGCATGATCGCGCCCGGGTGCTCGCTCGCCTGCTGCGAGATCGCGTCCACCAGGTCGATCACGAGCCGACCGATCCGACGCCCGTGGTCGAGCATGTGCATGCGGCCGAGGGTGGCGATCTGGTCGTTGCGGCTCCGGCCCGCGCGGAGCTTGCCGCCGAGCTCGGGGCCGAGATCGGCGATGAGCAGCCGCTCGAGGGCACCGTGGACGTCCTCGTCGCCGTCGTCCGGCTGCAGGGAGCCGTCGGCGTGCGCGGCCTCGAGCCGGTCGAGGCCGGCGAGCATCCGCTCGAGCTCGTCCGCCGTCAGGTAGCCGGCCGTGTGGAGGGCCCGGGCGTGGGCGCGCGACCCCGCGATGTCGTAGGGCGCGAGCTGCCAGTCGAACTGCGTCGAGCGGGACAGCGCGGCGAGCTCGGCGCTCGGGCCGTCGGCGAAGCGGCCGCCCCAGAGTGCACCGGTGTTCGTGGCGTCGGTCTTGGCGGGCTGGGTCGCGTCGGTCATGTCGTCCTGCCTGGGAGGTCGTCGGTGCTGGTCGAGGTGCTGGTCGTGGTGCTGGTGCTGGTGCTGGTGCTCGTGCTGGTGCTCGTGCGGTGCTGGTGCTCGGTGGGCTCGCCCGGTCAGTCCGGTCCGGTCCGGTCCAGCCCGGTCAGTTCGCCCGGTCTCGGCGCGCGGCCGTGCGCCCGGGGCGGGCCCAGGCGGTGGCGAGCGCGACCGGCGCGTCCGTCACGGCCGCGGCGAGCTCGAAGTCGTAGAGGCTCTGCCCCGACCGCCGTCCGGTCACGGTCGCGGCGCCCCCGTGGAGCAGGAGTCGGACGTCACCGGAGACGTGCCGCTGCGTCTCCTCGACGAAGGCGTCGACTGCCCGGCGGAGGCCACTCGCCCACCGCCCGCCGTCGACGAGGTCGGCCCACTCGCGGTCCACACCCTGCTTCACGCGCAGGACGTCCCGCTCGAGGGTCAGGCGTTCGAGGTCCTCGTGCGCGGCGACGAGCACGGTCGCGCCGGGGGTCTCGACGACCCGGCGGACCTTGCGACCGTCGAGCAGGTCCTCGACGAGGTCGTGCCGACCGATGCCGTGCCGGCCGGCGAGGGCGTCGATCTCCTGGAGCAGGCGGAGCACCGTGAAGCGCTGGCCGTCCAGGGCGACCGGGACGCCGTGCTCGAACGTGACGGTGACCTCGTCCGCAGCAGGAGCGTCGCCCGGGTCCTGGGTCCGGGCCCAGTCCGCCGGGTCCGCCGCCGTCCAGGGGTCGTCGAGGTCCGGTTCGGTGACGAGCCGCCCCCACAGGTCGTGCTCCGTCCCCGTGCCGGGCACCACGGCGGCCGGCACCGCGAGGACCGGCAGGTCGGGGTCGGCCCCGGCCACCGCCGCCGCGAGCGCGACGTCGTCCGGTGCGAGGGTCAGGTGTGCGACCGCCACGGCGCCGAGCTGCCGCGCGGTCCGGACGAGGTGGTCGGCCACGAGCGGCCGTCGGAGCGCCGGGACGAGGGGACGACCGGGGCCGCCGGCGTTCGCGCGGACGGCCGCGACGACGAACTGCTCGGCGTACTCGGTCCGGGCGTCCACCACGATCGCGTCGACCGCTCCTGCCGCCCGCGCACGGTCACGGACGGCGTCGACCTCGCGCGATCGGCCGCCGACGTCGACGACGAGCACCAGGACCTCGTGGTCGACCCCGAACTGCTCGACCGCCGCCGCCGGGTCGACCCCGGCGGAGCAGGCCACGACGATGCGGTCGGTCACCCGGGGCTCCCGTCGCGTCAGGCCGACGTCGACGCGACGGCCGCCGGGGCGCCCGTGGCGTTGGCGGCGAGCAGCCAGGCGAGCAGGGCCTTCTGCGCGTGCAGCCGGTTCTCCGCCTCGTCCCAGATGATGCTGCGCGGCCCGTCGATGACCTCGGCCGTGACCTCGAACCCGCGGTCGGCCGGCAGGCAGTGCAGGAAGACGGCGTCGTCCGCGGCGTGCGCCATCAGCTCGTCGTCGACGCGGTAGCCCGCGAAGGTGTCGAGGCGCGACTGCTTCTCGTCCTCCTTGCCCATCGAGACCCAGGTGTCGGTGACCACGACGTCCGCGCCGGCGACCGCGGCGACCGGATCGGTGACCACGAGCACGGACCCGCCGGTCTCGGCAGCGCGGTGCTCGGCGTCGGTGACGACCTGCGGCTCCGGGCTGAACGCCGAGGGCGCTGCCACGCGGACGTGCATGCCCGCGGTCGCGCCGGCGAGCAGGTACGACTGCGCCATGTTGCTGGCGCCGTCCCCGATGAAGGCGACGGTCTGCCCGGCGAGGGTGCCGCGGTGCTCCCGGATCGTCAGCAGGTCGGCGAGGAGCTGGCACGGGTGGAAGTCGTCCGACAGGGCGTTCACCACGGGCACGCGGGTGCCCTCGGCCATCTCCTCGAGCCCGGACTGCGCGTAGGTGCGCCACACGATGGCGGAGACCATGCGCTCGAGCACGCGGGCGGTGTCCGAGGGGGTCTCCTTGCCACCGAGCTGGCTGTTCGCCGTCGTGATGACGAGCGGGCTGCCGCCGAGGTCCGAGATGCCGACGTGGAACGACACCCGGGTGCGGGTCGACGACTTGTCGAAGATGACCGCGACGGTCTGCGGACCGGCGAGGGGCTTCTCGCCCCAGCGGTCACCCTTCATCTGGGCCGCGAGGTCGAGGATGGCGGACTGCTCGGCCTGGGTCAGGTCGTCGTCCCGGAGGAAGTGGCGGGTCATGCGGAGGTCTCCTGGGTCGCGGTGCCCTGGTCGGTGCCGGCGTGCTCGGCGGCGACGGCGGCGAGGCTCTCACCGAGGATCGACACGAACTCGTCGATCTCGGCGTCGGACACGACGAGCGGCGGTGCGATGCGCAGGCTCGACTCGTTCGGGGCGTTGATGATGAGGCCGCGCTGGAGCGCAGCGGCGTTGACGGCCGGGCCGACGGGGCCGGTCAGACCGACACCGACGAGCAGGCCCGTCCCGCGGACCTCCTGCACCAGCGGGGAACCGAGGCCGGCGATGCCGGCACGGATGCGCTCCCCCTTCGTCACCGCTCCGGCGACGAGGTCGGCGCGCTCGATCTCCGCCAGCACCGCGTTGGCGACCCGCGTGCCGAGCGGGTTGCCGCCGAAGGTGGAACCGTGCTGACCGGCCGAGAACAGCTCGGACGCCCACCCGAATGTCACGAGTGCGCCGATCGGGAAACCGCCCGCGATGCCCTTGGCGATCGTGACGGCGTCCGGGGTGAAGCCGTGGCCCTGGAAGGTGAACCAGTTGCCCGTCCGGCCGACACCCGTCTGGATCTCGTCGAGGATGAACAGGGCGCCGTGCTCCTCGGTCAGACGCCGCGCGGCCTGCAGGAAGCCCTCGGGCAGGTCGACGACGCCGGCCTCGCCCTTGATCGGCTCGAGGATGAGCGCGGCGACGGTGTCGTCGATCGCGGCCTCGAGCGCCTCGACCGTCGAGTCGATGTGCTCGACGCCGGGGACCATCGGCAGGAAGTCCTCCTGCAGTGCCGGCTTGCCGGTGAGCGCCAGGGCCCCCATGGTCCGGCCGTGGAAGCCCTGCTTCAGCGCGAGGATGCGAGTCTTGCGGCCGTCCGCGCCCTTGTTCAGCCGTGCGAGCTTGAACGCGGCCTCGTTCGCCTCGGCACCGGAGTTGCCGAAGTACACGCGACCGGCGTCCCCCGCGCCGGTG
This sequence comes from Curtobacterium sp. MCSS17_007, assembly GCF_003234175.2. Classification (NCBI taxonomy): domain Bacteria; kingdom Bacillati; phylum Actinomycetota; class Actinomycetes; order Micrococcales; family Microbacteriaceae; genus Curtobacterium; species Curtobacterium sp. MCSS17_007. The sequence continues at coordinate 2,836,603 of NZ_CP126257.1, forward strand.
ATGCGCTTGAGGCGCTCGGCGAGCTCGAGCTGCGGCGGCGTCGCGAAGTAGTTCGAGACGTGCACGAGCTTCGCGGCCTGGTCGGCCACGGCCTCGACCAGGGCCGGGTGGGCGTGGCCGAGGGAGTTGACGGCGATGCCGGCGAGGAAGTCGAGGTACTCGTTGCCGTCGACGTCCCACACACGGCAGCCCTGGCCGCGCTCGAGCATGATCTTCGGCGGGGTCAGGGATCGCATGAGCGACGCCCCGAACCGGTCGTTCCAGGTCTGGGTCTGCGTCTCGGTGCTCACTGCTCGTTCCCCTTCTGCGTGGTGCTCGTGGTGTGGACCGCTTCGTGCCGGCCCGGGTCCGCTGCGGACTCGGGCACGCGTCGGCCCACCTCGGCGTGGGTGTTCTGGTTCTCGGTGCGTCGGCTCGGGTCCGGGATCACCTCGGTGCCCGCGCCACGCAGGGTGAACACCTCGAGCAGGATGGAGTGCGGGATGCGGCCGTCGATGATGGTCGCGCCGCCGACCCCGCCCACCACGGCGTCGAGGCACGCCGTCATCTTGGGGATCATCCCCGACTCCAGCGTCGGCAGGAGCTCCCGCAGCTCGTCGACAGCGATGAGGTCGATGATCGAGTCACGGTCGGGCCAGTTGCGGTACAGCCCGGGCACGTCCGTCAGCATCATGAGCTTCGCGGCGCCGAGGGCGATCGCCAGTGCGCCGGCCGCGGCGTCGGCGTTGACGTTGAGCGCCTGGTCGGGATGCGCGTCGTCGATCGCGATGCTGGAGACGACCGGGATCCGGCCGGCCTCGATCGCGGCGAGGACCCCGGACGGATCGACGTGGGTGATGTCGCCGACATGGCCGAGGTCGAAGTGCTCGCCGTCGACGACGACGCCCTTCTTCTCGCCGGTGAACAGGGACCCGCCGTCACCGAAGACCCCGACGGCCAGGCCGTCGCCGTGCTCGTTCACGAGGTCGACGATCTCGCGGTTGACCTCGCCGGCGAGGACGTCACGGACCACCGTGATCGCCTCGGTCGTCGTCACCCGGTAGCCGCCGCGGAACTCCGACTCGATGCCCTGCTCCTTGAGGGCGGCGGAGATCTGCGGGCCGCCGCCGTGGACGACCACGGGATGCAGGCCGGCGTAGCGCAGGTAGACCATGTCCTCGGCGAACGCGCGCTTGAGGTCGTCGTTCACCATCGCGTTGCCGCCGAACTTCACGACGACGGTCTTGCCCGAGAACCGCTTCAACCACGGCAGGGACTCGATGAGCGTCGCGGCCTTGACGGCGGCGAGCTCGTGCTCTTCTTCCTTGGTCAGGTCGTTCGTCATCAGCTGGAGTACGCGCTGTTCTCGTGGACGTAGTCGTGCGTCAGGTCGTTGGTCAGGATCGTCGCCGCGTGCGCACCGACCCCGAGCTCGATCAGGACGTGGGTGTCGCGGGGGGTCAGGTCGACCTCGTCGATCGGACGGTCCGGAGCGCCGGCGTGGCAGACGCGCACACCGTTCATGCTCACGTCGACCGCGTAGGGGTCGAACTCGGCGTCGGTCGTGCCGATCGCCGCGAGCACCCGGCCCCAGTTCGGGTCGTTGCCGAACACGGCGGCCTTGAACAAGTTGTTCCGGGCGACGCTGCGCCCGACCGTGACGGCGTCGTCCTCGGACACCGCGCCGGTGACCTCGATCGTGATGTCGTGGCTCGCGCCCTCGGCGTCCTGCTGGAGCTGGCGGGCCAGGTCGGCGCAGACAGCGGTCAGGGCCTCCTGGAAGTCACCGACCCCTGGCGTGGTGCCGCTCGCGCCGGACGACAGCAGCACGACGGTGTCGTTCGTCGACATGCAGCCGTCCGAGTCGACGCGGTCGAAGGTGACGCGGGTGGCCGCGCGGAGCGCCTGGTCGAGCTGCTCCGGCGTCTGCACGGCGTCGGTCGTGATGACGACGAGCATGGTCGCGAGGCCGGGCGCCAGCATGCCGGCACCCTTCGCCATGCCGCCGACCGTCCAGCCGTCCTGCGTGACCACGGACTGCTTCGGCTTCGTGTCGGTCGTCATGATCGCGGTCGCGGCGTCCGGGCCGCCGTCGCTGTCGAGCGCCGCAGCTGCGAGGTCGACGCCGCGCAGCACGCCGTCGCGGAAGGCCTGGTCCCCGCGGCCGATCAGCCCCGTCGAGCAGACGACGACGTCGCCGGCTCCGATGCCGAGCGCGTCACCGACCGCTTCGGCCGTCATGTGCGTGGTCTGGAAGCCGAACGGTCCGGTGAAGCAGTTCGCGCCACCGGAGTTGAGCACCACGGCCCGGGCGACGCCGTCGCCGACGACCTGGCGCGACCAGATCACCGGGTGCGCCTGCGCGCGGTTGCTCGTGAAGACCGCCGCGGCGGCGGCGTCGGGTCCGTCGTTCACGACGAGGGCGACGTCGGGCTTCCCGCTCGCCTTGAGTCCGGCGGTGACGCCTGCTGCACGGAACCCCGCGGCTGCGGTCACGCCCTGGAGCTCCGCTGCGGCCGGGGTGGTCGAGCTCACGTCGGTCACGGTGCGACTCCGTCCACGTTGAGGCCGAGGGTCTCCGGGAAGCCCAGGGCGATGTTGGCCGACTGCACCGCGGCGCCGGCGGTGCCCTTGGCGAGGTTGTCGAGGGCGCTCACGGCGACGACACGTCCGGCGGCCTCGTCGACGGTGATGCCGACGAGCGCGGTGTTCGCGCCGACGGTGTCCGCGGTCCGGGGGAACTCGCCCTCGGGCAGCAGGTGCACGAAGGGCTCGTCCGTGTAGGCCTGCTCCCAGGCGAGCCGCACGTCGCGGGCGCTCACACCGGGCGAGAGCTTCGCGGTGGTCGTCGCGAGGATGCCCCGCGACATCGGGACCAGCACGGGGGTGAAGGAGATCCGGACGTCGCCCGCGCCCGCGGCGACCAGGTTCTGCTGGATCTCGGGGATGTGCCGGTGCGTCCCGCCCACGGCGTACGCGCTCGCGGAGCCCATGATCTCGGAGGCCAGGTAGGTGGTGGCGAGCTTCTTGCCCGCGCCGCTCGGGCCGACGCTCAGCACGGCGACGATGTCGTCCGTCTCGACGAGGCCTGCCTGCACGCCGGGCTGGATGCCGAGCGTCACGGCCGTGACGTTGCACCCCGGGACCGCGATCCGCTTCGTCGACGCGAGTTCGGTCCGCTGACGGCCGAGGCCCGTGATGTCGTCCACGTCGCGCCATTCCTCGGCCGTGCCCGGTGCGGGCGCCGCGTGCAGCAGCTCCGGCAGACCGTACGTCCATGCACCGTGGTACTCGCCGCCGTAGAAGGCGTCCCACGCGGCCGGGTCGGTCAGCCGGTGGTCCGCGCCGCAGTCCACGACGAGGGTGTCGTCGTCGAGTTCCGCCGTGATCGCCCCGGACTGCCCGTGCGGCAGTGCGAGGAAGACCACGTCGTGCCCACGGAGGTTCTCCGCCGTCGTCTCGACCAGGGTCAGGTGGGCCAGCGAACGCAGGTGCGGCTGCGTGGCGATGAGCGGCTGTCCGGCGTTCGAGAACGCCGTCACCGTCCTGACGTCGAACTCGGGGTGGGCGGAGAGCACGCGCAGGAGCTCACCGCCCGCGTAGCCGGAGGCTCCCGCCACGGCGACGGATACGGACATGGGTTCCACCTTTGGTCGGACTGGTCGTCGAGAGAGTCGGAGGCGGCGGCCCCGGGCGGTGCTGATCCGGTGGATCAGTCGCGCAGGGTCGCCCCGAATCGCTCGCCGGCACGTCGGACGGCGCCGTCACGGGCCTCGGAGGCCTCGGCAGCGGTCAGCGTGCGGTCCGTGGCACGGAAGCGCAGGGCGAACGTCAGGGACTTCTGTCCCTCGTCCACGCCCGTGCCCCGGTAGTCGTCCACGAGCCGAGCATACTCCAGCAGCTCGCCGGCGCCGAGGCGCACCGTCTCGAGGACGTCGCCCGCCGGGACGTCGACGCCCACCACGAGGGAGAGGTCCTGCGTCGCTGCCGGGTAGGACACGATCGGTGCGACCGACACGAGGTCCGGAGCCGCCGCGACCAGCGCGTCGAGGTCGAGCTCGACGACGGCGACGACCCGGGGCAGCACCGCGGCCTCGGTCAGTGCGGGCAGCAGTTCGCCCGCCACCCCGACCACGGTGTCGCCGACGAGCAGCGAGGCCGCGCGACCCGGGTGCAGCGACGGGTGCGTCGTCTGCACGACCCGGAGCTCGACGCCGACCGCCCAGGCGACCTCGCGGGCGACGTCGACCGCGTCCGCGATGCCGGAGGGCTCCGGCTGCACGCCCGGCTGCTTCACCACGCGGTTCCCGGTGAGGAGCGCCGAGACGTGGAACGGCTGGGGCGGGAGCGACGCGTCGAGGGCGGCGAGGGTCTCGCGGTCCGGCAGCGCGGCGCCGGCCGGCACCGTCTCGGTGCCGAGCTGCACGCCCGTGGCCGGCAGGAAGACCCGCGAGGTCTCGTAGAGGGCGACGTCGACGAGCCCGCGGGAGACGTTGCGCCGAGCGGCATCGACGAGCGCGGGCAGACCACTGCGGCGGAGCAGGGACTGCTCGCTGTCGAGGGCGTTCGCGAGCCGGACGCTCGGTCCGCCGTCCCCCTCGATGCCCGGGTAGGCGTCCTGGGTCGCCTGCGAGACGAACGGCGCGGTGACGACCTCGACGAGGCCCTGCGCTGCGAGGGCCGCGGACACGCGTCGGCGGGCCTGCTGGTGTCGGGTCAGACCGCGCCCGGGCGGGGCGATCGGCAGGACGCTGGGGATCCGGTCGTACCCGACGATGCGGGCCACTTCCTCGACGAGGGTGGTGTCGTCGGTCAGGTCCGGGCGCCAGGACGGCGGCGTGACGACGAGCAGCTCGCCGTCGACGTCGACCGTCGCGCCGATCGCGCGCAGCGTGTCGATGACCTCGGCGTCGGTGTACTCGACGCCGACGAGCTCCGCAGGACGGGCGGCGCGCATCGCGATGGTCGGGCGGGGCGCGGCGTCGACGAGCGTCGACCCGAGCGCGTCGGCCGTCCCGCCGGCGAGCTCGACGAGGAGCTCGACCGCGCGGTTCGCAGCGGCCTCGGCCACGAGCGGGTCGACCCCGCGCTCGAAGCGCTTCGACGCCTCGCTCGGCAGCTTGTGCCGACGGGCGGTCCGCGCGATCGAGACCTGGTCGAAGCCGGCTGCCTCGATGAGGACGTCGGTCGTGGTGTCGGAGATCTCCGTCCGGGCGCCGCCCATCACGCCGGCGAGGCCCACGGGGCCGTCGTCGTCGGTGATGACGAGGTCCTCGGGGTCGAGCGTGCGGGTGGTGTCGTCGAGGGTGACGAGGGTCTCCCCCGCCGCCGCTCGGCGCACGCCGAGCCCACCGACCACCTCGGCGAGGTCGTAGCCGTGCAGGGGCTGGCCGAGCTCGAACATGACGTAGTTCGTGATGTCGACCGGCAGCGAGATCGAGCGGACGCCCGCCAGCGACAGGCGGGACACCATCCACGCCGGGGTCTTCGCCGTCGGGTCGATGCCGCGGACGACACGCGTCACGAAGGTGTGCGCACCGACACGGCCGCGGATCGGGGCCCGGTCGTCCACGGTGACGCGGAAGCCCTCGCCCGACCGGGGCGCCACGCGCTCCGCCGGGTCGTGGAAGCTCGCACCCGTGGCGTGGGCGTACTCGCGGGCGACCCCGCGCATGCTCATCACGTACCCGCGGTCCGGGGTGACGTTGATCTCGACGGCGGCGTCGTCGAGCCCGAGCAGGGCGATGGCGTCGGCACCGACCTCGGGCTCCATGCCGAGGTCGGCGAACCGGAGGATGCCGTCGTGCTCGTCGCCGAGGCCGAGCTCGCGGGCCGAGGCGATCATGCCGTCGGACACGTGCCCGTAGGTCTTGCGCGCCGCGATCGGGAACGGCCCGGGCAGCACGGCCCCGGGGAGCGTCACGACGACGAGGTCACCGACGTCGAAGTTGTGGGCGCCGCAGACGATGCCACGCGGCTCGGGCTCGCCGACGTCGACCTGGCACCAGTTGATCGTCTTGCCGTTCTTCTGCGGCTCGGGCACACGCTCGAGCACGCGGCCGACGACGATCGGGCCGGTGAGGTCGTAGGTGTGGACGTCTTCTTCCTCGAAGCCCACCGACACGAGTGCCGCGTGGACGTGCTCGAGCGTGACGTCGTCGGGCAGGTCGACGGACTCGCCGAGCCAACGGAGTGGGACGCGCATCAGACCACCGTTCCGAACTGCTGCGAGAAGCGGATGTCGCCCTCGAGGAAGTCACGCATGTCGTTGAGCCCGTTGCGGAACTGCAGCGTCCGCTCGATGCCCATGCCGAACGCGAAGCCCTGGTACTCGTCCGGGTCGATGCCGGCGGAGCGCAGGACGTTGGGGTTCACCATGCCGCAGCCGCCCCACTCGACCCACCGCGCGCCGCCCTTGGCGTTCGGCTGCCAGACGTCCATCTCGGCGCTGGGCTCGGTGAACGGGAAGTAGTTCGGGCGGAGCCGGATCTGGGCCTCGGCGCCGAACACCTGACGGGCGAAGTGCTCGAGCGTGCCGCGCAGGTGCGCCATCGTCAGGCCCTTGTCGATCGCGATGCCCTCGACCTGGGTGAAGACCGGCAGGTGCGTGGCGTCGAGCTCGTCGGCACGGTAGACGCGCCCCGGCGCGATCACGTAGAGCGGCAGCTCGCGTGACAGGAGCGAACGCACCTGCACCGGGGAGGTGTGGGTGCGCATCACCAGGTGCCGGTCGACCGGCTCGACGAAGATCGTGTCCGCCATCGCCCGCGCGGGGTGGTCGGGGTCGAAGTTGAGGGCGTCGAAGTTGAACCACTCGTGCTCGAGCTCCGGGCCCTCTGCCACTTCCCACCCCATGCCGACGAAGATGTCGGCGACGGTCTCGTTGAGGACCGAGAGCGGGTGGCGGGATCCGGGCGTCCGGCGGACGGGCAGCGCGGTGACGTCGACGCGCTCGGACTCGAGACGCGCGCGCTCCTCGGCCTCGGCCAGGACGGACTCCTGCGCGGCGACCGCCTGGTTGACCTGGGCGCGGGCCTGCCCGACCAGCTTGCCCGCCGCGGCTTTCTGGTCCTTCGGCACGCTGCGCATGGCGGCGTTCATCCGTGCGAGCGGAGACTGCTCCCCGGTGTGCTCGGCCCTGGCCTGCTTCAGCTCGGCAACGGTCGTCGCGGCACGGACGGCGGCGAGGGCCCCGTCCACGGCGGCGGCGACGGCCGGTTCGCTGATCTCGAGGTGTTCTGACACGAGGCCCAAGCCTACCGGCCGCCGGGATACCGCATCCCTGCACCGCTCGGACGGTGCAGGGACGCGAGCGTCAGCGGTCTGTGGAGGACCGGGCGACCCGCTGCGCGAAGGCCGACTCGTACAGGCACACCGATGCTGCGGTCGCGAGGTTCATCGACTCGGCCCTGCCGTAGATCGGGACCTTGACGGCACGGTCGACCAGCTCGAGGTCCTCGGAGGTGAGCCCGCGGGCCTCGTTCCCGAAGACCCAGGCGGTCGGCCCGTCGAGCATGCCGTCCGCCCGGACCTCCGGCAGGTCGTCGCCGGACACGTCGGCCGCCAGGACCGTGTACCCGAGGGCCTTCGCCCGGGCGACGGCGTCGGCGAGCGTCACGCCGACCGAGACCGGCACGTGGAAGAGCGACCCCGTGGTGGACCGGACCACCTTCGGGTTGTACGGGTCCACCGAGCGCCCGGTCAGCACCACGGCGTCGGCACCGGCCGCGTCGGCGGCACGGATGATCGTGCCGGCGTTGCCGGGGTCACGCACCTGTTCGAGGATCGCGACCAACCCGGGCAGCGAGCCCTCCGTCGCCGAAGCACCCCGGGCCTCCGCACCGACCGACCCGGGGTCGGGGAAGACCTCGCGCACCGAGGTCGGGAACTGCTGGCACACCGCGACGACGCCCTGCGGCGTCACGGTGTCCGCCATGGTCTCGAGCACCTGCTCGGTGACGAACCAGGTGTCGACCGGTGCGTCGTCGAGCCCGTAGCGAGCGGCCGCCGTCGGTGTCACGTACAGCTCGCGGAGGAGCTCCGGGCCGTACTCGATCGCCTCACGCACTGCCTGCGGTCCCTCGAGCAGGAACAGCCCGGTGTCGGCGCGGACGTCCTTCTTCGCGAGGGCCGCGACGGCCCTGACACGTCCGGACTTCGGGTTCTCGAGGAGATCGCTCACGCGACCAGTCTAGGAACCACCGCCAACGGCCCGGGAACGACGAGACCCCCGTCGCGGACGACGGGGGTCTCGTGTGCAGCTGGCGTGACTACGCGGCCTTCGGGGCCGAGGTGTCGGCCGGCAGGGCCTTCTTGGCGGTCTCGACGAGCGCCGCGAACGTCTCGGGGTTGTTCACCGCGAGGTCCGCGAGGATGCGACGGTCGACCTCGACGCCGGCCAGGTTCAGACCCTGGATGAGGCGGTTATAGGTCAGGCCGTTCGCGCGCGACGCGGCGTTGATGCGCTGGATCCACAGGCGACGGAACTCGCCCTTCTTCGCGTGACGGTCACGGTACGCGTAGACGAGGGAGTGGGTGACCTGCTCCTTCGCCTTGCGGTACAGGCGCGAACGCTGGCCGCGGTAGCCCTCGGCGCGCTCGAGGATGACGCGACGCTTCTTGGCGGCGTTGACCGCTCTCTTGACACGTGCCATTGATCTGTTCCTTTACGTTCCGCCGGCTCAGTGGCCGAGAAGCTTCTTGACGTTCTTCGCGTCGGCCTTCGCGAGGACCTGGTCCTCGTTGAGGCGGGCCTTGCGCTTGGCGCTCTTGACCTCGAGGTTGTGACGCATACCGGCCTGCTGCTTCATGATCTTGCCGCTACCGGTGACCTTGAAGCGCTTCTTCGACCCGGAGTGGGTCTTCTGCTTGGGCATCGTGGTGCCTTTCCGTGGGGTGGGTGGGGAGCCGCGTCGTCGCGGGGTGGTCCGGGGAGGACCTATTCGGCGGGAGCCTCGGCCGGCGCGGACCCGGTGGCCTCGTCGGCCTCCTTGCCCTTCGCCGCGTGCTCCGACGCACGACGCTCGGCCTTCTGCGCAGCACGCTTCGCGTTCTGCTCGCCCTTGACGTCGGACTTGTTCTTGAGGGGGGCGATGATCATCGTCATGTTGCGGCCGTCCTGGGTCGGACGCGACTCGACGACGCCGAACTCGGCGATCTCCTCGGCGAACTTCTGGAGGAGACGGACGCCCTGCTCCGGACGCGACTGCTCGCGGCCGCGGAAGAGGATCATCGCCTTCACCTTGTCGCCGCCGAGGAGGAAGCCCTCGGCGCGCTTGCGCTTGGTCTCGTAGTCGTGCACGTCGATCTTCAGACGGAACCGGACCTCCTTGAGGTCGGTGTTCACCTGGTTGCGACGCGCTTCCTTGGCCTTCTGCGCTGCCTCGTACTTGAACTTGCCGTAGTCCATGATCTTGGCCACGGGCGGCTTCGAGTTCGGGGCGACCTCGACCAGATCCAGTTCGGCTTCCTGCGCGAGACGCAGGGCCATGGCGATCGGGACAACGCCGACCTGCTCACCCTGGGGGCCGACGAGTCGGACCTCGGGAACGCGGATTCGGTCGTTGGTGCGGGGATCGGTGATGCGGAGCTCCTTCAATCAAGTGGTGGCCGTCCGGCGCTGCTGCGCTGGACGACGGCACGAGAGAGGAGATCTGACGCACGGATCGGAACCCGTTCGGCAGCCGCCCGACGCCTGCCCCGCGGGGCCGGCCTGCCGGTCGCACCGCGATCGGTGATCGCGCTGCTGCCCCGGCGGAGCGGTTGGGACCCGGTAGCCTGTGGTGCACGGCCGCGGGTGGGAGAGACTCCTCTTCTACGACGCCGTCCGGTGCTCGGTTCGACTCCGTCGGAGACGATCTGGGCGCACGGGCAGCATCTGCCGCCGACGAGTCTAGCAGAGGAGCACCGTGACCGACACCCCGCAGAACGCTGCCAGCGAGGAAGCCCGCGACATCGCCGAGGTCCCCGCGGTCGAGCTCATCAACACCGTGGCCGTCCACCTGCTCAGCGCGGCGGCCGTGAAGGTCGGGCTCGCCGACGACCCGCAGGAGCAGACGGACCTCGACGAGGCTCGCAAGCTCATCACCGCACTGGCCGGTCTGGTCACGGCCGCCGCCACCGAGATCGGGGACCACCACGCCCGCCCGCTGCGCGACGGGCTGCGATCGGTGCAGCTCGCGTTCCGCGAGGCGTCGACCATCCCGGACGCGCCGGGCAAGGGCCCCGGCGAGAAGTACACCGGTCCCGTCAACTGACGGACGGCACCGGATGACGGACGGGAGGCGCGGGACCGGGTGGTCCCGCGCCTCCCGTCCGTCACGGTGTCAGTCGGCGTCCGCGCTTGCGGCGGCGAGCCGCGCGACCGCGGCCAGGGGGATCTCGGTCCAGTCCGGCCGGTTCCGCGTCTCGTAGACGACCTCGTAGACGGCCTTGTCGAGTTCGAAGGCGTCGAGCAACGCACGGTGCTCCTCGAGGTCGCCCCCGGTCCCGCGCCGGTAGCCGTCGAGGAACGTGGCACGTGCGGCCTGCGCCCAGGCGCCCGCGTCGACGAACTCCGCGTCGTGCGCGAGGGCACCGGCGACGTAGTCGAAGGACCGCAGCATGCCCGCGACGTCGCGCAGGGTGACGTCGGGCAGCGTGCGCTCGGCGAGGGGCCGGAGGGGTTCGCCCTCGAAGTCGAGGAACACCCAGCCGCGCGGGGCGGGGGCGGCGAGGACCTGTCCGAGGTGCAGGTCGCCGTGGATGCGCTGCAGGACCGGCCACTGCGACACGGCCGCGCGTTCGTACACGGCACGGACGGCATCGACGTGGGGCTCGACGGTGGGGGCCTCGCGGGCTGCGGCGTCGAGGCGGGCGTGCATGGTCTCGATCGCGGCGTCGCGGCGGTCCTGGTCCGCCGGCTGCGTCGGCAGCGCGGTGGCGAGCGTCCGGTGGACCTCGGCGAGCGCTTCGCCCAGTGCTGCGGCCTGCGCGTCCCACGACGCCCCCGCCCTCGCGTCACGGAGGGCCACGCGCCAGGCGTCCTCGAGACCGGGGAGGAACTCCTGCGCGAAGGCGAGGTGCCCGGACGCGGTGCCGTCGGGTCGCCCGGTGTCGGGCCAGGTGGCGTGGAGGGCCCCGTACACGGCGGGCACCCGGTCGCTGCCGGCGGCGGAGAGCGCGAGCTGCGTCGTGACGTCGGGGTTGTCGCCGTGGTGGAGCACGCGGAACACCTTGACGATGACCTGCGCCCCGCTCGCGGTGTCGCAGATCACGGAGGTGTTCGACTGCTCGCCCGAGAGCACGCGCGACGCGGTGAGCTCGCCGATGGGGCGGAGGCTCGACGGGTCGGCGTCGATGCGGGAGACGAGACCCTGCACCCAGTCGGGGTCCGTGGTGCCGTCCACCGGGTCGGCCCCCGCGTCGGCACCCGTGACCACGGGCACCTGGTACAGCACCGGCCCCGTCGCGGCGTCGTCGAGGACCAGTCGGGTGCCCGCGGTCTCGGCGATCGTGCGGAGCGCCGGTGTCCCGCCCTTCGCCGCGTACCACCGCTGTGCTGCGATCCAGCCCTCCAACGTGCGGTCACTGACCTGTCCCGGTGCCTCGGCGCTCATGCAGCGAACGGTACGCGTCGCCACCGGGGTGCGCGCCGATGATGTGGACCGTGGTCGGCTCAGGGGCTTTACAACGATGTACCGGACGGTCAGCATGGGGGGCATGAGCTCGCTCGACGGCACCGTCGCCGCCCCACTGCCCGATGCACTCCCCGTGGCGTCCGTCCAGGACGGTTCCCACCCGCGACCGCAGATGCTGCGACGTGCCTGGGCCGACCTCGACGGGACGTGGTCGTTCCGGAACACCGGGGACGACCCGGCCTGGCGGGACGGCTTCCCCGGCGCTCGGGACATCACCGTGCCCTTCCCGCCCGAGTCCCCGGCATCGGGCATCGACGAACCGGGGTTCCACCCCGTCGTCTGGTACGCGCGCACGCTCACCCGGGCCGACCTCGACGCCGCCGGCCACGGCGACGAGGCATCCCGACTCCTGCTGCACTTCGGCGCGGTCGACCACCGAGCACGCGTCTGGATCGACGGGCGGTTCATCGGCGAGCACGAGGGCGGACACACGCCGTTCACGTTCGACGTGACCGAGGCGCTCGGCACCGACCCCGACGCCGCGCACACCCTGGTCGTGCGTGCCGAGGACGACCCGCACGACGTGACGCAGCCGCGCGGCAAGCAGGACTGGCACGAGGAACCGCACGCCATCTGGTACCGCCGGACGACCGGCATCTGGCAGACCGTGTGGCTCGAGGCCGTGCCGTCGGCGTCGTTCGCGTGCCTGCGCTGGACGAACGTCGACCACGCCACCGTGCGCCTGACCGTCCGGCTCTCCGGCGAGCGCCCCGCCGGCGCACGACTCCGGGTCGTGGCCCGGTGGCACGAGGGCGACGAGGACCTGGCGTCCGTCGAGACCGTCGTCCCCGAGCACGCACACGAGGTCGAGGTCGTCGTGCCGATCGCCCGGCAGCAGAACGGCCAGGCCGAGGACGAGCTCACCTGGAGCCCGGAGACCCCGCGGCTCGTGGACGCCGTCGTCACGCTGCTCCCCGCGGAGGGCGGCGCGCCGCTGGACGCCGTCTCGACGTACTTCGGGCTCCGCACCGTCGGCGTCGACGGTGGGGCGTTCCTGCTGAACGGTCGCGCGTACGACGTGCGCAGCGTGCTCAACCAGGGCTACTGGCCCGAGTCGCACCTCGCGGCGCCGTCGCGGGCGGCGCTCCGCCGCGAGGTCGAGCTCATCAAGGAGCTCGGCTTCACCGCGGCGCGGAACCACCAGAAGATCGAGGACCCGCGCTTCCTGTACTGGGCGGACCGGCTCGGCCTGCTCGTCTGGGGCGAAGCGCCCGGCGCCTACGCGTTCTCCCCCACGGCCGTGCAGCGACTCGTGCGCGAGTGGATGGACGCCGTCGAGCGCGACGCCTCGCACCCGTCGATCGTCACCTGGGTGCCCGCGAACGAGAGCTGGGGCGTGCAGCACATCGCGACCGACCCGGCGCAGCAGGCCTACGCTCGAGCGCTCGCGGACGTCACCCGGGCGCTCGACCCGACCCGTCCGGTCATCTCGAACGACGGGTGGGAGCACACGAACTCGGACATCGTCACGGTGCACGACTACGAGGGCGACGGGGCGCGGCTGGCGGCCACCTACGCGGACGACGACGCCCGCACGCGGCTGCTCGGCGGGCGGGGGCCGGCCGACCGTCGGATCCTGGTCGGCGGTGCGGTGGACGAGGGCCAGCCGGTCATGCTCACCGAGTTCGGCGGTGTCGACTTCCAGCCGGGTGCGAAGCGCGAGGACGGGTGGGGCTACACCTCGGCCGTCGACGGCGACGACTGGGTGGCACGGATCACGGCGCTCTACGACGGGGTCCGGGCGAGTGCGTTCCTGGCAGGGTCGTGCTGGACGCAGCTGACGGACACGATGCAGGAGACGAACGGGCTGCTGCACGCCGACCGCACCCCGAAGGTGCCGATCGAACGCATCCGCGCCGCGGTCACCGGGCGCTGAGCGGCGAGCCGATCGCGACCACCGTGGAGCAGGGGACGTCGGGTAGCCGATCGGGGCCCGACGTCCTCTGCTCCACCGACGGGACGGGTGGGACGCTCCGAGGTCAGGAGGCCAGGAAGCGGAGGACCGCCTCGTTCCACTCGTCCTTGTGCGAGGCCAGCACGCCGTGCGGGCCGCCCTCGATGACGTGCGTCTGCGCGTTCGGGATCGCCTCGGCGGTGCGCTTGCCCGACGCCTCGAAGGGCACGATGCCGTCCGCGTCACCGTGGATGACGAGCGTCGGCACGTCGATCTTCGTCAGGTCGTCGCGGAAGTCGGTCGTCGCGAACGCCGCAGTGCAGTCGAGCGTGCCCTTCGGCGACGCGAGCTCCGCGATCGCCAGGTCGTAGGCGCGCTGGTCCTCGCTGACGAGCGGCTTCTTGAGCAGGCCCGGCTCCCCGCCCGGCGTGTAGAACATGTCGACGAACCGGTGCAGGAACGCCGGGCGGTCACCCGTGATGCCGTTCGCGAACCAGTCGGCGAGGTCCTGGTCGACCGCGCCGTCGGGGTTGTCGTCCGACTTCCACAGGTACGGCGGGACCGCGCTGGCGAACACCAGCTTCTTGATCTTCGCCGTGCCGTAGGTCGAGACGTAGCGCGCGAGCTCGCCGCCGCCCATCGAGAACCCGATCAGGGTGACGTTCGTCAGGTCGAGCTCGGTGATGAGCTTGTCGAGGTCCGCGGCGAAGGTGTCGTAGTCGTAGCCGCCCCACGGCTGCGACGACTGGCCGAACCCGCGGCGGTCGTAGGCGATGACGCGGTGGCCGGCCTCGACGAGCGCGGGGACCTGGCCCTCCCACGAGCGGCCGGAGAGCGGCCAGCCGTGGATCAGGACGACCGGGTCGCCCGTGCCGAGGTCGTCGTAGTGCAGGTCGATGTCGTGGCCGTTCTCGGCGCCGACGGTGATGAAGGGCATGATTCCTCCTGTCGCTGGTTTCCAGGGAACGTGCCCGATGCAACGCCCGGCACCCGGACGTCTCCTGACGGGTGCGGCGACCGGACAGCTGCCGTGCGCGGCGGAGGTGGGAGGATCGGTCGGTGACCGACGTGGCGGAGCCGAGCCGTGCCTCCCGGGCGTCCCTGCCGTCCCGCGTCCGTCACCTGCTGACGGACGGTCCGGAGGGACGGTACAGCGGGTGGACCGCGCCCCTGGTGCTGTGGCTGGCATCCCGCGTGGTGAGCACGGTCGTGCTGCTCACGGTCTGGCTGCTCGCCCGGGCGAACGGCTGGCCGTTCGCGTCGTACCGACAGGAGGGGACGTTCTGGTCCTTCCTCGGGTCGTGGGATGCCTCGTTCTACCGGACCATCGCCGAGCACGGCTACCCGACCACGCTGCCGACGGACGCCGACGGGCACGTGCTGCCGAACCCGTGGGCGTTCCTTCCGGTGTTCCCGGCGCTCGCCCGGGTGGTGCAGCCGCTCGTGGGCGGGTCCTTCTGGGCGGCCGGCGTGCTCGTCGCCACGCTCGCCGGGGCGGGTGCGTGCGTCCTGCTCTGGCGGCTGGTGCGCGCGGTGTCCGACGACCGCCGGGCGACGCGGGCGACGGCGTTGTTCGCGTTCGCACCGACCGGGTT
The DNA here is from genome assembly GCF_003234175.2 of Curtobacterium sp. MCSS17_007. Classification (NCBI taxonomy): domain Bacteria; kingdom Bacillati; phylum Actinomycetota; class Actinomycetes; order Micrococcales; family Microbacteriaceae; genus Curtobacterium; species Curtobacterium sp. MCSS17_007. Next base: position 2,851,749 of record NZ_CP126257.1, read on the forward strand.
CCTGCTGCAGGTCGCCTACGCCGAGAGCACCTTCCTGCTCCTGCTCTTCGGCGCACTGCTGGCCCTGGTGCGTCACCGGTACTGGGTCGTGCTGCCGCTCGGGCTCGTCGCGGCGTTCGCGAAGCCGGGGGTGCTCGCGCTCGCGGTGGCCCTCGCGGTGCACCTGGTCGTGCGGTTCGTGCAGGAGCGCCGGGCGCTGCCGGTCCGGGACGCCGTGGCGATCGTCGTCGCGGGGCTCGGGATCGCGGCGGCGGGGCTGGCGTGGCCGGTCGTGGCCTCGGCGGTGACCGGGCGGCCGGACGCGTACCTCGCAACCGAGCTGTCGTGGTGGGTCGGGTTCGTCGGTCGGCAGCACTTCGCGCCGCTGACACCGTGGTTCACGATGGCGTCGACGTGGCTCGGGGCGCTCGGGGTCGTGCTCGTGGTCGTCGTGCTCGCCGGCGGTCTGTGGTTCTGGACGCGCCGGGGTGTGCGGGCGCTCGGCGTCGACGTCGTGTCGTTCACCGCCGCGTACGCGCTGTACCTGGTCGCGGTGTTCCTGCCGCAGCAGAGCCTGCCGCGGTTGCTCATGCCGACGGCGCCGCTGCTCGGGGCGGACGTCTTCGCGGGGACCTGGCGGCGGACGATCGCGTGGCTGGTCGTCGGCGTGTGCTTGCAGCCGGTCGCGATCGTGCTGCTCTGGTTCCTCGGGTACCCCTGAGCGCCGGGCGCGGGCGCATGCCCGAGCGGCTCCACCGCGTGGAACCACGGAACCGACACGGAACCAGGGCGTCGCGCTGGTTCGATGTCGGATCCGTGGTTCGACACCATCGTGCGCAGGACCGGCGGAGCCGGCGCGCGCTACGCGTCGAAGGTGTGGAACCAGGCCGTGCCGCCCGGGTGCTGCACGGTGATCATCTCGTCGAGGTCGCGGTACGGCCCGTCCTGGTTGTGGCTCGCGGACTTGATGCGGATCGTGCCGTCCGGTTCGGTGAAGACCTCGGAGACGATCGTCACGTGGTCGGGCGACTGGTTGTCGTTCCAGTCGTAGAACACGATGTCGCCGACCTTGACCTTGCTCCGCTCGTCGAGCGAGCGCCGCGTCAGCCCGAACTCGTTCGCGTGCGCGGTCATCCACGGGTCCATCGCCGGGCAGTACGTCCACGTGGCGCTGTGCTGCGCGCCGGCGGACCGGCTGTACCAGTCGTCGCGCTGATCCCACCCGCGGGCGATCAGCGTCTGGCTGACGTAGTTCGCGCAGTCGCCGCCGATCGGGTTCATCGTGCCGTACTCGGCGAGGTTGTAGTCCTTCCAGTACCGCATCGCGTACTCGAGCTGCCGGTCGACGTCGGTGAGCGCGGCGTACGCGACCGAGGTGGTGGCGACCGCGGTCGAGGCGTCCGGCACGGGCGCTGCCGTCGGGGTCGGCGCGGCGGTCGCACGGTCCTGCGTGGCGCCGGCCTGCCCGTCGTTGGCGGCGCTGCCGTTGCCGTCCGACGACTGGTTGGCGGACGGGCTCGGCTCCGACGCCGTCGTGAAGAGCGCGACGTCCGCCGACCCGGGCGTGTACATCGCCTGGTGCGGCGCCGTGAAGGTCACCGTCGTCGCGGTCGCACGCACGTCACGCGCGACGACCCCACCGACCGTGACGCCCCGGACCGCGGCGAGGCCGGTTCCCGTCACCGTCACCGTCACGCCACCGGCCAGCGGTACCCGCGCAGGCTCGACCGACGATGCCGCCGGACGGGCACCCGTCGACGGGTCGGCACCCGCGGAGCCGGACCCTGCAGAGCCGGACCCCGCGCTGCCCGAGGCACCGGGCGACGAGTCGTCACCGCGCGAGCAGGCCGCCACGGCGACCCCGATGCCGGCGACGCCGGCGAGCGACAGCAGGGAACGGCGTGTGAACGAAGCAGTCATGACCCGACCAGGGTAGGCGACGGTACGGCAGGATCGCTGGCAGCACACCACTCATCGAGAGGAACAGACCGCACATGCCCGAGAGCCACGACTTCTTCGTCGCCGCCGACCCCGAGTCCACCCGCGCCACCGTCCGCGGCGCCCTCGCCCGCGAGGGCTACACCGTCACCGACGGCGACCAGGGAACGGTGCTGGCCACCCGCGGCAGCCTGGGCCTGACCCTGCTCGCCGGTGGGCTGCTCAACGACCGGACGTTCCACACCCGGCTCGACGTGCAGCTCATGGTCGCGCCCGACGGCCGGACGGTCGCGCGACTGCTCCGCGGGTCCGGGCAGTCGGCACTCAAGGGCGGTGCGCTCGGCGTGGCCCGCGGGAACCGCGCGTTCGAGCAGGCCGCGAACGCGATCCATGCCGCCCTCGCGCAGGCCGGCGTCCTGACGGACAGCGTCCCGAGCTGACCGACCCGCGCTGATCGACCCGCGCTGACCGACCCGCGCTGACCGACCCTCGCTGACACAGCTGGGAACGAGCGAAGGCCACCCGATCGGGTGGCCTTCGTGCTCTTGGTGGAGCGGTGCTTCTCGGTGGAGCTAAGGGGATTCGAACCCCTGACCTTCTCATTGCGAACGAGACGCGCTACCAACTGCGCCATAGCCCCAAGTGCTCGACCACACTAGCACCACCGGGAGCGCGATCCGAAATCGGCTCGCCACGTCCGGGCGCGCCGCGCCCCGGGGACCCGGACGGTCGCGTCAGACCGCGCGGCGCCGACGCATGATCGCGTCGAGGTCGGTCTGCTGGTAGGCCTCGTCGTCGATGACGCCCATGCCGGCCCAGCGGCTCGGCACCGACGGCTGCTCGGGCTCGGGCGCGGACGACGCGTCGGCCGTCGCAGCAGCAGGCGCCGGAGCCGGAGCCGCGGGGTGCGACGCAGCAGCGGGGGCACGCAGGCCCAGACGCTCTGCCAGACGGCCCTGGTCATGCGCGGACAGCGACGCCGCAGCGTCCTCGACATCGGACCGCATGCGCGACACCCGCGCGAGCGACGGGTCGGTCTCCCCCGCCCGGATCGCTGCGGCCTCTGCGTCGGCCTCGGCCTTGGCCTCGGCGACGCGCTCCCGCAGGCGCGCGGCCAGCGCTGCCGACGACTCCGGGGTCGGCGCGGGTGCGGGGGGACGTTCGACGTACAGCGGCTTCGGCACGCGGGCGGGCGTCCAGCTCCGGTCGCGCGCGGGCTCGGCGGGCTGCTCCGTGGACAGCGGCGGTGCCGGGTCCGTCCACGTCGTCGCCGGCCGGGAGGCACGGGTCGCCTCCGCAGCGCCCGTCGCCGCACGCGCCTTCCGCGCCTGCGCGACCTGGTGCAGCTGCGCGAGGACCGCAGCGGACCCACCCGCCGCGACGAGCCCGGCGACACCGACGAGCCAGGCTCCGGGGGCGGCGACGAAGACCACCGCCGCGACGACGACACCGAGCGTGCCGAACAGCGTCGCGCCGAGCCGGGACCGTCGCATGCGCATGGCCGTGAGTGCGGGCACCGAGGACGCCCGCTCGAGCTTCGGCTGCTGCTCCGCCAGACGCCTGGTGATCTCGCGCTGCCGTGCGGCCTCGTGGGCGCGGACGATCGCGGCGCGCTTGGCCTCTTCCGACCGGGCGACGCGCTGCGCCTCGGCCAGGGACTTCGCGTTCATCTCGACCCGGACCTCGTCGGGGAGCTCGGCGGTCTGGGCCAGGATGCGCAGGGTCTGCTGCAGCCGGATGGCGTTCCGTTCGGTGGCGAGGTACTGCCGTCTGGCCGCCCAGGACGGCATCAGGTAGACGACCCAGAGCACGGCCGCGATGAGCAGGACGATGCCGCCGCCCCAGGAGCCGATACCTGCCATGGGGACACGGTAGGGGTGCGCGTTCCCCGGACCGCCCATTGCCGGACGCGTGTTGCGCGAGTCGCGACGGAATCCGTCGGGGCGGGTCGCGCCTCTCCCCACCGGTACGGCCTGCCCGCCGTGACGGGGCGGACCGTCAGATGCGCGGTCGCGTGTCGAGTGGCATGGCCGCCTCGTCCCGCGCGGCGGCCGGAACGCTGCCGGCTCCGGGCGGGACCCGTCCGGCGACCCAGCGGTCGAGGACGCCCTCACGGACCTCCTCGGCCACGAGGGCGAAGCAGAAGTGGTCGCGCCAGTCGCCGTTGATGTGGATGTAGCGGCGCCGGAGCCCCTCGTAGCGGAAGCCGAGCTTCTCGACGACCCGGAGCGAGGGTGCGTTCTCCGGGCGGATGCAGATCTCGATGCGGTGGATGCCGACGACGCGGAAGCAGTGGTCGACGGCCAGCGCGACCGCGATCGGGGTGACGTTGTGGCCGGCGGCCCCCTCGACGACCCAGTAGCCGATGGACGCGCTCGCCAGCGAGCCGTACGTGATGCCGGACACGTTGAGCTGGCCGACGAAGCGACCGTCCAGCTCCATGGCGAACGGCAGGCCGAGTCCGGCGCGGGCGTTCGCCTGCAGCGCGCGGATGCTCCCGCGGACGTCGGTGGAGACGTGCCCGGAGGGGTTCGTGGCCTCCCACGTGCGCAGCCACGAGCGGTTCGTCGCGAGCGCGACGTCGAGGTCACGGGTGTCGCGGAGCCGGAGGGGCCGGATGGTGACCCGCCCGTGGGACAGGGTCGGGATCGTCGTCATCGCTGTGGTTCCTCCGGTGCCCGGTGGTCGACCGGGTGGATGCACGAACGGGTCCGGGGGTGTCCCCCGGACCCGTTCGTGACGGGGTGGCTACTCTCCCGCGTTGAAGTCCTTCAGCCAGGCCTTGAGGTCCGGGCCGAGGTCGTCGCGGTCCGAGGCGAGCTGCACGATCGCCTTGATGTAGTCCAGCTTGTCACCGGTGTCGTACCGGCGTCCACGGAACACGACGCCGTACACGCCGCCGGTCCACTCCTCGGCGCCGGCCATCTTCATGAGCGCGTCGGTGAGCTGGATCTCGCCGCCCTTGCCCGGCTCCTGCTTCTCGAGGACGTCGAAGACCTCGGGGCGGATGACGTAGCGGCCGATGATGGCGAGGTTCGAGGGGGCTTCGCCCTGCGGGGGCTTCTCGACCAGGCCGGTGATCTTCACGACGTCGTCGGTGTCGGTCTCCTCGACCGTGGCGATGCCGTACATGTGGGTCTGCGACTCGGGGACCTCGAGCAGGGCGACGACCGTCGCGTTCTTCTGGCCCTGCACCTCGATCATGCGCTGGAGCAGCGGGTCCCGGGCGTCGATGATGTCGTCGCCGAGCAGGACGGCGAACGGCTCGCGGCCGACGTGCATCTTCGCGCGGAGCACCGCGTGGCCGAGGCCGAGCGGGTCACCCTGGCGCACGTAGTGCATGTCGGCGAGGTCGGTCGACTGGTTGACCTTCTGGAGCTTCTCGTGGTCGCCCTTCTTCTTGAGGGTCTCCTCGAGCTCGGCCACGTGGTCGAAGTGGTTCTCGAGCGCGTTCTTGTTGCGCCCGGTGATCATCAGGACGTCAGTGAGCCCGGCACCGACGGCCTCTTCGACCACGTACTGGATCGCCGGCTTGTCGACGACCGGGAGCATCTCCTTCGGCATCGCCTTGGTCGCGGGGAGGAAGCGCGTGCCCAGCCCTGCAGCCGGGATCACCGCCTTGGAAATCTGGAAGCCCATGCCGACGAACGTACCGGACGACCACTGGGCCGGGCCATGGGCCTTTCGGGGGACACGGCATCCCGCGTGCCGGAGCGGGAAGCCGCAAACCCGCGCTCGGTAGACTCCCCGCCATGACCGCCGATCTCGGGAACGAGAAGCGCGCCCTGCGAGCCGAGCTCCGGCAGCGGCGGCGCACCCGGACCACGACGGAGCGCGACACCGACACCGCGTCGCTGACCGCCACGCTGCAGCGCTTCGTGCAGGAGCGGCAGGTCCGCTCGCTCGCGCTCTACCTGTCCGCCCCGGACGAGCCCGACGTCCGCCCCTTCCTGCGGTGGGCGCACGAACAGGGTGTCCGGGTCCTCCTGCCGATCACCCGCGAGGACGGCCTGCTCGACTGGGCGGTCGGCGACGGGGCCACCGAGCAGCAGGGCCTGCACGGGATGCCCGAGGTCGTCGGCGAGGTGCTCTCCCCGCTCGCGCTCGGCGACGTCGACGCGATCCTCACCCCGGCCGCCGCGGTCGGGCACGACGGCTGCCGCATGGGGTGGGGCCGCGGCTACTACGACAAGACGCTCGGGTCCATGGCGAACCGGCCGCCCGTCTATGCTGTGATCTTCGACGCGGAGTACCTCGACGAGGTCCCGCGCGAGGCCCACGACGAACCCGTCGACGGCATCATCACGCCGTCGCGCATCATCACCTTCCGGAGCTAGGGTGCCCACCTACTCGTACCGCTGCACCGAGTGCGACAACGCCTTCGACATCAAGCAGTCGTTCTCCGACGCCACCCTCACCGAGTGCCCCGTCTGCGGCGGAGCGTTGCGCAAGGTCTTCTCCCCGGTCGGCGTCACCTTCAACGGCGGCGGCTTCTACCGCACGGACTCGCGGTCCACGCCGAAGGCCGAGGGGTCGTCGTCGTCGTCGAGCGCGCCGGCGAAGTCGGAGCCGGGGAAGACCGAGTCGAAGCCGGCCGCCCCCAGCGCCTCCTGACGAGGGCTCGTCCCCGTCGGTACGGTGGGGTCTCCTCGACACGGAAGGAGGCCCGCGTGAAGGGCTTCAAGGAGTTCCTGCTGCGCGGGAACGTCATCGACCTGGCCGTCGCGGTCGTCATCGGTGCGGCGTTCACCGCGATCGTGACCGCCATCGTCACCGCGGTGATCAACCCGGCGATCGGTGCGGTCTTCAACGCGAAGAGCCTCGACAAGGCGCTCCCGGTCGTGATCCCGACCGTGTCGAACGGGCACGCGACCATGTACTTCGGTGCCGTCATCGGTGCCGTGATCAACTTCCTCATCGTCGCGGCGGTCGTGTACTTCGCGCTGGTGCTCCCGGTGAACCACCTCAAGAAGGTCGCGTTCGACCGGGTGAAGAAGAACCAGGAGCAGACGCCGCAGGACGTCCCGCCGACGGACGTCGAGGTGCTGCTCGAGATCCGCGACCTGCTCCGCGCCCAGGACGGTGCGGCGCCGAGCACGGGCGGCGGCGCACACGTCGCCCCGTCGACCGCACCCGAGGGCCCGGGGATCGGCGGCTCGGCGAAGCTCTAGCCGGGGGTCGCACCGCACCCCGCAGTGACGGCGGCTCCTCGCAGTGGTGTCCCGCTGCGAGGAGCCGCCGTCGTTGCGTTCCGTGGAAGGGCCGAGCCGCGCGCCGCCGCAGCGGCCGGGGCGTCTGCGTCAGGCAGTGCGCGCGACGGCGCGGTGCTTCGCGGCGAGGGCGCGGGCGTACTGCACGCCCGCGATCACGTGGCCGATCGTGCCCGCCCACACGAAGACGAGCGCGAGCACCCGGATCCAGTCGTGCTGCGACGCCCACGAGGTCGACGAGAACAGCAGCAGCGGGAGCCCGACGAAGAGCAGTGCCGAGCGGATCTTGCCGGTCCACGTGACGTCGAGGTCGGGGTCGCCGCGGAACCACAGCGTGGACAGCAGGGCGAGGACGGCGTCGACGAGGACGATGATCGCGACGCTCGGCCACGGCAGCAGCCCGACGAGCACCAGGGACAGCACGATCGCGATGATCGCGAGGCGGTCGGCGACGGGGTCGAGGGCCTTGCCGAGCTTGGAGCCCTGGTCGAACCGCCGGGCGATGAACCCGTCCGCCCAGTCGCTGACGCCGAGGACCACGAGCGTGACGAGTGCCCAGCCGGGGTGCCCGGCGACGACGAAGCCGATGAAGACCGGGATGAGCAGGAAGCGCACCACCGTGATCAGGTTCGGCCACGTCTGCCAGTCGGGTCGCTGCCGCGCGGTGTCAGTCATCGCACTCAGGCTACCCGTCACCAGTGTGGGGGCACGTCGCGCAGGAGCTGGGCGTCGTTCTCCCCGTCGCGGTGGCGCGCCGGTTCCGGGGCCGGGGTCGGGTCGCTGCCCGGCACCGGCTGGGTGGTGACGCGCCTGCTGCGGCGAGGCGCGCCTCCCGTCCGGTCGGTCGTCGCGTCCGCCGGCGTCGTGGGACGGACGGGAGGCACGACCTGCGCTGCGTCGTCAGCCCGCGTCCACGTGCCCACCAGCTGGTCCGTCTCCGGCGTCACCGGGCCGGCCGCCCGGGATGCGCGCCGGGACCGGCTCACCGGCGGGCTGGGATCGGGGGGATGGAGATCTCCTGGGTGGCACCGCGGTCGACGCCGAGCACCGACGCCACCGTGTCCGCCACCCGGTCCGGGTCGGAGAACAGCTGGAAGGCGTGCACGCGCACGTAGTGCCAGCCGAGTCGACGGAGCACCTCGGGGCGGAGCCGCAGGGTCTCGCGCAGCGAACCCCGGACGAGCGACGCGTCGGTCTCGATCGTCACGCAGACGCCGCCGTGCGCCGCCACCAGGCCGAGCTTGCCGCGGTGTCCGAGCGCGACCGGGATGCCGCGCATCTCGAGGCGCCGGGCGAGGTCGACGAGCAGCGGGTCGGAGTCGTCCGGCACGTACTCGGCGGTGGTGCGGGCGCGGACCTCGGCGAGGATCTCCGCCAGGGCCACCGTGCCGTGTCCCATGCGCTCCGCCTCGATGTCGGAGGGCTGGAAGCACGTGACGATCACCATCGAGCGACGAGCACGCGTCATCGCGACGGCGAGCAGACGCTCACCACCGGGCTTGCCGAGCGGACCGAAGTCGCGCAGCACCCGCCCGTGGGGGGTCCGGCCGTACCCGATCGAGAACACGACGCGGTCGCGGCTCTGCGCCACCGACTGCTCGAGCGTGGCGACGATGAACGGCTCGGCGCGGTCGCCGATCACGAACTCCGTCAGGTCCTTGTGCCCCTGCGCCGCGGTGAGCACGGCCTGCTCGACGCGCACCGCGTGCTTCGCCGAGGCCGTGATGACCATGAGCGACTCGGTCGGGCGTGTGCGGGCGTGCTCCATCACGAGCCGGACGACGCGGTCCACCTCGGCGTCGACGCTCTCGACGGCACCGGACTCGGGGTCCGGCACGGCCTTGCCGTCGCTGACGTAGTCGATCGCGATCGAACCGTGGCCGAGGAAGGACCCGGCCCACGGCAGCGACTCGATCCGACCGCCGTAGAAGCGACGGTTCACGAGCTCGGCGAGGTCCTCGCCGCCGGCGCGGTACGAGCGCGTCAGCGACAGGGTCGGCAGGAGCGTTGACAGCTTCGCGAGCGCCGAGTCGGCGTGCAGGGCGTCGAGCGTGCCCTCGTCCACCTGCAGTGCGCGGTGGTCGGGGTCGACCGCGATCCGGAACGGCGACGGTGTCTGCGTCACCGGGTCGCCGAACACGACGGTCTGCCGGGCACGTCGGACGGCGCCGACGGTCTCGGCGATCGTGACGGCTCCGGCGTCGACGAGGATCACCGTGTCGAAGGGCATCGTGTCGGCGATCTCGGGGACCTCGTACGGCGACGCCAACCAGACCGGGGCGATCGATCGCGACAGGTGCGGGGCCGAGTCCTGCAGCAGGCGCGAGGTGATCGCGCCCTCCTTGAGCTGCGTCTTCAGCGCGGTGGCCTCGTCCGGCCAGTCGACGAGCCCGACCTTCCAGTTCTCGGCGAGCTGCCACGCGAGGCCCTGGGAGACCCCGGCCGCGTGGGCGTCGTCGACGAGCCGGAAGTCGGCCTCGACCCGGTCGAGCATGTCGGTGTTGCCGCCGAGCAGCGCACGGTCGGACTCGAGCATGGTCTCGAGCGCCGACTGCCACCAGGCGAGCTCGAGCTCGGCCGGCACCTGGGTGTCCGGTACGTGGCGGTTCGCCAGGTCGGTGATGAGCGGCTCGAGCTGCAGGTCGCGGAGCGTCTGCATGAGCTCGGTGCGCTCCTGCAGGTTGTGCAGCACGTCGGACTCCGCGGCGAGCTCGGCGATCGTCGGCACGAGCTCGTCGATCGGCAGGTTCGCGAGCTGACGGTCCCGCTCGGTGCGACCGAGGGGCTCGTCGAGCCGGGCGAGGTCCTGCACCACGTTCGAGAAGAGCACCTGGACGTCCCCGATGCCCGTGGGCACCTCGGGGTTCACGCCGGCGGCGACGTACCGCTGCCAGAGCACGCGCTGCTGCTGCACGCGGGTGAGCGCCTCGTGCAGGTCGGAGACGTGCACGCCGGGGCGGACGTACTCGCGGGCGAGCTTCTTCAGGCGGCGTCGGTTCGTCGAGGACATCGGCGCGCCCTCGCCGCGCGGGGCGGTGGCGGCGACGAGCTCGGAGACCGATCGGTCGAACACGACCGGCAGGAAGCGGTCGAGGGTGTCCCGGATCTCGGTGAGCAGGCGGAGGTAGATGCCGAGCTCGTTGATCGTGGTGAACTGCCGCATGTGCGTCGTCGCCACGAGATCGTGCGCGCGACGGAGCAGCGTCGGCAATCCGTCGGCGTCGAGGTCCTTCGCGGTCTTGTGCGCCCGCTGCGCGCCGTCGCTCGAGCCGAACTTCGCGCCGTACCAGGGCGAGTCGTCGGGGCCGTAGCGGAACTCGCCGAGGTTCGCGGCGCTGACCATCGTCTCGGCGACGCGGGACCGTCCCTCGACCATGCTCGTCACCGAGCGCTTCGACAGGCGCGCGGTCGTCGACGGCGGCACGGGCAGGAGCGACAGGCGGGACAGCTCGACCAGGCAGTCGAGGACCGAGACGCCGAAGTCGGGGTCGACGCGGGTGAGCGAGCCCCGGTAGTCGGTGAGCACCTTGCGGAGCCGGACGAGTGCGTCGTCGACCTCGCGCAGGTTCGGTCGCGACGCCTTCTCGTTGCGGGCGATCGCGCGGACGACGTCGCGGCGGAGCGTCGCGGGGGTGACGGCGACACCGGGCAGCTGGACCTCGGTGAAGCGCGCCGCGATGCCGCGCAGGGTCGCGCGGCGGGGGCTCACGACGAGGACGCGCTTGTTCGCGGCGACCAGGCCGCCGAGCGCGTTGACGATCGTCTGCGTGCCGCCGGTGCCGGGCAGCGTCTTCACGACGATCGAGTTGCCTGCCGTGATCTGCGCGATCACGTTCTCCTGCTCGTCGTCGGCGTCGAGCAGGAGCGTGTCGGTCTCGGGGCTGCGCTCGTCCGACGGCGTCTGCTCGACCGGGTGGTAGGACTGCTCGACCTGCCACTTCGCACTCGGGTTGCCGGCCAGGGCGTCGAGCACCGGGTGCGACAGGTCGCCGGTGTCCTCGACCATGCCGCTCGAGACCTCGGCGAAGGTCGACACGACGAGGCGTGCGTGCACCGAGAACCCCGGGATGTGCGCCGTCAGCCCGCGCAGTCGGTCGATGACGGGGTTCGGCGTGAAGGAGCCGTCCTGCTGCGCGAGCGCCACGAAGGACTGCGCGTCGAGGATGACCCCGTACTGCTCGTGCAGTGCGTCGGCCAGGCCCGGGTTGAGCACGGGCTCGCCGAGCAACCGGACCTCGAAGTCGCGGCCGTGCCGACGGATCGCGAGCGGCCGGAGCAGGACCGGGCCGCGGAAGTGCTCGTCGCCGTGCTGCCAGTCGGCCATGCCGATGCCGAGCTTGACCGCGTCGATGCCGCGCACCGTCGCGAGCTCGGTGCCCTTCGCCTCGACCTGGGCGGCGGCGACACGCGCGGCACGCAGCGCGACCTCGTCGCGGATCAGGCTGGAGAGCAGGGTGGTCTTGCCGGTGATGAACTGCGCGAGACCGCCGGGATGCGTGGTCGACAGCTCGATCCGTGCGCGCGGGTGGTCGCTGAAGTGCGTGAGCGGGCTCGTGCCGCCGACGCCGGTCAGCTGGCTCCGCCAGGCGTCCCACGTCGGCTCGGCGGCGTTGCCGGCCTGGAGGCGCGGGTCACCCAGGCTGATCGCCTGCGGGCTCGTGAGCTGCAGCTCGGGACGCAGCGTGCGGTCCGGTTCGTCGGTCACGGCGTCCTGCTGCTCCCGTCCGTCCACGGGCGCAGCGGCGCCCTCGACGGGGACGTCGTCGTTTCCGTCGTCCGCGCCGTCGGTCACCCTGTCTCGCCACACATCCGACACTGTAGGCGGAAGCGGGCGGCCTCTCTGGCAATGACCCGAGGTTTCGGGGTTTCCGTGCGGGCCCGGCACCCTCCCCGAGCGGGCGATGTGGTAGCAACGTGGGCATGGCCATCGACGACCGTCCCGCCCCGTCCGCCCCTGCTCCCTCGTCGGCCCGGCCGGACCGGCGGCGCTCGGTCCCCGCCGAGATCTCCCGGTCCTGGCTCCTCGTGCCCGGCACCGCGGCGGACCGCTTCGAACGGGCGCAGCGGTCGCGCGCCGACCAGATCATCCTCGACGTCGAGGACGCGGTCGACCCCGCCGCCAAGCCCGGCGCCCGCGCCACGGTCGCTTCGTGGCTGGCCGGCGGCGGCGAGGCATGGGTGCGGATCAACGACGTGACGACGGACTTCTGGGCGGACGACGTCGAGGAGCTCCGGGGGCTCCCCGGGCTGCAGGGCGTGATGCTCGCGAAGACGGAGTCGCCCGCGCAGGTCACCGACACCTGGCACCGGCTCGGCGGCCACACCCCGGTGATCGCCCTGGTCGAGTCGGCGCTCGGGATCGAGGAAGCGACCTCGATCGCGAAGGCCCAGGGCGCGTTCCGCCTGGCGTTCGGCTCGGGCGACTACCGCCGCGACACCGGGACCTCGGCCGACACGCTCGCGATGGCCTACCCGCGCTCACGACTCGTCGTCGCTTCCCGCGTCGGCGACCTGCCCGGTCCGATCGACGGCCCCACGGTCGGATCGGCGCACGCGATCCTCCGCGAGCAGTCCCAGGTCGCGGTGTCGCTCGGTCTGACCGGCAAGCTCTGCCTGGACACCGAGCAGCTGCCCGTCATCAACGAAGTCATCTCCCCCACCCCGACCGACGTCGCGTGGGCGCAGGACTTTCTCGACGACTTCGAGGCCCGCGGGCAGGTCATCCGCGACGGCTCGGACCTGCCGCGACTCGGCCGCGCGCAGAAGATCCAGCGGCTCGCCCGGGCCTTCGGCGTCGAGGCGCGGTAGACCGGACGCATGACCTGGTCGAACCCGTCCCCGCCGTCCGGTCCGCAGTCCGGTCCGTCACAGTCCGGCCAGGGGAGCACCGAACGCGCCGAGTGGGTGCGTGGCGGCACCACGCTGTTCCCCGCCGGGCGGATCGCGGACCGGGTGTCGACGGTGCTGCTGCTCGCGGCCGGAGCCCTGCTGACGATCCTCGCCGTGGTCATCGGGATCATCGCGGTGGCGTCGGCCACCGCAGGGTGCGATGCCGCGAGGGGCTGCTCGCCGGGCCGGTTCCTCGGCGGCGCGGCCATCGCGGCGGGCGGATCGTTCGTGATCGGGGTCGCCACCGTCGTGCTCGCCGTCGGGGCCTGGGTGCGTCGTCGCTCGTCGTGGTGGATCGCGGCGCTCGGCTTCGTCCTCGCGATCGTGGTCGTCACCTGGGGCGGGGTCGTGTTCGCGGAGGCGACCGACTCGGCGACGGGTGCCGGCCAGGTGACCGCACTGCAGCGCCCCTAGCCGCACGTCCGTCGGACGGGAGGCACGTGGCAGCGTCGCCACGTGCCTCCCGTCCGTCCTGTCCGGAGGGGACACGCTGGGCATCGCGCCGACCCGTCGGCGCATGCTGGGCGCATGAAGCAACGAGTCATCGGAGACGTGTCGGTCAGCGCGATCGGACTGGGCGGCATGCCCATGTCCATCGAGGGGCGCCCCGACGAGCGGCAGGCGATCGCGACCATCCACGCGGCACTCGAGGCGGGCGTGACGCTCATCGACACCGCCGACGCGTACCACCAGGCGGCGAAGGACGAGGTCGGGCACAACGAGGAGCTCATCGCGAAGGCGGTCCGGGAGTTCCACGGCGACACGGACGCCGTGCTCGTCGCCACGAAGGGCGGTCACCTGCGACCGGAACCGGGTCCGTGGGCCAAGGACGGTCGGCCGGAGTACCTCAAGGAGGCCGCGAAGGCCTCGGCGAAGCGGCTCGGCGTCGACGCCGTGGGCCTGTACCAGTTCCACCGACCCGACCCTGCCGTCCCGTACGCCGACTCGATCGGTGCGCTCGCGGAGCTCCTCGACGAGGGCGTCATCCGGATGGCGGGCATCTCGAACGCCGACCCGGACCAGATCCGCCTGGCGAACGAGGTCCTCGGCGGGCGCCTCGCCTCGGTGCAGAACCAGTTCTCGCCCGCGTTCCGGTCGAGCGAACCGGAACTCGAGCTGTGCGACGAGCTCGGCATCGCGTTCCTGCCGTGGAGCCCGCTCGGCGGCATCGCCAAGGCCGCGGACCTGGGGACCGCCTACGAGGACTTCGCCGTGATCGCCCGGGAGCGCGACGTCTCCCCGCAGGTCGTGGCGCTGGCGTGGGAGCTGCAGAAGAGCGACGTCGTCATCCCGATCCCCGGGGCGTCGCGCCCGCAGTCGATCCTCGACTCGGTCGTCGCGGCGACGGTGAAGCTCCGCGACGAGGACGTCGCGCGGCTGGACGCGGCCCGTCCGGCCGTCTGATCCGCGCGCGACCACCGCACGACGACGCCCCGCCCACCGATCGGTGGGCGGGGTGTCGTGGTGCAGGTACGGCTAGGACAGCGGGCAGACCGTGCGGAAGTCGTTGCTCGCGGCCTCGAGCCCTTGCGTGGACGCTCCGAACGCCGTCATGTCCGCAGAGGCCGGATCCTGGGAGATCGCCTTCACCTGGGTGAGCAGGTCGCGGTACGCGGCCTGGAAGGCCTCCGCCTTGGGCTTGACCTCGGCGTTCTGCACCGACGAGACCCCCTCGGACACCGACTGGTCGAGCTCGTCCAGCTTCGCCAGGGCGGCGGCCGGGTCGGCCTGCAACTGGCTCGACTGCTCCTGCAGGTCCTTCGCGGCGTCCTCGACCTTCGACTGGAAGGCGCTGCACGCCTCGGCCTTGCTCTGCGACGCGGCCTTCGGCGTCGCAGACTCCGGCGCGGCGCTCGCCGAGCTCGCCGACGAACCGGCCGCGGCGCCGTCGTCGTCCGAGGCCCCCGAGCCTCCGGACGAGCAGCCGGCGAGCAGTGCGACGGCGAGCGCGGCGGTCGCGACGGCGATGGTCTTCCTGGGCATGTGTGTCCCCCTGTCCACGTCCGCGCTCCCGGACGGGCGCGGATCCGCTCCGACGCTACAGGCCGACCGTCCAGGGTGTCGCCGGGTCCGGCGTAGCGTCGAGGCATGCAGGCGATCACAGCGCACGACGGCGGACTCCGACTCGACGAGCACCCGGACCCGGTCGCGGGCCCCGGCGAGGTCCTGGTCGAGGTCATCGCCGCGGGCGTGAACAACGCCGACCTGCAGCAGGTCGCCGGCAACTACCCGCCGCCGCCCGGCGCCTCCGAGGTGCTCGGGCTCGAGGTCTCGGGGACCGTCCGCGCGCTCGGCGAGGGCGTGGACGGGTTCGCCGTGGGTGACCGGGTGTGCGCGCTGCTCTCGGGCGGCGGCTACGCCACGCTCGTGGTGGTGCCCGCGACGCAGGTGCTGCCGGTGCCCGACGGGGTGGACCTGGTCGAGGCCGCCGGGCTGCCGGAGGCCGCGTGCACTGTGTACTCGAACCTCGGGATGATCGCGGGGCTCCGACCCGGGCAGACCCTCCTGGTGCACGGCGGCACCGGTGGCATGGGGTCGCACGCCGTCGTGTGGGCGAAGGCCCTCGGAGCCCGGGTGATCGCGACGAGCGGCGGCGAGCGGAAGGTCCGGGCGTCCCGCGAGCTCGGCGCGGACCTCGTGGTGGACCACCGCACCGAGGACTTCGTGGAACGTGCACTGGCGTTCACGGACGGCCGCGGGGTCGACGTGGTCCTCGACGTCGTCGGCGCGGACTACCTGGCGAAGCACCTCGAGGTGCTCGCACCGAACGGGCACATCGCCGTGATCGCTGCCGGGAGCGGTGCGAAGGGCGAACTCGACTTCGGCGCGATGATGCGCAAGCGCGCGACCATCAGCGCCACCACGCTGCGTGCCCGTCCAGCCGACGAGAAGGCGGCCATCGTCGCGGCGGTGCGCGAGCACGTCTGGCCGATGGTCGCGGACGGCAGGATCCGCCCCGTCGTCGACTCGGTCCTGCCGCTGGCCGAGGCGGCCGAGGCGCACCGGCGCGTGCGGGACGGCGAGGTCATCGGCAAGGTGCTGCTCGCGGTGTAGTCCCGCGCTGCTTCCGCCCCTTCCGCGAGACGCAACGTCGGCGGGGTCAGGCGTGGACGCGCGAGAGGAACTCGACGAGCGCCGGGTGCTGCGGGCGGTCGAGCACGTCGGCCGGGGCGCCCTGTTCGACGACCTCGCCGCGGTGCAGGAACACGATCCGGTCGGCGACGTTCCGGGCGAACGACATCTCGTGCGTGGTCATGAGGATCGTCGCGCCCTGCTCCTTGAGCTCGCGCACCAGGTCGAGCACCTCGCCGACGAGTTGCGGGTCGAGCGCGCTCGTCACCTCGTCGAGCAGCAGCAGCTCTGGCGTGGTCGCGATCGCCCGGACGATGGCGACGCGCTGCTGCTGGCCGCCGGAGAGCCGGTCCGGGTAGGCGCCCGCGAAGTCCGCCAGGCCGATGCGGTCGAGCAGCCGGCGGGCGGTGGCCTCCGCCTCGGCCCTGCCGACCCCGTGCACCTGCCGCGAGGCGAGCGTCACGTTGTCGAGCACGGTCATGTGCGGGAAGAGGTTGAACTGCTGGAAGACGACACCGATCCGTGCGCGCGTCGCGTCGACGTCCGTCCGCGGGTCCGCGATGTCCGTCCCCTGGAGCAGGATCTCACCGTCGTCGATGCCCTCGAGCAGGTTCACGGTCTTGAGGAGCGTGGACTTGCCGGACCCGGACGCCCCGATGACGCAGATGACCTCGTGCCGGTGCACGGTCAGGTCGATCCCGCGCAGCACCTCGTGGTCGCCGAACGACTTGCGCAGCCCGCGCAGCTCGAGCACGTGCACCGTCTGCTCCGACGTCCCGGTCACACCGTCCCCCCGATCTGCTCGCGTCGCTGCTGTCGGCGTGCGACCGCGTCCGTCACGCGGATGAGCGGGAGGCTGATCACGACGAACAGCAGGCCCGCGACGAAGTACGGCGTGAAGTTGTAGGTCTCGGCCTGCGCGATCTGCGCGCTCCGCACCGCGTCGACCGCGCCGAGGATCGACACCAGACCGACGTCCTTCTGCATGGACACGAAGTCGTTCATGAGCGCCGGCGTCACCTTGCGGACCGCCTGCGGCAGCACGACCAGCCGCAGCGTCTTCGCGTGGGACAGGCCCAGCGAGCGGGCGGCCAGGCGCTGGGACGGGTGCACGGCCTCCATGCCGGCGCGGAGCACCTCGGCGACGTAGGACGAGTACGTCAGCACGATCGCGATCGTGCCCCAGACCTCCGGTGGCTGCCGCGGGAAGATCCCGAGCCCCGGGATGCCGAAGCCGACCAGGTACAGCACGATGATGAGCGGGAGCCCGCGGAACAGGTCGGTGTACGCCGTCGCGAGCATCCGCAGCGGGAAGAACACCGGGTTCCGCAGCCCGCGCACGACGGCGAGCAGGGTGCCGAGCACCGCGACGCCGATCACACTGAAGATCAGGATCCGGATGTTCAACCACAGGCCGAGCAGCACGTCCGGGAACGTGTCGATCGCGGTCTGCGGGTCGAAGAACGACTGCTGGACCGCGGCCCAACCGGGGGTGTTCACGACGCCGAGCCAGACCACCGCGATCACGACGAGCGTCGAGACGACCGACACGACGACCGAGCGGCGGCCGCGCTGGCGGCGGTAGAGCCGTCGCTCCAGTTCGACCTGGCTCGGTGCGGGGGCGGCCACCGGTGCACCGGAGCCTGCGGGAGCGGTCATGCGTCTACTGCAGGACGGGGGTGTTCGTCTCCGAGGAGAGCCACTTCGTCTGCAGGTCGGCGAGCGTGCCGTCCTCCTGCAGCGACGTGAGCGCGTCGTCGACCTTGCTCGTCAGTGCAGAGTCCTTCGGCAGGACGAACCCGAACTGGTCGCCCTTGCCGTCCTGGGGGAACTGGGCCGACACGGTGCCGTCGTCGAGCTGCGCGGCCGACATGTAGAACGCGGTCGGCAGGTCGGTCACGATCGCGTCGATCTGACCCGACTTCAGGGCCAGCACGGCGTCGTCGTTCGAGTTGAAGACCTGCGGGGTGACACCGAGGACGTCCTTCACGGAGCTGATGCTCGTCGAGCCGGAGGCGACCCCGATCGTGTCCTGCGCCAGTGCTGCGACCGTGGTGTCGTCGGCGGCCTTCGACCCCTTCGTCGTCACCACCGCCTGCGTGGTCGTGTAGTACGGCGTCGACATGTCGACGGCCTTCTTGCGCTTCGCGTCGATCGAGAACTGCTGGACGTTGAGGTCCCAGTCCTTCGGCCCGGGGGCGATCGCGCTGTCGAAGGTGCTGCGCTTCCAGACCACGTCCGCCTCGTCGTAGCCCATCTCCTTCGCCACGGCGTACGCGACGGCGGACTCGAAGCCCTTGCCGGACTGCGGGTCGTCGTCCTCCACCCACGGGGAGTAGGCGGGCTGACCGGTCGCGATGGTGAGCTTGCCGTCGGTGACGGTGCCGTCGCCACTGCTGTCGCCACCGCCCGAGCAGGCGGAGAGGGCGAGGACGGCGACCGCGGCGGTCGCAGCGGCGAGGGAGAGACGGCGGGTGCGGGTCACGGGCGGGCCTTCGTCAGGGAGCGGGGGCAGGTCGCAGTGTACCGGTGACTGGGATACCAGCGCGAAGCGGATGACCGCCCGCGACGCTGGTCGCTACGCCATCGTGAAGTCGTCGAACGAGAAGCCCGGGGACACCAGGCAGCTGAGGAGCACCTCGCCGTCGCCGGGCAGGGTCCGCTGCCAGACGCCCCCGCGCACGAACGCCTGCGCGTCGTGCACCCGGTGCCGTCCGGCGTCGGGGCCGAGGGTGATGCGGTCCCCGGGCTCCGGCGCGTCCCCGGACCCACCGAGCTCGAGCACGACGGTGTCCGGTCCGTGCCACATCCAGATCTCGTCGCTCGTCACCCGGTGCCACGCCGAGGACTCCCCCGGCGGCAGCAGGAAGTGGATGAGGGTCGCGGCGGGCCGATCCCCCGCCGCGGTCTCGACGGTCGCCGGCGAGGTCCACGTGCGGACGTACCAACCGCCCTCCGGGTGCGGTTCCATGCCGAGCGCCGCGGCGCGCTGCGGGACGTCGAGCCACTCGATCAGGTCGCCGCCGACGGTGCGGCGGGCGACCATGCCGGGACGGGGTGCGGTGTCGGTCATCGTTCCTCCTGGGGACGAGCGGGGGCGGGGTCGTGGGCGGGGGACCACGGGTGGACGGTGCCGTCGCTGGCCCGGACGTCGCCGCGGACGATCGTCGCGACGGCCCGGCCGGCACCGTCCTCGACGAGTTCGGCGAGCGCGTCGGGCACGGTCCGGGCGTCGACGTCGAACACGGCCAGGTCGGCCCGGGCCCCGACGGCGAGGTGGCCGGTGCGGTCCGGTCCGACGGCGAGCCCCATGGCGTGGGCGCCGCCGAGCGTCGCGGCGGCGAGCAGCCGCTCGTGCAGGTCACGGTGCGCGTAGCCCTGCGAGCGGGCGATGCGGTGCAGCGCGGTGACGTCGGCCATCGGGTCGAGGGACGGTGACGACGACAGCGAGTCGGTGCCGATCGCGATCGGGCTGCCCTCGCGCAGGTAGTCGGCGACCGGCGGCGGGTCGAGCCCGATGACCGCGTTGGACCGGGGGCAGAGGGCGACCGTCGTGCCGCGGGCGCGGAGGAGCGCACGGTCGGACGCGGTCATGTAGACGCCGTGGGCGATGTGGCAGTCCGGCCCGAGCACGCCGAGGCGGTCGACGAAGGCCGTCGCACTCGCCCCGAACCCGAGCGCGCGCATCGCCCGGAAGGACGGCACGTTCGCCAGGTGCCAGTCGGCGGTGTGCCCGACCCCGTCGACCCCGTCGAGCCCGGGCACCGGCCCGAGCGCGATCCGCTCACCCTCGAACGCCGCTTCGCCCAGGTGCAGGTGGAGCCGGAGTCCGCGCTGGCGCACGATGTCGGGGAGCTCGAGCAACGGTGCGACGTCGAGCGAGTAGGGCGCGTGCGGCGAGAGGCCCGCGCCCGGCGTGGTCGGGATCCGCGCGAGCTCGTCGAGGACCTGGTCGCGACCGTGGGACTCCCACGCCGCGTTCTCCCAGTCCATGACCTCCCAGTAGGCGATGCCACCGAGGCCGTGCTGCTCGAGGACGTCCGCCGCCTCGATGTCCGTCACGATGTCGGCGATGCTCGTCACCCCCGCCTCGATCGAGGCGACGGCCCCGGCGGCGGCCTCGGCCCGCCAGTCGTGCGGCAGCGCGTAGTCCTCGTTGAAGGCGGCTGCCCAGTCCTCGAACCCTGCGTACTGCCGTTGTCCGACACCGCACATGCCGGTGTACTGCAGGTGGGAGTGCGCGTTGACGAGACCGGGCAGGAGCGCGCCGCGCCACCGCCGCTCCGTCCAGGCGTGTCCGGCCGCGTCGAGCTGGTCGACCACCCACGACCGGTCGCCGACGTGCAGGATCCGACCGTCCCGGACCGCGACCGCGCCGTCGGCGATCGGCGGTGCGGTCATCGGCACGACGACGCGTGCGGCGTGCACGACGACGGACCCCGCGCTCACGACGGGTCTCCGAAGCGGTGCGTGCGGACGTCCGGCTCGCGGTCGACGGGCTGCTCGGCGCGCGGGCCGGGAGGCGCGACCCGGCTCCCCCAGGCGGCGAGCGCCGCACGCGCGGTCACCTCGTCCACCGCGGCGTCGACCGGCACGACGTCCCGCTCGAGCTCGTCCCCGCGCTCGAGCAGCATGCGCAGGGCGCCGAGCTGCACGGCGAAGGACAGGTCCATGACCTCGACCGGGTTGCCCTCCGCCGCGCTCGTGTTCACGCCGCCGCCGCCGGCGAGGACCACCACGTGGTGGTCGTCCGGCCAGGTGACGCGTTCCACGTGCGGTGCCTCGGTCGTCCGGACGGCACCGGCCGCCGCCGCGTCGTCGAGCGCGACCTCGTGGTCGACGCCTCCCGCCACCGACACGACGGCGCCGGCAGCACAGGCCCGCAGGACGGCGTGGTCGATCGTGCCCGCCACCCCGGTGGCGCTCACCACGAGGTCGGCCTCGCGCACGGCGTCGACGAGCGGCGCGACGGCGTGCCCGGCGAAGCGCGCCTGCAGCGCCCGGACCGGGTCGACCTCGGCGACCGTCACGTGCAGGCCGAGTGCGACGAGCACCTGGGCGACCCCCTCGCCGACGGGGCCGAACCCGGCGACGACGGCAGTGCCTCCCGCCCGGACCCGGTGCGCGACGGACGGGATGCCGTCCACCAGGTCGACCGTCGCGAACACCGTGGACTGGCCCGTGCCGTGCCGGTTGTCGGGGAACGTCTTCGTCCTGGCGTCGTTCACCGCGACCACCGGGATGCCGAGCGTGCCCCGCTCGGCCATGCGCCGCAGGGGACGGAGGCCGCTCGTCGTCTCCTCCGCCGCGCCGAGCATCGTCGGCAGCAGGTCGGGACGTTCCTGGTGCGCGAGTCGGATCAGGTGCGAACCGTCATCGAGCAGCACGTGCGGGCGGGAGTCGAGCATCGTCAGGGCGAGCCGCCGCTGCTCGGCGAGCGAGGCGGTGCTGCTGGCGTGGACGGGCAGGCCGGCCGCGCGCAGCTCGTCGGCGACGGCGTCGTCCGTCTCGTCGGCGTGCGCGTACACGACGACGTCGGCTCCGGCGTCGCGGAGGAGCAGGCTGAGCACCGCCGTCTTCGGCTCGAGGACCATCGAGACCCCGACGCGGGTGCCACGGAGCAGCCCGCCGTCCCGGAGTTCCGCCGCGACGGCACGGGAGACCGGCATGGCACGGCGGGCCCAGCGGATCCGGGCTGCGGCGGCGGGGTCCTGCTCGGGCTCCCGGCCGGTGGAGACGAGGAACACGTCGTCCGACAGCGCGGGGACGGTGAGCACGCCGGGCCGGACCGGCGCGACCGGACCGAAGGCGTCCTCGTCGACCGCGGGAGCGTACCGTCCGGCGTCGACGACGACGAGGGTGGCCCCACGGGGCCGGTCGGCCTCGCGTTCCACGGCCGCGGTGGACTCCTCGGGTTCGCCGAGGCACCAGAGCTGGTCGACGGGCTCGTGCTCCTCGGCGGCACGCGCGCCGAGGCCGACGAGCAACGCGGTCAGGACCGTGGCGTCGCCGGGGTCACCGCCGAGGACCCGGAAGCCACGGGCGGCGACGAGCAGGTTGGTCGCCGCTGCGAAGCGGCGGACGGCCGCCGAGGCCCACGCGGCCCGGTCGGGGTCGGGTCGCTGCGGCATGGGGCAATCGTAGGGTGCGCGGGAGTCCGCGTCGCGCCCGGCGTCAGGGCGCGTGCGGCGGAGGCGTGGTCTGCCACACGGGTGCCGCGGCGTCCCGGGCAGCGGCGCGGGCGCGGTCCACGCGCCGGTGGTGCAGCAACACCCCGACCAGGACGACGACCCCGACGAGCGTCACGACGAGCAACCCGACCACGTACAGCGTCGTCGCGAAGCCCACGAGCCCCGGAGGCACCGCCCCCGAAGCCGCCGCGGAGAACGGGGTGCCCGTCAGCACGAACGCGAGGACCGTGGACAGGGTCGCGTTGCTGTCCCAGAGCCCGTGCAGCACCGAGGAGACGACGTAGGCGGCCGGAATCGACCACGACCACCGGAACCGCGCGCCCCCTCGGGCCGCACCGAACAGCACCGCCCCGACGACCGCCGTCCACAGCACGTGGCCGACGGGTGCGAGCACGGCCCGCACCACCTCGGTCTGCAGCAGCGAGTACAGGTCGATGCCGCGCTGGGTGATCGCGGCGTTGAAGGCGTACCCGGCGGACTCGAACGCGGCGAACCCGGCACCGATCGTGGCCCCGAGCAACGCCCCCTGCCGCGCGGTCTTCGGACGGACCCGCCACCCGACGACGACGAGCAGGACGGCCTTGACGAACTCCTCCACGAAGCCGACGACGACGAAGACGAACGCGCCCTGGCGGAGGTCCGCCTCGAGCAGCGACGCGCCGAGCACGCCGAGGACGCCGCCGACGAAGAACGCCGTCACGAGCTGCATCGTGCTGACCGTGCCCGTGACCCGCTCGATCACGAACAGCACGACCGTGAAGGGCACGAGGAAGCTCCCCAGCAGGATGATCGTCGGCACGAGGTTCGTGTTGCTCGTCACGACCGTGACGACGATCGTCACCACCCAGAGCACGAACCCGGCGAGCAGGGTCTTCCACCACCAGCCGTGGCGGTGGTGCGGGTGGACGGAGCCGTCCGTCATCGCGGTCATGGCGCCATCGTGCTCCCCCGCCCGGCGGAGGGTCGCGGGAATGTCCGATCGGTGCCGGACGTACTGTACGGACATGACTGATGCGACGTTCGACAAGGTGACGATGTTCGGCGCGGACTGGTGCCGCGACTGCCGACGCTCGAAGGCGCTGCTCGACCGCCTCGGGGTCGACTACGACTACGTGGACGTCGAGGCCGACCTGTCCGCCGCGGACCGCGCCGAGGCGATCAGCGGCCGCAAGAACATCCCCGTCGTGGTGCTGCCGAACGGCAGGCACTTCGTCGAGCCGTCGGACGCGGAGCTGCAGGCCGAGCTCGAGGCGACCGGCGCGGTCTGAGCACCGGCGCTGCGCCACCCGCTCCTGTACCTCCATACAAGCTGGGTGGACGCTGAGGGACCCCGGAGTTCAATCGGGACCCGACCACGACCGCGGGCACCCCTGACCGCGGCACGGTCCGAACCAAGGAGGACACCGTGCTCGGTCTCATCATCAGCCTCATCATCATCGGCCTCATCGCCGGCGCCCTCGCCCGGCTGATCATCCCCGGCAAGCAGCACATGTCGATCCTCATGACGATCGTGCTCGGCATCGTCGGATCGTTCGTCGGCGGGTTCCTGGGCTTCCTCATCTTCCAGCACGACCCGATGGACGGCTTCTTCCAGCCGGCCGGCATCATCGGCTCGATCATCGGTGCCGTCATCGTGCTGTTCCTGTACACCCGTTTCGCGGGCCGCGGCGCTCGCCGCTGACCCAGCGCGGACACCGCCGCCGACCGACGTCGGGGGCGTCGGCACCCGTCACCCCGGACCACGCTCGTGGCCCGGGGTGACCTGCGTCCGGGGGTACAGGGCGCCCGGGCCGCACATGACCGGAGGCGTACCGTCCGCGTCATGACCGACGAGAACGAACGCCCCACCCCGGAGGACGACGCCGCACGGCTCGGACTCGTCGTCGTCGGCGAGGCCGCCGCCCTGCACGCAGGGGACGACGGCGCGCTCGACGCGAGCGAGGAGAACATCCGCGAGACCATCGACAGCATGGTCGACGAACCGCTCACCCCTCGGCAGGAGGAAGTGGTGGAGCAGCTCGCTGCGGCGGGCGGCACGCTCACCGCCGGCCTGAGCGGCGCACTGGCGTCGAAGACCGGCGGCAAGGTCGAGGACGTGCTCGCGGGTGCCGCCCGCAGCGTCGTGTGGCAGCAGCGGCTCGCGGCCGAGCGTGCCGCAGTGCAGCCGGAGGGCGGGCACGGGGTCGGCAGCGAGCGCTCCGACCACGGCGAGCGTGAGGACGCGGGCGGCCAGCAGCGCCGCCGGGACGGCGACGGGCGCGACGAGGCCTGACCTCGTCGCGCCCGGCGGCGTGCTCTCGCGCCGGATCAGTCCGCGGCGGACGCTTCCTGCTCGCGCGCCACCGCGCGAGCCGCTGCCTGACCGGTCGTCGTGCTCTTCACGATGTCGCTCAACGTGAAGCCGGCCGTCGTACCGAGCAGCGCGTCGAGTCTCGATCGCCTTCACCCGGAGCACGGCCTCGGAGTGCTGCGCCAGCGCGTCTGCCTGCGCCTTGGTCGCGTCCGCCTCGGCGTGACCCTTCGCACGGATGGCGTCGGCCGCGGCCGCACCCTCGGCACGGGACGCGTCTGCCGCGAGCTTGCGGGCGTCTGCCTCGGCCTGGGCTTCGGCGGCGACGGCCTCTGCGGAGATGCGCCGGGCCTCGGCATGGGCGCGGGCGGTCTCGACCTGGGCAGCCGCGGCCGCCTCGGCCTCGACCCGGGTCTTCCGCGCGTTCGCCTCGGCGACGGCGGTGACCTCGGACTCGAGCTCGGCGCGGCGGAGCTCGGCGCGCTTCTGGGCCGTGATCTGTTCCTGCTCGACGACGCCCTGCGATGCGCGGGCCTGCGCCAGCGGGCCCGCCGCGGCGGCCCCACGATGATCAGCGGGACCGCGCCGAGCGCGAGCAGGACTTCCATGATCCCCCCCCCCCCCCCCCCCCCCCCCCCGTCGCGTCCGTCGCGACCGGGGTTCCGCATCCGTCGTTCCGTCGGGATCATCCCAGGAGCGCGGGCACGGCTGCGGCAGTCCCGTGTCCGTGGCTGTGGAGGACCGCCGGGTCGACGGACGGGAGGCGCGGTGCAGGTCGGACCTGCACCGCGCCTCCCGTCCGGACCTGCGGTGGTCGGGGCTACGCGCCCTGCTGCCACCAGCTGTCGAAGGGCGTTGCGGGCACGCGACGCTTGTGCTCGGTCGCGCGGTACCGGGTCTCGATCGCCTCGGCGACCTCGGCCGGCACGTCGTGACCCTGCAGGTAGGCGTCGATCTCGACGTACGTCAGACCGAGGTTCGCCTCGTCCGTCTGCCCGGGCAGGTCGTCGAGCAGGTCGGCGGTGGGGGCCTTCTCGTAGAGCCGGGCCGGAGCGCCCAGGTGCTCGAGCAGCTGGCGCCCCTGGCTCTTCGTCAGGCCGGTCAGGGGCGTGAGGTCGACGCCACCGTCACCGTACTTCGTGAAGAAGCCGGTCACGGCCTCGGCCGCGTGGTCCGTGCCGATGACCAGCAGCCCGCGCTGACCCGCGACGGCGTACTGGGCGACCATCCGCATGCGGGCCTTGACGTTGCCCTTCACGAAGTCGCTCAGCTCGACCCCCGAGGCGGCCGTGTCCTGCACGACCCCGTCGACGCCGTGCTCGATGTTGACGACGATGCCCGGGTCCGCCGCGATGAAGCGGAGCGCGAGCTGCGCGTCGTCCTCGTCCGCCTGCACCCGGTAGGGCATGCGGACGGTGACGAACTCGACCTCGCGCCCCTCGGCTCGCAGTGACTCCACCGCCAGCTGGGTCAGGCGCCCGGCGAGCGTCGAGTCCTGGCCGCCGCTGACGGCGAGGACGTAGCCCTTCGCGCCGGTCGTGGTCAGGTAGTCGCGGAGGAACCCGACGCGGCGGGCGACCTCCTGCTCCGGGTCGATGGTCGGCTGGACGTCGAGGTCCGCGGCGATGGCGGCTTGGAGTTCACGCACGCGACCAGTATCGCGCTCCGTCCGCGCCGACGCCCGGATTCACCGGCAGCACCCGGCTGCCGTTCACCCCGGCGACTCAGCCGATCGCGGGAGCGGTCGGGTGCCGGATCGTGTTGTCGTGGTCCGCCCCGATCGCGCACGTGCAGACGACCTGCAGTGTCTCGTCGGTCCGGGTGAGCCGGAACCGTTCGACATGGGGCGGGCCGATGTGGCGGTCGAACGGGTGGGTGTCGTGGTCGTGCACGTCGGGTCCTCCCTGATCCGGACTCCGCTGGTGAGGCGGAGGGGGCTCGCAGCCCTGTCCGAGCATTGTTCATTCGAGCCGGACGGGCCGCGAGTCCCCTGTTCAGGGGGCGGGAGGCCCGTCGGCCCGACGCGTCAGACCTGGTCGCCGAGGAAGTCCGCGTACGACGGCTCGTCGTGCTCCGCTCCGGCCGGGGCCGTGGTGTCGGAGGCGCCACCGACGCGATCGGCGATGATGTCCGCGATCTCGTCGGGTGAGCGCATGCCGTGCCGGTGCCAGTCCTCCGTGGGCCGGGGCGTCACGAGAGCTCCGCCAGGATCGTCTGCGCGAACGAGGAGGCGGGGGTGCGGGTCTGGCCCGCCGAGAAGTCGAGGTGCGCGGTGCAGGGGTAGTACGTGGCGGTCACGGCAACCTGCCCTTCGTCGGAGTGGTGCGCACTCCGGATCCGACCGGGCCGTCCCGCTGTGCCAGACCTCGCAGACCGCGAGGGCATCGTGACGACGGGACCCTGAGGAAGAACCCGGCGGATCCAGCGTAGGAGTGGCGGAGTACTGCGTCCACGCCGATGCGCTTACCGGCGACCGCCCACGATGCACGGCGCGCACCCGACCCCCACCGTGGGCACCGTGGGGCGTGGCCGGCACCGGTCCGCGGGACGACCGCGTCGGTAGCGTGGTGGTCCCGCACCACCAACGAGGAGCCTCATGCCCCTGTTCGGCAACACCACCACCCCGTCCGACGCGACGCCGGGGCCGTTCGTCCGCAAGTGGACCGACGGATTCGGGAGCCTCGCGACCCGGTGCCTGCAGGTGATCATCGTGCTCGTGATCGCCATCGGCGTCGTCTACGCGGCCGCCACCCTCAGCGTCGTCACGATCCCGGTGCTCCTCGCGCTCATCATCGCGTCGGCGATGCACCCTGTCGTCTCCTGGCTCCGGCGGCACAAGGTGCCCTCGGTGCTCGCGACCCTCGCCGTGCTCCTCGGCGTGCTCGTCGTCCTCGGGCTGGTCGGCTGGCTCATCGTGGTCGCCGTCATCGCCCAGTGGCCCGACCTGCAGAAGTCGGCCCTGCGCGGGTTCGACCAGCTGCAGGACTTCGCCGCGCACCTGCCGATCTCGATCTCCGACGGGCAGGTCGACCAGGCGGTGAAGGGCGTCCAGGACTTCCTGACGAGCTCGCAGTTCGGCTCCGGAGCGCTCGCGGGCGCCTCGGCCACCGCGAACTTCCTCACCGGCCTGGTGCTGATGATCGTGGTGCTGTTCTTCTTCCTCAAGGACGGCCCCGCCATCTGGGAGTTCCTCCTGCGCCCGTTCACGGGCGCCCGGTACGAGCGCGCCCGCCGGGTCGGCGACCGCGTCGTGCACACCCTCGGCGGGTACGTCCGCGGCACGGCCAGCGTCGCCGCGGTCGACGCCGTCGGCATCGGCGTCGGCCTGGCGATCGTCGGGGTGCCGCTCGCACTCCCCCTCGCCGTCGTCGTGTTCATCACGGCCTTCATCCCGATCGTCGGCGCCACCGCTGCTGGCATCCTCGCAGCCCTGGTCGCACTGGTCGCCAACGGCCCGGTCGCTGCGCTCATCGTCGTCGGCATCGTGGTCCTCGTGAACCAGCTCGAGGGCAACCTGCTCCAGCCGGTGCTCATGGGCAAGACGCTCAAGCTGCACGGCCTGGTGATCCTCATCGGGCTGACCGCGGGCACCGTGCTCGCCGGCATCACCGGCGCCATCATCTCGGTGCCGCTCCTCGCCGCCGCATGGGGTGCGGTGCAGGTCTGGGACGGGCCGGACGTTCCCGCCAAACCCTGGCGGCAGAAGCGTCCGGAGACCGCCGAGCGGCGGTAGTCGCCGGCACGCCACCGGACGGGAGGCGCGGTGCCGGCTGGCACCGCGCCTCCCGTCCGTCGTCCGTGCGCTCGGTCGCCGTCGTCGCCCACGAACGCACGAACGGGAGCCCCTGCGGTCGGCAGGGACTCCCGTTGCGTGGTGTCGGGTGTCGGTCAGTCGGTGCCGGAGTCGAACGCGGCACCCTCGGACGCGGCGTCCGTGGCCCGACCGAGTGCGTCGTCGGCGTCGGAGACGAGCGCGCCGCCGAGGATCTCCTCGGCCTCGCCCGACTGCAGCTGTCCGACGAGTTCGCCGGTCGCGCCACCGATGAGGCCGGCGGCCGCGTACTGCTCGAGGCGCGAGCGCGAGTCGGCGATGTCGAGGTTCCGCATCGTGAGCTGGCCGATCCGGTCGTCCGGACCGAAGGCCGCGTCGCCGACTCGCTCCATCGACAGCTTGTCCGGGTGGTACGACAGCGCCGGACCCGTCGTGTCGAGGATCGTGTAGTCGTCACCGCGACGCAGGCGGAGCGTGACCTCGCCGGTGACCGCCGAGGCGACCCAACGCTGCAGCGACTCGCGGAGCATGAGCGACTGCGGGTCGAGCCAGCGGCCCTCGTACATCAGACGGCCGAGGCGACGGCCCTCGTTGTGGTACGCCGCGACGGTGTCCTCGTTGTGGATCGCGTTGAGCAGGCGCTCGTAGGCGATGTGCAGCAGCGCCATGCCCGGCGCCTCGTAGATGCCGCGGCTCTTCGCCTCGATGATGCGGTTCTCGATCTGGTCGGACGCACCGAGGCCGTGGCGACCACCGATGGCGTTCGCCTCGTAGACGAGCGCGACGGCGTCGGCGTACTCGACGCCGTTGATCGCGACCGGCCGGCCCGCCTCGAAGCGCACGGAGACCTCTTCGGTCGCGACCTCGACGTCGTCACGCCAGGCGGCGACCCCCATGATCGGCTCGACGATGTCCAGGCCGCTCGAGAGCTCCTCGAGGCTCTTCGCCTCGTGCGTCGCGCCCCAGATGTTCGCGTCGGTCGAGTAGGCCTTCTCGGTGGAGTCTCGGTACGGGAAGCCCCGGGCGACGAGCCACTCGCTCATCTCCTTGCGGCCGCCGAGCTCCTCGACGAACTCGGTGTCGAGCCACGGCTTGTAGACGCGCAGGCGCGGGTTGGCCATCAGGCCGTAGCGGTAGAACCGCTCGATGTCGTTGCCCTTGTAGGTCGAGCCGTCGCCCCAGATGTCGACGCCGTCCTCGCGCATCGCACGGACGAGCATCGTGCCCGTGACCGCGCGACCGAGCGGCGTCGTGTTGAAGTAGGTCTTGCCGCCGGAGCGGATGTGGAAGGCGCCGGTCTGCAGGGCGACGAGGCCCTCTTCGACCAGGGCGCTCTTCGCGTCGACGATGCGGGCGATCTCCGCTCCGTACTCCTTCGCGCGACCGGGGACGGCGTCGATGTCCGGCTCGTCGTACTGGCCGATGTCGGCCGTGTACGTGCAGGGCACCGCTCCCTTCTCGCGCATCCAGGCGACCGCGCAGGAGGTGTCGAGACCTCCGGAGAACGCGATGCCGACTCGTTCGCCGACGGGGAGACTGCTCAGGACCTTGGACACGGGGTCAATCGTACGGGGCGAGCGGGCCGCACTACCGTCCAGGGCGACGGTTGTGGAGAACCGGTGACCGTCCCGGGTGCCCTGCGGTCGCCGCACGACGTCGGGCCACGCCCGGCTGGTGCCCCTGGAGGGACTCGAACCCCCAACCGTTTCCTTAGGACGGAACTGCTCTTCCGTTGAGCTACAGAGGCTGGCCCGTCCACTCTAGCGGCGGTACGGCTCCAGGAACGCGCAGACCTCGTCCACGAACAGCTCCGGCTGCTCGAACGGCGCGAAGTGCCCGCCCCGGTCGAGCTCGTGGTGGTACACGAGGTTCGTCGTCCGCTCGAGCCACTCCCGCGGCGCACGCACGATGTCGCCGGGGAACACCGAGAACCCCGACGGCACCTCCACCCGCCGGCTCAGCTGCGCGGCGGGGATCGCGGCGTTCGCGTGGTACATCCGCATCGAGGACCCGATCGTCGCCGTCGCCCAGTACTCCGTCAGCAGCGCCAGCACCTCGTCCCGCGTGTACACCGACCACAGGTCCCCACCGCAGTCGCTCCACGACCGCAGCTTCTCGACGATCCACGCGGCGAGGCCCGCGGGCGAGTCGGTGAGCCCGACCGCGGCGGTCTGTGGCTTCGTGCGGTGCATCATCGCGTAGGCACCCTCGGCGGTCCGCCAGCGCTCGGTCTCCTGCACGAAGGAGCGTTCGGCCGGCGAGAGCTCGGTGGTGTCGATCCCCGGCCAGGCCAGCCCGCCGTCGATCCGGTGCGCCGCGACGACCCGGTCGGGGTGGTCGAGCGCGAGGTAGCGGACGACGTGCGTGCCGATGTCCCCGCCGGAGGCCGCGAACCGCTCGTACCCGAGGTCGGTCATCAGCGTCGCCCACATGCCGGCGACCTCGCGAGCATCGAGCACCCGCGGTGGCGCGTCCGAGAACCCGTAGCCGGGCATGTCCGGCACGACGACGTCGAAGCCGGCGTCGACGAGCATCGGCAGGACCTTGCGGTACCGCCACCCGGAGTCCGGCCAACCGTGGGCGAGCAGCAGTGGGAGCGCATCCGGCTGCTCGGCTCGTGCGCGCAGGACGTGCACCCGGATGCCGTCGACGACGTGTCGCTCGGACGGCAGCGCGGCGAGCTGCTCCCGGTGTGCGTCGAAGTCGAACCCGTCGGCCCAGTACTCGGCCAGGGAGCGGAGCTCGTCGACGTCGACGCCGAGCGACCATCCGGTGCTGGCGGGTGCGTCCGGCCAACGCGTGGCACGCAGCCGGGCACGGAGGTCCTCGATCGTGGCGTCGTCGATCACTGGCGTCTCGCTCATGGCCCGCACGCTACGCCTGCCCGTTCCTTCCCATCACGCGCGCGATGGAAGGACGTTCCGCGCATCGGAGGCCCGGAGGAACGTCATCTTACGAGCGGATCGGTCTCCCACGCGCGGGACGGTCCACGCGAGCAGCCGCGCGGCGGCCGGCGCGACCGGGGACGGACGGGAGGCGCGTGGCGGCGCCGCCCCGTGCCTCCCGTCCGACGTGGTGCGGGACCGCGCTACGCGGCCACCAGGTACTCGTCCCACTCCGACTGCGGGCGCTCGATCCCCCGCACCACCCAGGACGCCCCGTGCGGCGCCTTCGGCCGGAAGCGGAGCCGCCACCCCATCTCCTGCGGGGTGCGGTCACCCTTCGTGTTGTTGCAGGCGAGGCAGCAGGCGACGAGGTTCTCCCACGAGTCCTGGCCACCGCGCGACCGCGGCTGCACGTGGTCGATCGTGGTGGCGTGCCGGTCGCAGTAGGCGCAGCGGTTCGCGTCGCGCCGCAGGACACCGCGACGCGAGACGGGGACGAGTCTCGCGTGCGGGATGCGCACGTACCGGGTGAGGATGATGACGGACGGACGGTCGAAGCTCGTCGTCGACCCGGTGACCGGGTGGTCGGCGTCGGCGGCGACGATGGCGGCCTTCTGGTTCATGACCAGCACGAGGGCCCGCCGGTCCGAGATCACCGCGAGGGGCTCGTATCCGGCGTTGAGGACGAGAGTGCGCATGGGTTCCCTTCCGACGGTGCCTGGACGGCTTCCAGGCGCTGCGGGTGCGTCGGGCCGAACGGCGCCGACAGGGGGCCGCGGTCTGCGACCACGCCCTGAACCACGAAGAGCACCACCCGGATGGGCGGTGCTCTCGTCAGACAGGGGCGTGATGGTGCACGCAGGGCGCGGTCGACCGTATGTCCACGAGCGCGCGCCGACCCGTGGTGCGGGTCGTGCGGAACGCTGACATGAGGTCTCCCGTGTTCGGGCCGGCTTCGACACCGGTGCGACATCAGGCTACGTCAGGAACCGGCCCGGCACGAGGGTGTGCGGGCCGGTTTCCGGGAGTGTTCACGGGAACGACACTCGGGTCGTCACCGCTGCGCGGGTGCTCGGGTCAGATCCCGAAGCGCACGATGTGGTAGTTGCTCGTCCAGATCGGGCGGATCGAGACCGAGCCGCCGGGCTTCGGGGCGTCCATGATCATCCCGTTGCCCATGTAGAAGCCGTCGTGCGAGCCGTCGTTGAAGATCACGACGTCGCCCGGCTGCGCCTGGGACTCGGGGATCGTGGTGCCCGCGGCGTCCTGCAGCGGCACGGAGTGCGCGAGACTGATGCCGTACTGCGCGTAGACGTACATGATGTAGCCCGAGCAGTCGAAGCCGGACGGGTCCGCGCCACCGAAGACGTACGGAGTGCCGATGTACTGCTTCGCGGTCGCGACGACGGCCGGCAGTGAGAACGGCGTGTTCGCGGCAGCCGCCGTGGTGGCGATCTGGTCGGCGCTCGGGCCGCTGTAGGACGAGTACTGCTTCGCGGTCTGCGCCCGAGCCGCCTGGGTCGCTGCTGCCTGGGCGGCGGCCTGCTCGGCAGCGGCCTTCTGCGCGGCCTCGGCGTCGAGCGTCGACTGCGCGGTGGCGCCGTAGCCGTCGCGCGCGGTGCCGGCGAGGGCGACCGCGTCGGAGACCGAGAACTGCTGGGCCTCGGTCGCGCGGACCTGACGCTGGGCCTCGGCGGCGGTGGAGCCGGTCTGCTGCGTCGCCGCGAACGCGGGTGCGACGGCGACCGTGCCGAACATGCCCGCGGCGACCGTGAGCACGACCGGGGCGAGGAAGCGGCGCTTGCGGGCCGAGCTGCTCGCCTTGGCGCTCTCGGCGGCACGGGCGGCCTGCGCGGCACGACGGCCGCCGGGGAGCGGGGCGTCGCGGACGGGGGTGATGCGACGGGCGGGGGCTTCGTTCTGGCGCGCGGCCCGCCGGGTGAGCGGTGTGGCGTTCGCGGTGTTCGTCGGGTTCGCGGTCGTCTGGTCGTCCGCGGCGGAACCGGTCTGCGTCAAGGGTGGTGTCTCCGGCGTCTCGTCACCGTCTCCGCCTGGGTGGGGCGGAGGGGCGGACCCCATCCGTTCGTCATCGTTTCCGATCGAGGCAGGAGACGGGTTCGAGACGTCCTGCCACGGGTCCTGGGCCTCGTGGGCGGCCCGGGGACTCGTCGAGTGTACGTGGGGGCCGTTACCTTGTCGAGATGAAACGGCCGTTCAGTAACGGAACGATCACGAACCCCTGATCAGCAGCGGTTCCCGCCCGTGATCATGTGCCGATTCTCAGGCTCGACAGGGCACTCCGGGCCTCAGGAGCGCTCGATGTAGACGTGCTGCGCGACCTCGGTCGGGAGCTCGATCCCGGCGTCCTCGCCCTCGACACGGACGGCGACGTAGGCGCCGGCACGCTGCACGCTCGCGACCCGGCCGGGCATGACACCGGCGGTCCGGAGTTGGTGCAGCAGCTCGGGCTCGAACTGCACGGGCTCGCCCAGGCGGCGCACCACGCCGGTGGCCACCGCGTCGGTGCCGTCGGTCGCGGCGACGATGTTCTGCACACCGTCGAGGAACTGCCCCGCGGTCGGCCCACCGATCTCGGCGAGTCCGGGGATCGGGTTGCCGTACGGCGACTCCGTCGGGTTGCCGAGCATCTCGAGCAGCCGGACCTCGACCTGCTCGCTCATCACGTGCTCCCAGCGGCAGGCCTCGTCGTGCACGAAGGCCCAGTCGAGCCCGATGACGTCCGCGAGCAGCCGCTCGGCGAGCCGGTGCTTCCGCATCACGTGGGTGGCACGCGAACGTCCCTCGCCCGTGAGCTCGAGGTGCCGGTCCCCGGACACGACGACGAGTCCGTCGCGCTCCATGCGGGCGATGGTCTGCGAGACCGTGGGGCCGGAGTGGCCGAGCCGCTCCGAGATGCGCGCGCGCAGCGGCACGATCCCCTCTTCCTCGAGGTCGAGGATCGTCCGCAGGTACATCTCCGTGGTGTCGACGAGATCGGTCACGGTCCGCCTCTCATGTCTGGGCCGAGCGCGCTCCACCCTACTTGAGCAGTGCGACAACACCGCACGACGGGCGCGCTCGACGGCCTGGAGGAGCGGCTCGAGTCCGCCCCGTCCGGCCGGTGCAGGGTCGGGAGCGCTGGGATACCGATCGCTAGGATCGGCGCATGGCAGACATCGTCATCCCCGCCGAACTCCTCCCCACCGACGGTCGCTTCGGCTGCGGACCGTCCAAGATCCGCGGCGCGCAGCTCGAGTCCCTCGTGACCCGCGGGGCGACGATCCTCGGCACGTCCCACCGCCAGAAGCCCGTCAAGGACCTGGTCGGCAGCGTCCGCCGTGGTCTCGCCGACCTCTTCCAGCTCCCCGACGGCTACGAGGTCGTCCTCGGCAACGGCGGCTCGACCGCGTTCTGGGACGCCGCCGCCTTCGGCCTGGTCGAGCGACGGGCCGAGAACCTGTCCTTCGGCGAGTTCGGCTCGAAGTTCGCGAAGGCCACGAGGACGCCGTGGCTCGAGGCCCCGCACGTCGTCGAGGCCCCGGGCGGGTCCCTCGCGGCGCTCGAGCCGGTCGAGGGCGTCGACGTCTACGCCTACCCGCACAACGAGACGTCGACGGGCGTCATGGCCCCGGTCGTCCGCGCCGCGGGAGACCACGGCGCGCTGACCGTCGTCGACGCCACGAGCGCCGCCGGCGGTGCCGCCTTCGACGTGTCGGCCACGGACGTCTACTACTTCGCCCCGCAGAAGAACTTCGCGTCGGACGGCGGGCTCTGGCTCGCGCTGTTCTCCCCCGCCGCGATCGAGCGGGTCGAGCGCATCGCCGCCTCGGACCGGTACATCCCGGAGTTCCTCTCCCTGAAGAACGCCGTGGACAACTCGCGCCTCGACCAGACGTTGAACACCCCGGCGCTCGCGACCCTGCTCCTGCTCGACGACCAGGTCAGCTGGATCAACGGGTCGGGTGGCCTGGCCTGGGCGGACACCCGCACGCGGACCTCGTCCTCGACGCTCTACGAGTGGGCCGAGGCCTCGGACTACGCCACTCCGTTCGTCACCGACCCCGCGCACCGGTCGCAGGTCGTGGCGACGATCGACCTCGACGAGTCGGTCGACGCGAAGGCCGTGGCCGCGACGCTCCGCGCCAACGGCATCGTCGACACCGAGCCGTACCGGAAGCTCGGCCGCAACCAGCTCCGCGTCGCGACCTTCACCGCGATCGACCCGGACGACGTCGCCACGCTCGTGCGGGCGATCGACTTCGTGGTGGGCGAACTGCGCGGCTGACCGGACCACGAACGCGACGGGAGGCGCGGTGCCGGCTGGCACCGCGCCTCCCGTCGCGTCTGCGGGGCGCGTCAGGCGCCGTGGCGCTCCGGGTCCGTCTCGGACGGGTCGAGCCGGTCGAGTTCGAGGTCCTCGTCGGGGTCGGTCGGACGGACGCGCGACGCTCGTCGACGCGAGCCGCGGGAGCGCGTCGGAGCGGGTTCCTCGACCGGAGTGTCCTCGTCGCCTGCGTCCTCGTCGTCGGTGTCGGCGTCGTCCGTGTCGTCGCCGGCCGCGTCGACGTCGACACCGTCCAGCTCGTCGTCGTCCGACTCCTCGAGGTCGTCCTCGTCGTCCTCGAACTCGTCGTCGTCGTCGTCCGAGGCATCGTCGTCGGCCTCGTCGTCGTCCGGGTCCTCGTAGTCGGCTTCTTCGGCGTCGTCGTCGAGGTCCTCGTCCGCGTCGGCGTCCTCGTCGTCCTCGTCGGCGTCCTCGTCGTCGGCGTCCTGCCCGGCGCGGTACTCCGCCATCCGGTCGGCCCACGGCACCCAGTCCGGTGCGAGCAGCGAGCCGTCGCCCGGCATGAGCTCGACCTCGAGCACGGTGGGCTCGTCGCCCTCGACCTGCGCGATCGAGACCGTCCAGCGCCACCCGGGGTACCCGGGCATCCGGTTCGAGAACAGGACCGACACGACGCCGTCGCCCTCGTCCACGGTGCCGACCGGCTGACCGACCGTCGACGCCGGCGTGACCTCGAGCAGCGCCTTCCGCGCGAGCTCGGTGTGGTCGACCATCAGGCGTCCAGCTGGTCTGCGACGTGGCGCAGGATCGCGGCGATGCGCTCGCCGTTCTTCGGGTAGCGACCGTGACGGAGGTCGCCGCTGATCCGGTCGAGCTCCTTCACGAGGTCCTCGACGATGACGGCCATGTCGTCGGCGGAGCGGCGGGACATCTTGGCGAGCGAGGGCGCGGGCTCGAGCAGCCGGACGGACAGCGCCTGCGAGCCCTTCTTGCCCTGGACGACGCCGTACTCGAGGCGCGTGCCGGCCTTGACCGAGGTGACGCCGTCCGGCAGCGAGGACGCGTGCAGGAAGACCGGCTCACCGTCGTCGCCGGTGATGAACCCGAACCCCTTCTGGTCGTCGTAGAACTTGACCTTGCCGGTGGGCATGCGTGGACTCCTCGTGGTCGTGGAACGGCCGTGGTGCGTCGGATATCCTGGGCCGATGGCCAAGCCGACCCGATCCACCGGGAACACGCGCGATTCCGCGGAGCCCCCGGTGACGTTCAATCGTACCGAACGCGTCCTCGGGTTCATGATCGGCGGCATCTTCATCGCCGCCTTCCTCTGCATCGCCGCGATGATCGTGATGTGGCTCACCGCGCCGAGCGCGCAGGGCTCGATGCCGTGGCCCGTGATCATGGCGGTCCCGCTGGTCGGCCTGCCGATCGGGATGCTGCTCGTCTTTGTCCTGCTCGGCCTCACCTGGTCGAAGCGCGCCCGCGAGAACCGGTCGGCACGCTGAGGACCGGCGCCGACCGGGAGCGGCGGACGATGACGACCACCGCCGACCTCGCCGCCCGACTGCGGGCGATGCCCGACGACGAGCTGGAACGGCTCGTCGTCGCCCGCCGGCTGCCCGCGGCAGTCCTCGCGGACTCCGGGCCGCAGCACGCGGCGGACTTCTTCGACCTCGCCGAGGCGCTCCGCACCGACGATGCCGTCGACGCCGCCCTGGAGCACCTGCCGCGTGCGACGCTGCTCGCGCTCCGAGACGGCTCGACGGACGTCGGGGCACTCGCTCCGGCGGTCGCGCTGGGCCTGGCCGACGCCGACGGTGCCGTCGACGACGCGGTCGCCGCACGACTGGCCGCCCACCCCGAGCTCGCCGACCTCCGGCCGGGAGGCACGGCCCCGGTGCGCCCCGCTGCGCCCGAGGACCAGGTGGCCGACCAGGACCGCGTCCGCGCGACCGGCGCGGAGCACGCGTTCACGACGATGACGGTGCTCGCCGAGCTGCTGCGGGCGGTCGACGCGGGCGAGGTCCGCGAGCTCGTGAAGGGCGGCATCGGCACCCCGCTCGCCCGCACCCTCGGTGAGCGCGTCGGCGCCGACCCGGACTCCGTGCCGGACCGCCTCGCTCTGCTCGACGACACCGGGCTCGCCGATCCCGGCGAGGGCCGCTGGGCCGTCACCGACGAGGGTCGCTCCTGGCTCGTGGCCGCGTGGCCGGACCGGTGGGTCGACCTGGCCGGACGGTGGTGGCGGTCCCTCGACCCGGCCGTGCACGAGGTGCTCCGGACGGCCGACGACGACCTGCACGACCTGGTGGCCGTCGGGCGCTGGGCGTTCCCGGCGGGCGCACGCTGGCTCGACGCGGTCCTGCTCGACGTCGCCGGCACCGCCGAGGTGCTCGGCCTGGCCGTCGACGGCACCGTGACCCCGACCGGCCGTGCCGTCCTAGGCGGGGACGCCACCGCGGCCGTCGAGGACCTGCCGCCGACCGTGGCGAACGTCTACCTGCAGCACGACCTGACCGTCATCGCGCCGGGCCCGCTGTCGCCGGCCGACGACGAGGCGCTCCGCACCGTGGCCGACCTCGAGGCACCCGGTCTGGCCGCCCGGTACCGCGTCTCCGAGGAGTCCGTCCGACGGGCCCTCCGTGCGGGCAGCACCCGCGACGACCTGCTCGCACTGCTCGACCGGTTGTCGGCCACCGACGTGCCGCAGCCCCTGACGTACCTGGTCGACCAGGTCGCGACGCGGGACGGCGGCATCGTCGTCGACCTCGCCGCGGACGGTCGGGGCACGGTCCTGCACGGCACCCCCGAGCAGCTCGACCTGGTGGGTGTGGACGCGGAGCTGCAGCAGCTGTCGTGGGAGCGGCCCGACCTCGGCACGCTGACGACCACCCACCCACCGCACGTGGTCCACGCGGCGCTCGAGGAGCAGCGGTACCCGGCCGCGCTGACGGCCGCGGCCCACCCCGCGACGCAGGACGGGCCTCCCGTCCGTCGACGTGCCGGCGGACGATCCCCGGAGCAGGCGGCCCACGCGCTCGTGGCGCGACTGCGACTGACCACCGAGCGGGGCGAGGCGGAGCCGGAGCAGGAGTGGCTCGGGCGGCAGATCGACCTGGCGGTCCGCGGGAAGACGCCGATCCGGCTCACGGTGCGGATGCCCGACGGGTCGGAGCGGCCGTTCTCGATCGTGCCGACGTCGGTCGCCGCCGGTCGGGTGCGCGGTCGGGACACGTCCGTCGACGTCGAACGCACGCTGCCGCTGTCCCTCGTCGTCGCGGTCGAGAGCGACGCCTGACGGATCCCGTTCCTGCACAGGCGTGACCGGCAGGCCGATTCCCCACCGCAGCGCAGTCCCGACGGCGGCTCGCAGCCGCGCCGCCTAGGCTGATCCGTCATGAACGGACCGCTGATCGTGCAGAGTGACCGCACCGTGCTCCTCGAGGTCGCGCACCCCCAGGCAGAGGACGCCCGGCACGAACTCGCGGCCTTCGCCGAGCTCGAGCGCGCGCCCGAGCACGTCCACACGTACCGCATCACGCGGCTCGGACTGTGGAACGCCCGTGCCGCAGGGCACGACGCCGAATCGATGATCAGCACGCTCGAGCGCTTCGCGAAGTTCCCGGTCCCGCAGAGCGTGACGGTCGACATCCGCGACACCGTCTCGCGCTACGGGCGGCTCGTGATCCGTCGAGAGGAGCGCGAGGACGCTCCGGCGATCGCGAACTCCCCGACCGAGGAGCTCGAGCGGCAACCGGTCCTCCTGCTCACCGCCGAGGACCCGTCCGTCCTGGCCGAGGTCACCCGGTCGAAGCGCATCAAGCCCCTGCTCGGCGACCAGCGCTCGTCCTCGGAGATCGAACTGCAGCCCTGGGCACGCGGGCAGGTCAAGCAGGAGCTCGTGAAGCTCGGCTGGCCGGCGGAGGACCTGGCCGGCTACACGCCGGGGCAGCCGCACCCGATCGACCTCGACACGGCGTCGTGGCACATGCGCCCCTACCAGGAGCAGGCCGTCGACACGTTCTTCGCGCAGGGCTCCGGCGTCGTCGTGCTCCCCTGCGGCGCCGGCAAGACGCTCGTCGGCGCCGGTGCGATGGCCACGGTGAAGGCGACGACGCTCATCCTCGTGACGAACACCGTGTCCGCCCGCCAGTGGCGTGACGAGCTGCTCCGCCGGACCACGCTCACGCCGGAGGACATCGGCGAGTACTCCGGCACGTCGAAGGAGATCCGCCCGGTCACGATCGCGACCTACCAGATCCTCACCGCGCGACGGAAGGGCGAGTACACGCACCTGTCACTCCTCGACGCCCTCGACTGGGGCCTCATCGTCTACGACGAGGTACACCTGCTGCCCGCGCCCGTGTTCAAGCTGACCGCTGACCTCCAGGCGCGCCGGCGGCTCGGACTGACGGCGACCCTGGTGCGCGAGGACGGCCGCGAGAGCGACGTCTTCTCGCTCATCGGGCCGAAACGGTACGACGCCCCGTGGAAGGAGATCGAAGCGCAGGGCTACATCTCGCCCGCGGCCTGCTACGAGGTCCGGATCGACCTGCCCCACCAGGACCGCCTGGAGTACGCGGCGTCCGGCGACGACGAGCGCTACCGGCTCGCCGCGACGTCACCGGCGAAGACCCCGGTCGTGCGGGAGCTCATCGGGAAGCACCACGGCGAGCAGATCCTCGTCATCGGGCAGTACATCGACCAGCTCGACGACCTGGCCGCCTCGCTCGACGCGGCGGAGATCACCGGTTCGACGCCCGTCGACGAGCGTGAGCGGCTGTTCCAGGCGTTCCGACAGGGCTCCATCGACGTGCTCGTGGTGTCGAAGGTCGCGAACTTCTCGGTCGACCTGCCCGACGCGACCGTCGCGATCCAGGTGTCCGGCTCGTTCGGGTCGCGGCAGGAGGAAGCGCAGCGCCTCGGTCGTCTGCTCCGCCCGAACAAGGACGGCCTGCCGGCGTCGTTCTACACGCTCGTCACGAGGGACACCGTCGACCAGGACTTCGCACAGAACCGCCAGCGGTTCCTCGCAGAGCAGGGGTACGCGTACACGATCCTCGACGCCGACCAGGTCCTGGCCGCCGCGTAGCCAGTACACGACCCGCTCCCAGGAAACCTCTAGGGAACGGTCAGAGGATGGGCGCATGACCGATGGCCCCAAGATCCTGATCGTCGACGACGAGCCGAACATCCGCGACCTCCTCACGACCTCGTTGCGCTTCGCCGGGTTCGCCGTCCGCGCGGTCGGCAACGGTGCCCAGGCGATCTCCGCGGTGCTCGAGGAGGAGCCCGACCTGATCATCCTCGACGTCATGCTCCCCGACATGAACGGCTTCGGCGTCACCAAGCGCCTCCGCTCGTCGGGCTACACCTCGCCGATCCTGTTCCTCACCGCGAAGGACGACACCGAGGACAAGATCACCGGTCTCACCGTCGGCGGCGACGACTACGTCACGAAGCCGTTCTCCCTCGACGAGATCGTCGCGCGCATCAAGGCGATCCTGCGTCGCACGATGAACGACGAAGAGGACGCCATCATCCGCGCCGGCGAACTGACGATGGACCAGGACACGCACGAGGTCACCATCGGCGACGCACAGATCGAGCTGTCGCCCACCGAGTTCAAGCTCCTCCGCTACCTCATGCTCAACCCGAACCGCGTGCTGTCGAAGGCGCAGATCCTCGACCACGTCTGGGAGTACGACTTCAACGGCGACGCGGGCATCGTCGAGTCGTACATCTCCTACCTGCGCCGCAAGCTCGACCAGTACTCGACCGAGCCGATCATCCAGACGAAGCGCGGCTTCGGCTACATGCTGAAGGCGACCAAGGCGTCCTGACGCCGAGCACTCGGCGACCGTCCGGTTTCACCGGGCGGTCGCCGCTTATCGTTGGGGCAGCATGCACACGCGAATGAGCCGCTGGTGGGACGGGATCTCCCTCCGCACCAAGATCACCGGGATCACGGTGCTGCTCGTCGCGCTCGGTCTGCTCGTCGCCGGCCTCGGCACCATGACGGTGCTGTCGACCTACCTCATGCAGCAGCTCGACAACACGGTCAAGCAGACGACCGAGCAGCTCGAGGGCCAGAACATCAGCGACGGTCAGCAGTACTGCACGCTGTCGGTCGTCCTCTCGCAGAGCGCGTACGTCGCTGCCTACGACGCCCGTGGCGACAAGATCTGCCAGACACGGGCATCGAGCCGACCGGACATCCGCTCCCTCGACTTCGCCGGTGCGGCGCAGAGCTCGCAGCGCTTCTCG
Organism: Curtobacterium sp. MCSS17_007; assembly: GCF_003234175.2. Lineage (NCBI taxonomy): Bacteria > Bacillati > Actinomycetota > Actinomycetes > Micrococcales > Microbacteriaceae > Curtobacterium > Curtobacterium sp. MCSS17_007. The sequence goes on from NZ_CP126257.1 coordinate 2,893,527, forward strand.
CTGTACGACAGCCAGCACGCCCACGAGTGGCGGGCGCAGGTGATCCCCGCCTCGCTGCAGAACCAGTCGAGCGGCACCACCGAGACGGGCTTCGTGCTCGTGGCCGTCTCGAGCGCCGACACCGACCAGACCATCGCGCGGTTCACGGTCATCTTCCTGGGCTTCGGCATCTCGGTGATCCTGCTCGGCGCGATGCTCACCCGACTCCTCGTCACCGCCACGTTCGACCCGCTGCGCGACGTCGAGGACACGGCCGCCCGGTTCGCCGCCGGCGACTTCAACCAACGACTCGAGGCGGACACCCCGAACACCGAGGTGGGCCGGCTCAACCGCTCGCTCAACGCGATGCTCGAGCGCATCGACTCGGCATTCGAGGACCGCGAGCGGACGATCGACCAGATGCGGCGCTTCGTCGGCGACGCGTCGCACGAGCTCCGCACCCCGCTGGTGTCGCTGCGCGGGTACGCCGAGCTCTACCGGATGGGTGCCCTGCGCAAGGAAGAGGACGTCGCCCAGGCGATGGAGCGCATCGAGAAGGAGGCCCAGCGCATGGGCCTGCTCGTGCAGGACCTGCTCCAGCTCGCACGCATCGACGAGTCCAAGCCGCTCGAACTCGGACCGGTCGACCTCGTCGCGATCGCCCGCGACTCCGCGCTGGACACCATGGCGTCCAACCCCGACCGCGAGATCCAGGTGCTCGTCGAGGACTCCGTCACGGGTGTGAGCGTGCCGCAGGCGGTGCGCCCGGGTGCCTCCGGGCAGACCGACACCGGCGAGGCCCCGGTCTCCCCGCCCTCGGCGAACACGACCGGACCGATCGCGTTCTCACGGCAGACGATCGCGCGGCTCCGAGCACGTCGCAACCGGGCGATGGGCGTCGAGGGCGTCGCCCCGACCGACGAGACCAGCCCGCTGCCGACCGTCGTGCTCCCCGCACGGCCGCCGATCGTGCTGGCGGAGGAGAACAAGATCCGTCAGGTCGTGACGAACCTGATGGGCAACGCGATGCGGTTCACCGAGCACGACGACCCGATCGAGATCGGCATCGGCGTGGACGACGAGCGGGGCATGGCGCACATCGACGTCATCGACCACGGCGAGGGCATCCCGCCGCAGCTCCGCGAGAAGATCTTCCAGCGCTTCTGGCGTGCGGACACCTCGCGCGCGCGTGACACCGGCGGCTCGGGCCTCGGTCTCGCGATCGTGTCCGGCATCGTGCACGCACACAACGGGTCGGTCGAGGTGTTCGACACCGAGGGCGGTGGCGCCACCTTCCGCGTCTGGCTCCCCCTGCTCCCCCGCGACTACACCCCGGCCCCGAAGTCCCCCGCCGCCTGACGGGCGCCCGGCAGCCGGCCGCCCGGCCGCCCGGCGAGCCGGCCGCCGGCCGCCGGCCGCCGTTCCGGTCGCAGGACTTGCCGCTCATCTCCGCCCGAGGCGGCAAGTCGTGCGACTCGAACGGCCGCAGACGGCAAGTCGTGCGACTCGGCTGAACGGGCCCAGTCCCCCGGAGGGACCTGCGAGCTACCGGATCGGTTCACGTCCGGGCGGCGAAGGCCTGGCGGAGTCGTTCGAACAGCACCGCGGGTCGAGCCGCGTCTGCAGCCGTCGCGTGCACCACGATCCACCCGTTGACGGCGAACCCGTTCCCACGGCGTTGATCGTGCCGGAAGACGTCGCGCTCGCGGTGGTGGTCGCCGTCGTACTCGAGTGCGATACGGAGCCCGGGCCAGCACATGTCCACCCGTCCGAGGAAGGTCCCGCGTTCGTCGAACACCTCGTGGTTGAGCACGGGCTCCGGGAAGCCAGCATCGACGACGTCGAGTCGGACCAGCGTCTCCATGGGTGACTCGCTCCCCGGTCGCACGGCTTCGAGCGCAGCCCGTGCGAGGACGACTCCGCGCCCGCGTGGACGGAGGGCCCGCGCGAGGTCCTCGACCGTGGCGAGCCCCGCGCGTCCCACGAGGTGGTCGCCGAGGACGACGAGCGCCCGGAGGTCGAAGAGGGTGGCACACTCCGCCCAGGCGCGGGCGGGCGCGCTGACCGGGACGCCGTCCTGCTCGACGGTGTCATCGTCGTGCACACGGTGAGCAGTGACGCCCGGGCGACGCATGAGGCCTGCTGCTCCGACGGTCGCCACGTGGACCTGCGATCCTCCAGGGTGTTCCCTCGGCACCGGCGCTCCCCACAGGCTGGCGGCGGTCGCATGGCTGAAGCGCTGGTCGGGCCGGAGCACCAGGGCGATGCACTCGACCAGGCTGGCCTCGCGATCACGAGGTACGCGGACGCCGTGGACGGGACGCCGGAGATCAGCACGGCGCATGCGGCTCGTACCCTCGCCGGACCGACGAGCTTCAGCGACGGTGAAGACCCGATCCGCCAGGCCCTCAGGTAATGCGCGCGGGGTGGACATGAGTGCATGCTGGACCCACGGAGGGTCACCGCCGGTCGAGGCGGGCGCAGCTGTGGAGACTGCCACCCGCCGAGCCTCCTGTGCGGGAAAAGCACCTGCGTTCCCGTCGCACGACGTGCCGCGCGTGGTCGTTGCCGGCGCACGACTTGCCGTCGCGGAGGAACTTGAGCGGCAAGTCGTGCGACCGGGACTCCCCCGGCGCCAGCCCCCGCACCAGCCCCGCCCCGCCCCGCACGCGGAAGGGCCCCGCACGCGCGCTGCGTGCGGGGCCCTTCCGGCTACCGGGACTAGAAGTCCATGCCACCCGTGGGGTCGCCGGCCGGCATGGCCGGGGTCTTCTCCGGCTTGTCGGCGACGACGGCCTCGGTGGTCAGGAACAGACCGGCGATCGACGCGGCGTTCTGCAGCGCCGAGCGCGTGACCTTGGCCGGGTCGATGATGCCCGCGGCCACCAGGTCGACGTACTCGCCGGTCGCGGCGTTGAGGCCGTGACCCGACTCGAGCTCGCGGACCTTGGCGGCGACGACGCCCGGCTCGAGACCGGCGTTCAGCGCGATCTGCTTGAGCGGCGCGTCGATCGCGACGCGGACGATGTTCGCACCGGTCGCCTCGTCACCCTCGAGGGTGAGCGAGTCGAGCGCGACGGACGCCTGGATGAGCGCGACGCCACCACCGGCGACGATGCCCTCCTCGACGGCGGCCTTCGCGTTGCGGACAGCGTCCTCGATGCGGTGCTTGCGCTCCTTGAGCTCGACCTCGGTCGCCGCACCCGCCTTGATGACGGCGACGCCGCCGGCGAGCTTGGCGAGACGCTCCTGGAGCTTCTCGCGGTCGTAGTCGGAGTCGGTCGCCTCGATCTCGGAGCGGATCTGACGGACGCGGCCCGCGATCTGCTCGTCGTCGCCGGCACCCTCGATGATCGTGGTCTCGTCCTTGGTGATGATCACCTTGCGGGCCTTGCCCAGCAGGTCGAGGGTCGCGTTCTCGAGCTTGAGGCCGACCTCCTCCGAGATGACCTGGCCGCCGGTCAGGATCGCGATGTCCTGCAGCATGGCCTTGCGACGGTCACCGAAGCCCGGGGCCTTGACGGCGACGGACTTGAAGATGCCGCGGATCTTGTTCACGACGAGCGTCGCGAGGGCTTCGCCGTCGACGTCCTCGGCGATGATGAGGAGCTGCTTGCCCGCCTGGATCACCTTGTCGACGACCGGCAGCAGGTCCTTGATGTTCGAGATCTTCGAGTTGACGATCAGGATGTACGGGTCCTCGAAGACCGCCTCCTGGCGCTCCGGGTCCGTGACGAAGTACTGCGACAGGTAGCCCTTGTCGAAGCGCATGCCCTCGGTGAGCTCGAGCTCGGTGCCGAAGGTGTTCGACTCCTCGACGGTGACGACGCCCTCCTTGCCGACCTTGTCGATCGCCTCGGCGATGAGCTCGCCGATGGTGGAGTCAGCGGCCGAGATCGACGCGGTCGCGGCGATCTGGTCCTTCGTCTCGATGTCCTTCGCGTTGGCGAGGAGCTGGTCGGAGACGGCGGCGACGGCCTTCTCGATGCCGCGCTTGAGCGACACGGGGTCGGCACCGGCGGCGACGTTGCGGAGGCCCTCGCGGACGAGCGCCTGGGCGAGCACGGTCGCGGTGGTCGTACCGTCACCGGCGACGTCGTCGGTCTTCTTGGCGACCTCCTTGACGAGCTCCGCACCGATCTTCTCGTACGGGTCGTCGAGCTCGATCTCCTTGGCGATGGAGACACCGTCGTTCGTGATCGTGGGGGCGCCCCACTTCTTCTCGAGGACGACGTTGCGGCCGCGCGGGCCGAGCGTCACCTTCACGGCGTCGGCCAGGGTGTTCAGGCCGCGCTCGAGGCCACGGCGGGCCTCCTCGTCGAAAGCAATGATCTTAGCCATGTGAGTTTCTCGTCCCTCCCGGACGTCGTCATGGGGGTCGTGCTGGCACTCAGCGTGAGCGAGTGCCAACGCCGATTCTGGCACTCGCCGGGTGCGAGTGCAACACAGCCGGGAGGCCCGGGTCGTCTTCCCAGGACATGCTGCGGCACGAGCGCGTCGACCTGGTCGCGGTGCGAGCCCGGGGGCCTCGCGCCTGACCGGTCCGGGCCGCCCCGACCCCGGACACGACGGACGCGCCGCCCCAGACGGGACGGCGCGTCGCGTGGTGTTGCCCGGGTTCAGGCGGGTCGGACGGACTCGGCCTGCGGCCCCTTCGCCCCGGTCCCGACGTCGAACGTCACCGCCTGGCCCTCCTCGAGGACCTTGTACCCCGACATGTCGATTGCCGAGTAGTGCACGAACACGTCCTGGCCCCCTCCATCCACGGTGATGAAGCCGAAGCCCTTCTCGGCGTTGAACCACTTCACGGTTCCGTTGGCCATGATCTCTTGCTCCCTGGTGCTGCTGTTGCGAACGACACGGTCGTCGTCTGGCGATGACTCTTGCCCACGGGGAGCGACAGGGCAAGGGGTGTGACGTTCTTTCACGACGATTCCGTCAGAAATCAACGTGCCGGAAACACGCCTGTCACAAACGTCGTCCGCCGAGCGCGTCAGCCGCCGTAGTCGGCGCCGAGGACGACGCTGACGTCGGCGTTCGGGAAGGCCGCCGACTGCTGGACGGCCGTGATGCCGAGGGCGTCCGCGACGCCCTGCGCCACGGCCTGCTGCTCCGCCTGCTGGTAGTAGACGGTCGAGGTCGTCGCGCCCGTCGTGCCGGCGTCCCCCGTCGAGGTCACCTTCCACCCCGCGGAGGTGAGCGACGCACTCGCGCGGGCGGCGAGACCGGTCGTGGTGGTGCCGTTGAGCACCACGACGCTCGTCGCACCCTGGTCAGCTGGTGATGCCGCCCCCGGTGCCTCCTCGGTCGGGGACGCCGTCTCCGACGGCTCCGAGGGCCCGGCCGACGCGGTCGCGGACGGGCTCGAGGAGCGCGACGGCGAGGACGTCGCGCCCGGGAACGAGTAGCTGCCGTTGAGGAGCGCGAGCACGAGCACGCCGACGAGCACGAGGACCCCGGTCGCGAGCGCGGCCCAGGCGAACGCCGCCCAGCCGCGCCCACGGCGCCGGGCACCACGGTGCGCGCCGACGCGCGGACCGTCGGTGACGTCGTCGAACCGGTCTCGCGGGAATCTCTCGGTCATCGTTCCTCTTCACGGGGATCGGGCGTGGCAGGGGGCGCGACGAAGGAGCGCGCCGCTCGTGCTCGGGTGCGTGCGTGCCGGAGCCGCTGCAGTCGACCGACCAGCTGCGGGTCGAACGCGAGCGCGGCGGGCTGGTCGATCACGCGGTTGAGCACCTGGTAGTACCGCGCCGGCGACATGTCGAACTCGACCCGGATGTCCGCTTCCTTCGTGCGGTCGTGCTGCGCCCGGTCGTGCTCGAACGCGAGCACGCGCTTGTCGAGCTCACTGAGCTCGTCGGTGGGGAGGGCGGTCACGGCACTTCCGGTCACGGTTCGGTCACGGGTCTCGCACATCGTAGGGGTGGCAGGCAGCTGCACCCTGGCACGCACCTGGACTGTCGCGAAGCCCGGTTCAGGCTCCGGGCCGCCGGAACCAGCGCACGCGGACGCCGAACGGGTCGCAGACCGCGAGGGCGACGCCGTCGAGCGAGACCGTGGCGAAGGCGTCCGGGTCCGCCGGGTCCACGTCGGCGGGCAGGGTCTCGGCGACCCCGCGGAGGATGCCGGTCCGCTCGAGGGCGACCCAGTGGACGCCGCGCTCGCGGAGCCGGTCCACCACGCGCTGCCGGTCCGCCCCGGGCACGTAGACCAGGGTCCCGGTGGTGAGCACCACCGGTCGGACGCCGTCCGGCAGCGCGTCCAGGGCGCGGTCGAGGTCACCCGGCAACGTGCCCCGGATCCGGACGGGAGGCACGGCGAGCGTCGCGCGCGCTGCCTCGCGCATCAGGGCGGTGCGGTCCGTCGCCTCGGGCGGGACGGCCTCGACCAGGCGGTCGAACGCCCCGGGCTCGGCGAGGTCGATCGGGTTCGGGTCGAGCGCGACCCGCGCGCCGATGCGGATCGGGGTCGTCGTCGGCGCGGGGGCCGTCCCGCTGGTCTCGACCGTCAGGTGCACCGAGGGCTCGGCGACGGCGGCGTGCACCCGGACGACGCCGTCCGGGGTGCGGTGGTCGAGGGTCACGCGGTCCGGGATCGAGCAGAGTCCGGCCGCCGCCCCGGCGTCGACGAGCCCGAGCGGCCGCTCGTCGGCCGCGGCGAGCGCCGCGAACACCGGGACGACGGGACCGAGCCGCCGCGGGTCGTTGGCCTGCACCGTGGCGGTGGCGAGTGCCGCTGTGAAGGCGGGACGGGCCTCCCGGCCGAGCGCACGCAGGGACCCCGGGTCCGACGGGTCCGCGCCGAGTCGCCGTGCGACCGCGAAGACGAGCTCCGGCTGCCGCTGCTGCTCGGGGACCGCGTCCAGGAGCGCGACCAGATCGCCGTCGACGGACCGCGCCCAGGCCGCGTACGACGGCGACACCGGGGCGATGCGCTCGGCGTAGGCGGCGTACCGCTCGTGCGTCCCGGTCACGGGCGGTGCATGCCGACGTGGCGGATGCCGGCCTCGTCGTACGGCTCGCCGAACCGGACGAAGCCGTGGCGTTCGTACAGGCCCGCGACGTACTCCTGGGCGTGCAGGACGAACGGCTCGTGCCCGTGCGCACCGAGCACGGCGGCGACCAGGCTGCTGGCGATCCCGCGGCCGCGGTGCTCGGGGTGCGTGGCGACCCGGCCGACGACCCAGGCCGGGGCGACGGACCCGGCGGGGTGCGCCTCGTCGGGCGCGGGCCGGACCAGGCGGAGGTACCCGACCGGATCGTCGTCCGCTCCGAACCACCAGTGCTCGGTGTCGGGCTCGCGGTCGCGACCGTCGAAGTCGTCAGCGGTGACCCGCTGCTCGAGCGCGAACACGCGGTTCCGCAGCCGCACGATGCCGTACAGTTCGTCCGTCGTCAGGCGGGTCCAGCGGGCGTGGCGGACGGAATGCTCGGACATCGTCGCGAGTTTACTGAAGGGGTCGGGCATCACCATCGAGCCCCGACCGGAAGCAGGAGGAAGCAATGGCGTACAACGTCGACAAGTCGGACGCCCAGTGGCGCGAGGAGCTCTCCCCGGACCAGTACGCCGTGCTCCGGCAGGCCGGGACCGAGCGGCCGTGGACGGGCGAGCTGCTCGACGAGGAGCGCGCCGGCATCTACACGTGTGCGGCGTGCGGCGCGGAGCTGTTCCAGAGCGGCACGAAGTTCGACTCCGGTTGCGGGTGGCCCTCGTTCTACGAGTCCGTCCGGCCCGAGGCGGTGCAGCTCATCGAGGACAAGTCGCTCGGCATGGTGCGCACCGAGGTCCGCTGTGCGAACTGCGGCTCGCACCTCGGGCACGTGTTCCCCGACGGCTTCGGCACCCCGACGGGTGACCGCTACTGCATGAACTCGCTGTCGCTGAACTTCTCCGAGCAGAGCGAGTGAGCCCCCGACGCGTCCGCCGCTAGGATGGGCGCGTCAGCCGGCATGGCGCAATTGGTAGCGCACCGTACTTGTAATACGGGGGTTGCGGGTTCGAGTCCCGCTGCCGGCCCCAGACATCGGGAGACGAAGGGCCCGGACGGATGGCCGTCCGGGCCCTTCGGCGCGTGGAACGCGGATCAGGGGGCGTTCCGGGCGCTCGACGCGGTAACCAGCCGGTCGTACGTCGATGGTGTCATCGGCCCGGGTGACGTGTCCATGCTTCTGTCCGCTTCCGCGCGAACCCGCACGGATGTGCAGGATCCGGCCGCCTCGTCTGCGTCCGCGCTGGTCGTCCGCCGGGTGGTCGCCGGGAGGCGCCCGGTCAGCGCCCGCCCGTGATCCGGCGTTCGCGCTGTGCGACGCCCGCCGTGCCGTAGGGGTAGTCGTCGACGCGCGGCGCGCTCGCCTCGGTCAGGGTCTGCAGCTCGTCGTCGGTGAGCACGAGGTCGGCCGCGCCCAGGTTGTCCTCGAGCTGTGCGACGGTGCGCGCGCCGAGGATGACGCTGGTGACCGCGGGCCGGGCGAGGAGCCAGGCGAGGGCGACCTGCGACCGCGAGGCGCCGTGGGCGTCGGCGACGGCGGACACCGCGTCGAGCACCTTCCACGTGCGCTCGTCCGCATTGCGGGCCTCCCACGCTTCCATGCCCCGCTGCGGGTCCTCACCGAGCCGGGTCGAGCCGGTCGGGGCCTCGTCCCGCTGGTACTTGCCGGAGAGCCAGCCGCCCGCCAGGGGCGACCACGGCAGCAGGCCGATGCCGGCGTCGAGACAGGCGGGCACGACCTCGTGCTCGATGTCGCGGACGAGCAGGTTGTACTGCGGCTGCAGCGTCACGGGCGGGGCCCAGTGGTGCGCCTTCGCCTCGTACACGGCCTTGGTGACCTGGTAGCCGAGGTAGTTCGAGAACCCGTACGAGCCGATCTTCCCCGCCGACACGGCGTCGTCGAGGAAGCGGAGGGTCTCCTCGACCGGCGTCAGGGCGTCCCACGCGTGCATCTGGTAGAGGTCGATGTGCTCGACGCCGAGCCGTTCGAGCGAGGCGTCGAGGGCGACGCGCAGGTGGCGGCGGGACAGACCGAGGTCGTTCGGGCCGTCGCCCTGCGGGAACCGGCCCTTCGTCGCGATGACGACCTGCTGCGCCTCGGTGGGGTGTGCGGCGAGCCATCGGCCGATGATCCGCTCGGACTCGTTGCCGGAGTAGACGTCCGCCGTGTCGACGAGGGTGCCGCCCGCGGCGACGAACGTGTCGAGGATCTGGTGGGAGGTGGGTTCGTCGGCCTCGCTGCCGAACGTCATGGTGCCGAGGGTCAGCGTCGACACCGATGTCCCGCTGTTGCCGAGGAGTCTGTAGTCCATGTCCGGACGCTACGCCCGGTCTCCCGGATCCGAGGGGTCCCGCCAGTACCCGTCAGGGGGTCAGCCCTGCCCCCTCAGCGCCTCTCGGACAGGGCAGTGCTGGTCAAGAACGTGATTGCGCGCTCTCGGAAGTCGCGCGAGGTCGGCGCAACGAACGGTGTCACTGCGTGGTTCCGCCGCTCAGGAACGCGATCGCCGCGTCCCGGAAGTCGCGCGAGGTCGGCGCACCGAACGGTGTCACTGCGTGGTTCCGCCGCTCAGGAGCGCGATCGCCGCGTCCCGGAAGTCGCGCGAGGTCGGCGCATTGAAGTGGTTCCGCCGCGGGATCTCGAAGAACGACGCGTCCGGTGCCGCCTCGGCCAGCCGCACGGCGCTGTCCCGGATCCCGTCCTCGCTGCCGGCGGCCATCAGGATCGGCTGCGCCGGTGCGTTCTCCGGCGTCGGCTCGACGCTGTTCCGCATCCCCTCGACCATCGCCACGAGCGCCCGCAGGTCGTTCCCCTCGACGTTCGCCGCCATCTGCAGGTAGCCGTTCGTCACGCGGTCCTCGACCGGGGTGCCGTCGGCGATGTACGCCTTCGCCTGGTCGACCGCGACGCGACGCATGGGGTCGGCGTCGGGGATCCCGCCGAGCACGGCCCGCGAGATGCGGTCCGGGATCCGCTCGGCGGTGTGCCAGCCGACGCGGGCGCCGAGCGAGTACCCGAGGAACGCGACGTCGTCGAGCAGGTAGGTGTCGATGACGGTGGTGACGTCGGCGACGAGCAGGTCCATCGAGTACGCGGACGGGTCGTGCGGCTTCGACGAGGCCCCGTGTCCGCGCTGGTCGAGCGCGACGACGCGGTACCCGGCGCGGACGAGGTCCCGCGTCCACCCGGAGGCGTGCCAGTTGAGGACGGCACCGGAGGCGAAGCCGTGCACGGCCACCACGACGGGGGCGTCCGGCTCGCCGAAGTCGTACGTCGCGAGCTTCAGGCCGTCCGGGGACATCACGGCACGGGGACGGGGCGCTTCGGGGACGAGTGACATGGCGCGACCAGGCTACCGGGGCATGGTGGTCGTCATGGACGGCTACGGCGGCGATCAGGTCCGGGCGGCGGAGCGGCCGCACCTCGAGGCGGGGGAACCCCTCATGCAGCGAGCTGCGGACGGGTTGGCACGGATCGTCGGCGAGCTGCTCGACGACCCCGCGGTCCGCCCGCAGGACGGGCCGGGATCGGTCCTGCTGCTCGTGGGCAGCGGCGACAACGGCGGCGACGCCCTGTTCGCGGGAGCGCGGCTGGCGGCGGACGGGAGGCACGTGGCGGTGCTGCGCGTCGGCTCACGCGTCCACGAGGCGGGCCTGGCAGCGGCGCTGGACGCCGGGGCACGCCTCGCCCCACCGGCACGGCCGGACCGCCGCTGGCGCGTCGCTCCGGATCCGGCGGCGTGGGCCCCGGACGGCCCATCCGACGCAGGCGCCGGCACCACCGGCGCGGCCGACATCCTGCAGGCTGCCGCGACCCCGGACGCCGAGCACCTGGCGGCGGTCGCCGCCGAGGCCGCCGCGGAGGCCGACCTCGTGCTCGACGGCATCCTCGGCATCGGGGCGGGCAGCGGCACTCCCCTGCGTTCCCCCGCTCGGCAGGTCGTCGACGCGATCCGCGAGCTCGCCCGCGACCAGCGCGCCCCGTTCGTCGTCGCCGTCGACGTGCCGAGCGGCATCGACGTCGACACCGGCGCGGTGGCGGACGACCACGTGCTGCACGCCGACGTCACGGTGACGTTCGGCGGTGTGAAAGCGGGTCTGCTCACCGGCCCCGGGGCGACGCTCGCGGGACGGATCGAGCTCGTCGACGTGGGGATCGGCGCGGACCTCGCGACCATGGAGCCGCTGATCCGCACCTGACCGCTGGTGTCAGGCCGCCCCGGCGTCCACCCCGTGCACGACGTCGGGGCGCGCCTCGAGCCAGGTGTCCACGAAGTGCCGGTAGTTCGCGGCGATCACCTGCTCGGCCGCCTCGTGGTCGAGCCCCCGCTGCACCACGTCGTCGAGGGCGTCCTCCCAGTTGCTCCGTCCGATGGCGAACCCGACGAAGCCGTCGACGGGTGCGGCCACGCGCAGCCAGTGGTCGAGCTGCTCCTCGGGGGCGTCGCGGCCGAGCACGATGCACTGCACGCGGTCACGACCTCCGGCCCGCGCCGCGGCGACGACGCGCTCGGCGTCCTCGGTGCGGTCGAGGCCCTCGAGCTTCCACACGTCCGGCTCGACACCGTGCTCCTGCAGGTACCCGATCGTCTCGACGACGAGGCCGGGCCGGACGTCGCGGTCGTAGTCGTCGGCCTGCGCCTGCTGCTCGTCGGTCCCCGGCACCAGGAGCTCGACGAGGAACGCCCGGTCCGCGTCGTGCAGGGCGCGGGAGACCGCGGCCAGCCGCTCGGCCTGCGACTGCCGGTCACCGGCGTCGAACGCGGGGTTGTCGCGGACCAGGACCTTCACGAAGTCGGGGTCGAACGCGTCGACGTGCGTGAGCCAGTCGTCGCCGTACTCGAGCTCGAACCACTCGCGACCTGAGCGCTCGATCGGCATCGCGAGCTGCAGCCCGGCCTCGCGGACGAGCCGGGCGACGTCGGCGCCGTAGCGCTCGTCGACGAGGACGCCGGTGCGCTCACGGGACGCCCCTGCGGCGAGCGCCGTCAGGAGCCCGCGGTACACGAGATGCTTGCCGGCCCGGACGCGCTCGGCGTCGGCCTCGTCCGCGGGCTCGCCGGAGGCGTCGCCGTAGGTGTGCTCCAGGAGCGAGGACCGCTGGTCCATCGCGAGGAGGAAGAGGGGGTGCTGTTCGTCGAGGTCGGCCATGCCGCCATGCTGCTCGCACCCCCTCCGGCCGCACTCAGTCGGCGCGGGCTCAGTGGGCGCGGTACGGTTCCGGCTCCGGCAGGCCGTGCGCGGCCCGGATGCTGCGCGAGACGCCCTCGATCGCGACGAGCGCGTCGACCACGGCCTCGGCGGTCACGGGGAACGGCATGTTGTGGATGGTCTCGCTCTCCACGGTGGCGGCCTCGGCGACGGCCTGCAGCACGTCGCGGTCGTCGACGGTGAGGCCGATCTCGGTCAGGGTGTTCGGCAGCCCGACCTTCGTGGTGAAGACGACGAAGTCCTCGATCTCCTCGGCGGGCGCCCCCTCGAGCACGAGCTGTGCGATCGTCCCGACGTTGACCTTCTGCCCGTGGGCGAGACCGTGCGCCTGCGGTGCCGCGGTCAGTCCGTTGTGGATCGCGTGCGCTGCGGCGAGGCCACCGGACTCGAAGCCGAGCCCGGAGAGCAGGGTGTTCGCCTCGACGACCTTCTCGAGCGCGGGCGTGACCACCTTCGCCTTGACGGACTCGATCGCCTGCAGCGCGTTGTCGTGCAGCAGGCGCCACGACAACTCGGCGAGCGCGACACCGGTCTCGGTCTGGAGCCCGCCGGCCATGGTGTCGGCGTTCGCGCGCTTCGCGGCACGGGCCTCGACCCAGGTGGCGAGCGCGTCGCCGATGCCCGCGACGAGGAACTGCACGGGGGCGTTCGCGACGAGCTTCGTGTCGATGAGCACGAGGTCGGGGTTGTGCGGGAAGAAGCGGTACTCGATGAACTCGCCCTCCTCGGAGTACACGACGGCGAGCGCCGAGGTCGGCGCATCCGTCGACGCCGCGGTCGGCACGCTCGCCCAGCGCACGCCGGCGAGGTGTCCGGCGGCCTTCGCGGCGTCGATCGCCGAACCGCCGCCGAGGCCGACGACCACGTCGGACTCCGTCTCGCGGATCGTCGCGGTGAGGTCGTCGATCGCCTGCGGGGTCGCGAAGCGTCCGAAGCCGACCCGCTCGACGGGGAGCCCGGCGGCGTCGAAGCTCGTGCGGACGGCGTCCTCGACGATCCCCCACACCACGTCGTCGGCGACGAGCAGCGGGCGCTTCCCGATCGGTGCGACGAACTCGCCGACGCGGGTGATCGCGTCCTTGCCCTGCACGTAGCGAGCGGGGCTCATCACGGTGCTGATCGGAGTGACCATGTGCTGCTTCCTTCCGGTTGGACGACAGGTGTCGGCGTTCGCCGATGGGCTCGACGCTACCCGGGGCGCCTCCGGGTACGGTCTGCGGCATGACGTTCAACGAGGACTCGCAGCTCAGCGGCGGGAAGGTGCAGCGCCGCGGGCGGACCGCGGCGATCGGGGGCGGCGGTGTCGGCGTCGCGGCGATCGTGGTGTTCCTCATCGCGCAGTTCACCGGGTTCGACCTGAGCGGTGTCGTCGGTGACGGCAGCGGCACCACCCAGATCCAGCAGCAGGACGAGACGGTGCAGCCGGCCCAGGAGTGCCGGACCGGCCGCGACGCGAACCAGCGGGTCGAGTGCCGCATGGAGGGGGCCGCCGAGTCGCTCGACGACTACTGGACCGACGAGGCCCGCACGCTCGGCATCTCGTACACGACACCCGGCTTCGTGCTCTTCGACGGGTCGACCGGGACCGGCTGCGGCCAGGCCTCGGCGGCGACCGGCCCGTTCTACTGCCCGCCGGACCGCTCGATCTTCCTCGACACCGCGTTCTACGACGACCTGCAGTCGCAGTACGGCTCGTCGGGCGGTCCGCTCGCGCAGATGTACGTCGTCGCGCACGAGTGGGGCCACCACGTGCAGCAGCTCCAGGGCACCTTCGCGGACACCGACCGCTCGGGGACGGGCGCGTCGTCGGGCAGTGTCCGCGTCGAGCTGCAGGCCGACTGCTACGCGGGCGCCTGGGTCGGGTCGGCCGCCACGACCGAGGACGCGAACGGCGAGACGTTCTTCGAGCCCGTCACCCGGTCGCAGATCGCCGACGCCCTGTCCGCCGCGAGCGCCGTCGGCGACGACAGCATCCAGGAGCGGGCGACGGGGCGCGTGGACCCGGACTCGTTCACGCACGGGTCGAGCGCGCAGCGGCAGGCCTGGTTCACCCGCGGCTACGAGCGCGGCGCGACCGCGTGCGACACGTTCAGCGTGCCCGGTTCGTCGCTCTGACCGACGGCCCGATGCACGGGAGGCTCCCCACCGGTCTGGTGGGGAGCCTCCCGTGCATCGGCGGCCGAGTGACCGCGCGGGTCAGTCGTCCGTCGCGCTCGCGGACGGCGTGCTGCTCGGCGAGCGCGTCGACGACGGGGTCGGCGTCGGCGTCGCGCCCGTCGTGCCGGCGGCCGAGAGCACGAACGTGCGGAAGTCGTCGTTCGTGATCGGCGAGGTCAGCTCGTACTGCTTGCCGTTCACCAGGACGAGGGGCGGCCCGGGGAACTCGCTCAGCGACGATCCGGGGATGTCCCCGTCCGTCACCGCGGTGGTCTGCTCGTCCACCCACTTGGCGTAGGTCTGGTCCTCGATGCAGTCGCGGATCGCCGACCGGTCCTGCACGCCGTCGACGCCCGTCACGAGCTGCTGGAGCTGCGCGTCGGTGAGCCCGGACGTGCCCTGCTCCGGCTGCCGGGCGAAGAGCGCCTGGTTCACGGCCCAGAACCGGTCCGGCGAGCGGTCGGCGACGCACGCGGCGGCGTTCGCGGCGCGCAGCGAGTACTTGGTGCCCTGCGAGCGGTTCGTCAGGACGGCGACCGGGTGCACGTCGACGGTCGCGGCACCGGAGTCGACCAGGCTGGCGATGTAGTCACCGTTGGCCTCCTCGAACTGCGCGCAGGTGTCGCAGAGGTAGTCCACGTACATCGTGATGCGCACCGCGCCGGAACCGTCGGTCGCACTCGGCGACGGGGTTCCCGAGGGGTCGACGGCCTTCAGGTCCTGCCCGATGGTGATGCCGCCCTGCGACATCGTGGCGGGGCCGGGACCGGCGGGCTTCACCGAGTCGACGAGCACGAGCGTCACGACCGCGACGGCCGCCAGGAGCACGACACCGAGACCGATCTGCAGGCCCAGGCGCGTCCCGCGCTGCCGACGCTTCTGCTGGGCCCGTGCACGTTGGGCCCGCTGGCGTGCGGCCTCTCGTCGTTCGTTCCGCGCGGCGCGGGCGTCACCCTCGGGGAGGTTGGTCATGCGTCGATGGTCCTCACGTAGTTGCCTGCCGTCCGCTCGGGCTCCCCCGGACGCCGGACGGACCCGCCGATCGTAGTGGTCCTTCCTGGGACCAGCCAACCAGGTCCCCCGGGCACTGGCGCCGGACGGCGAAGTCGTGTTGTATGAGCAGCGATGGTCGACGGCGACCATCCGGGGCCCCCACGGGCAACCGCTTCACTACGGATCGTCCGGCACGTACCTGCCGGTGAAGGAAGGACCGAACGCTCATGGCGTCCGTCACCTACGACAAGGCAACCCGTCTCTACCCCGGAGGCACCCGCCCCGCGGTCGACTCCCTCGACCTGGACATCGCCGACGGCGAGTTCCTCGTCCTCGTCGGCCCCTCGGGCTGCGGCAAGTCCACCTCCCTGCGCATGCTCGCCGGCCTCGAAGAGGTCAACTCGGGTGCGATCCGCATCGGCGAGCGTGACGTCACCGACGTCCCGCCGAAGGACCGCGACATCGCGATGGTGTTCCAGAACTACGCGCTCTACCCGCACATGACCGTCGCCGAGAACATGGGCTTCGCGCTCAAGATCGCCGGTGTCGGCAAGGAGGAGCGCGCCACCCGCGTGCAGGAGGCCGCGAAGCTCCTCGACCTCGAGCAGTACCTCGGCCGAAAGCCGAAGGCGCTCTCCGGTGGTCAGCGTCAGCGCGTCGCGATGGGCCGTGCGATCGTCCGTCAGCCGCAGGTGTTCCTCATGGACGAGCCGCTGTCGAACCTCGACGCCAAGCTCCGCGTCCAGACCCGCACCCAGATCGCCTCGCTGCAGCGCCGCCTCGGCGTCACCACGGTCTACGTCACGCACGACCAGACCGAGGCGCTCACCATGGGCGACCGCATCGCGGTGCTCAAGGACGGCATCCTGCAGCAGGTCGGCACCCCGCGCGACCTGTACGAGAAGCCGAACAACGTGTTCGTCGCCGGCTTCATCGGCTCGCCTGCCATGAACCTCCTGCCGGCGGACGTCGTCGAGGGCGGGATCAAGTTCGGCACGCTGAACCACCCGCTCGACCGCGACACCCTGTCGAACGCCCGCTCCGGCTCGATCACGGTCGGCATCCGCCCTGAGGACGTCATCGTCTCGACCTCGGGCGAGGGCCTGCCGGTCACGGTCGACGTCGTCGAGGAGCTCGGCGCCGACGGCTACCTGTACGGTCACGCCGACGTGAACGGCCAGCGCGCCGACATCGTCGCCCGTGTCGACGGCCGTTCGCACCCGTCGATCGGTGACACGATCGTCATCGCACCGAAGCAGGGCCACGTGCACGCGTTCGACACCGAGTCGGGCGAGCGCCTCGACGACAAGGCCGTCGTCAGCGCGTAACGACGGAACAGTCGGACAGGAGGCGCGGTGCCAGCTGGCACCGCGCCTCCCGTCTGTCAGACCGCCGCACCGACACCGGCCACCGCACCGACAGGAACCAACCGTGCCCGACTCCCTCTCCATCACCGCCGCGACCGTCGACCCGGGGCTGCTCGACCTCCCATGGGACCTGCCGCTCGAGGACTGGCCGGACGACGTCATCGTCGCGCTGCCGAAGGGCATCTCGCGACACCTGGTGCGCTTCGTGCACCTGAGCGGGTACGTCGCCGCGGTGAAGGAGACCGGCGAGGAGGTCGCGCGGAGCGAGTACGAGATGCTCCGCACGCTGCAGCGCATGGACGTGCCCTGCGTCGACCCGGTCGCCGTCATCACGAACCGCGTCGACGCGGACGGCGAGCCGCTCCACCCGGTGCTCGTGACCCGGCACCTGCGGTTCTCGCTGCCGTACCGCGCGCTCTACTCGCAGACGCTCCGCCCGGACACCGCCACGCGTCTCGTCGACGCCCTGGCGCTGCTGCTCGTCCGTCTGCACGTCATCGGCTTCTACTGGGGAGACGTGTCGCTGTCGAACACGCTGTTCCGTCGCGACGCGGGCGCCTTCGCTGCGTACCTCGTCGACGCCGAGACCGGCAAGCTCTACCCGGGCGGCCTGTCGAACGGGCAGCGTGAGAACGACCTCGAGGTCGCCCGGGTGAACATCGCGGGCGAGCTGCTGGACCTCGAGGCGGGCGGTCGCCTCGACGAGAACGCCGACCCCGTCGACGTGTCGAACCGGATCGTCGCGCAGTACCGGACGCTCTGGAAGGAACTCACCGGCACCGAGCAGTTCGACGTGAAGGAGCGCTGGCGCATCAACGACCGCGTCGAGCGGCTCAACGCGCTCGGGTTCGACATCGAGGAGCTCTCGATCCACACGACCGAGGGCGGTTCGCAGGTGCGGATCCAACCGAAGGTCGTCGACGCCGGTCACCACCAGCGTCGGCTGCTGCGCCTGACCGGGCTCGACGCCGGCGAGAACCAGGCCCGGCGGCTCCTCAACGACCTCGACGCGTACCGGGCGCGCAACGGGCGGGACCAGCTCGACGAGGAGATGGTGGCGCACGAGTGGGTGTCGCGGGTCTTCGAGCCCGTCGTCCGCTCGATCCCCCGCGACCTGCGTGGGCGCCTCGAGCCGGCAGAGGTCTTCCACGAGCTGCTCGAGCACCGCTGGTACATGTCCCAGGAGGAGGAGCGCTCCGTCTCGCTGCCCGAGGCCACGACCGCCTACATCAACGACGTGCTCCGCCACCGCCGTGACGAGCGCCTCCTCATCGACCCGCCGACGTCGTCGATGACGCTGCCGATCCCGGTGGTCGACGGCGATGAGGCGGACGAGGACGACGTCGAGGACTGGCGCGCCTCGGTCTGACCGTCCCGTCGCCCGCGCCCGTGCCTGGGCGAGCGGGCGAGATCCGTCACGCTCGGCCTCGCTGGACGACGGGTTCCGCCCGCTCGGCGTCGGTCACGCGGCGCGCCCTGCCCGCTCACGGGGCGGCCGCCGGACGGACTGGAGGCCCGGTGCCGGTCTCACGGACCGGCACCGGGCCTCCAGGTGGTCGAGCGGGCGCGCGCAGCGCCCCCGCTACTCGGCGCGACGGCGCCGGGCGACCTCCCACAGGGTGACGCTCGCGGCGATGCCGGCGTTGAGGGACTCGGTCGCGCTCGAGATCGGGATCGAGACGATCGCGTCGCAGGTCTCGGTCACCAGGCGCGACAGGCCCTTCCCCTCGGAACCGACGACGATCACGATCGGACGGTCGGCGAGCTCGAGGGCGTCGAGCTCGACGTCCCCGTCCCCGTCGAGGCCGAGCACGAACAGCCCCATGGACTTCAGCGACTTGAGGGTCTGCGTCAGGTTCGGTGCCATCGCGACGGGCGTCCGGGCAGCGGCACCGGCGCTCGTCTTCCACGCCGACGCGGTCACACCCACCGAGCGGCGCTGCGGCACGATGACGCCGTGCCCACCGAAGGCCGCGGTCGAGCGGATGATCGCTCCGAGGTTCCGCGGGTCGGTGATGCCGTCGAGTGCCACCATGAGCGGCACCTGGTCGCGGGAGAACGCCCGCTCGGCGATGTCCTCGGCGACGGCGTACTCGTACGCCGGCACCTTGAGCGCGACGCCCTGGTGCACGCTGTCGTGCCCCGTGATGCGGTCGAGCTCCGGCCGCATGATCTCCATGATCGGCACGCCGCGGTGGTTCGCCAGCGCCAGGATCTCCTTGACGCGGTCGTCGACCTCGATGCGTGCGGCGACGTAGAGCGTCGTCGACGGGGTCTTCGTGCGGAGCGCCTCGAGCACCGAGTTGCGCCCGGTCACGAGCTCCGAGTCGTCGGTCTTCCGCTGGGGCGGTCGGCTCGACCGCTGCTGCGGCGAGCTCGAGGCACCGTGGCGACCGCGGGCGGCGTCGAGCCGCTCCTTCGCCGCCTTGCGCTTGCCGGCGGGGTGGTACGGGCGGTCCTCGGCCTTCGGCGTGGGCTTGCGACCCTCGAGCGCCTGCGCGCCCTGACCGCCGGAGCCGACCTGCTTGTTGCCCTTGCGGCCGGAGCGGACGGCGCCGGGCCGACCCTTCTTGCTCCCCGAGACGTTCTTCATTGCTCTCTCCTGTCCGGCACGGCCGTTGTCAGGCGATGCTCCAGCGTGTTCCTGCTGCGGTGTCCTCGATGGTGATCCCCGCGGATGCGAGGTCGTCCCGCACCCGGTCCGCCGTGGCGAAGTCGCGTGCCGCACGGGCGTCGGCGCGCTCCTGCACGAGGCGGTCGACGAGCGCGGCGAGCGGTGCGGCCGAGACGTCCTGCGCACCACCGGACCAGTGGGCCGCTCGCGGGTCGATGCCGAGGACCTCGACCATCGCGGCCACCTGATGGTACGCGGTCCCGAGCGCTTCCGCATCGTCGGCGTCGAGCGCGGCGTTCCCGGCGCGCACCGTCTCGTGCAGCACGGCGAGGGCCTGGGGCACCGCGAGGTCGTCGTCCATCGCCGCCGCGAAGGCCTCGGGCACGGACGGGGCGTCGCGCAGGACGACGCCCTCGAGTCGCCCTCCGGCCCGTGCGAGGAAGCCCTCGATGCGGTCGTACGCCGCCTCGGCCTCGGTCAACGAACCGTCGTGGTGGTCGATCGACGACCGGTAGTGTGCGGCACCGAGGAAGTACCGGACGACCGCCGGACGGGCCGAGCCGAGGAAGTCGGCGGCGAAGATCGAGTTGCCGAGCGACTTCGACATCTTCTGCCCCTCGACCGTGACGAGCCCGTTGTGCAGCCAGTACGACGCGAACGCGTCACCGGCCGCGGTCGACTGCGCGAGCTCGTTCTCGTGGTGCGGGAAGCGCAGGTCGAGTCCGCCGCCGTGGATGTCGAAGGCCGGGCCGAGGTACCGCCGCGACATCGCCGAGCACTCGATGTGCCACCCCGGGCGCCCGGGACCCCACGGGGAGTCCCACGTGGCCGTCGTCGGCTCGCCCGGCTTCGCGCCCTTCCAGAGCGCGAAGTCCCGGGGGTCGCGCTTGCCCCGTGGGTCGGCGTCGGCCGCCTCGACCATGTCCTCGCGGCGCTGCCGGGTCAGGGCGCCGTACGGCTCCCAGCTGCCGGTGTCGAAGTAGACGTCGCCCGAGCCGTCGGCCGCCGCGTAGGCGTGGCCGCGCTCGATCAGCCGCTCGATGATCTCGTGCATCTGCGGCACGCTCGCCGTCGCGCGGGGCTCGTACGTCGGCGCGAGGATGCCGAGCGCGTCGTACGCGGCGGTGAACTCGCGCTCGACGCGGTACGCCCGGGCGAACCACTGCTCGTCGGTGCCCGCCGCGAGGTCGAGCACCTTGTCGTCGATGTCGGTGACGTTCCGCACGAGGGTCACCCGGTACCCGCGGTACGTCAGCCAGCGCCGCCAGATGTCGTAGACCAGGGCGGAGCGCAGGTGCCCGATGTGCGGCGACGACTGCACCGTCGGCCCGCACACGTACATGCTCACCTGTCCGTCGACCAGGGGGACGAGGTCGACGACGGCTGCGGCGCGGGAGTCGTACAGGCGAACGGTCACGCCCCAAGCCTAGGACGTCAGGCCGGTCGGACGACGGCCGTCGCGATCGCGGCGAGCCCCTCACCGCGCCCGGTCATGCCGAGGCCGTCCGTGGTGGTGCCGGACACCGCGACGGGAGCGCCGACGACCGCGCCCAGGGCCGCCTGCATCTCGTCGCGCCGGGCGCCGATGCGCGGGCGGTTCCCGATCACCTGCACCGTGACCGAGGTCGGGACGAGTCCGGCCTGCCGCAGGAGTTCGACGGCCCCGCGGACGAAGACGTCGCCGGCGGCTCCGGCGTACCGCGGGTCGGACGTCCCGAAGCGCCCGCCGATGTCACCGAGGCCGCCCGCGGACAGCAGGGCGTCGCAGACCGCGTGGGCCACGGCGTCACCGTCGCTGTGCCCGGACAGACCGGGCTCGCCCGGGAAGTCGAGCAGGCCCACCCGGCACGGCGACGCCGCGTCGAAGGCGTGCACGTCGACGCCGAGGCCCACGCGCACCACCGGGGTCGGCGCCGCTGATCCGGCACGGGAGGCCACGAGCGCCTCGGCACGCGCGAGGTCCCACCTCGTGGTGATCTTGAACGCGTCCGCGTCGCCCGGCACCGTCCGGACCATGCCGCCCGCGGCGTGGAAGACGCCGGCGTCGTCGGTCTCCGAGCGCTCGGCGACCGCGTACGCCCGCCGCAGGGCGTCCAGCGGGAAGACCTGCGGGGTCTGCACCCCGACGAGCGCGGAGCGGTCCACGGTCTCGACCACGACGTCCCCCTCGACCCGCTTGACCGTGTCGGTGACGGGCAGTGCCGGCACGACGCCGTCGCCGGTCGCCCGCGCACGGGCGAACACCGCGTCGAACTGCGCTGCCGGCGTCAGGCAGCGGGCCGCGTCGTGCACGCCCACCCACTCGACACCGTCCGGGAGCGCGGCGAGGCCCGCCTGCACCGAGGCGTGCCGGTCCGCGCCACCCGCGACGACGACGGTGAGGTTTGCCGCCGGGCCGGCGACCGCGGTCACGAGCGCGCGACACTCGTCCAGCCGGGCGGCGGGTGCGACGACCACGACGGCGGTCGGCTCCGCGAGGGTGAACACCGTCCGGACCGCGCGGGTGAGCATCAGCTCGCCGGCGACCGGGACGAACGCCTTGGCGTCCCCGATGCCGAGCCGGGTGCCGGAACCCGCCGCGACGACGACGACCGCCCTGCTCACCCGATCGGGGAGCAGGGCGGTCGTCGTCGTGTGGTCCAGCTGCGGTTCGCGCTAGGAGGCGAGGACCTCGTCGAGGACGGTCGACGCCTTGTCCTCGTCGGTCTTCTCGGCCAGCGCGAGTTCGGAGATCAGGATCTGCCGGGCCTTGGCCAGCATCCGCTTCTCACCCGCGGAGAGCCCGCGGTCCTGGTCGCGACGCCAGAGGTCGCGGACGACCTCGGACACCTTGATGACGTCGCCCGACGCCAGCTTCTCCAGGTTCGCCTTGTACCGGCGCGACCAGTTGGTGGGTTCCTCGGTGAAGGGTGCCCGCAGGACCTCGAAGACCTTGTCGAGGCCTTCCTTGCCGATGACGTCACGGACGCCGACCAGGTCGACGTTGTCCGCCGGCACCTCGATCGTCAGGTCACCCTGCGTGACACGCAGCTTCAGGTAGACCTTTTCCTCGCCCTTGATGACGCGCGTCTTGACTTCAGAGATGGTTGCCGCCCCGTGGTGGGGGTAGACGACGGTCTCGCCGACCTCGAATTGCATGTATCAGGCTCCGTTCCCAGGACCCCCAGTTTACCACAAGGGCTGTTCGGGTAAGGGGGCCTGGGCACGCCACCACCGCGGTGCTCGCTAGGATGGGGTCGGACCGTCCGGTCCACATCGTGATCTTCCGGAGGAATCTCTTGCGAGCTCGGGTACTCGTGTCCGTCGCCGTTGCGGCATCCATCGCGCTCGGCGCCACCGGCTGCGAGTTCATGTCGCCCGCCCACACCAAGGAGATCAAGCAGATCACCGACGGCGTGAACGTGACGACCGGCTCGGTGGACATCCGGAACGCGCTGCTCATCTCGGACGACGGCGACGCGGCCCGCTTCCTCGGGACCCTCGTGAACACCTCGTCCGACCAGGACGTCACGCTGTCCATCGAGGTCGGCGGCGACACGCAGACCGTCGAGGTGCCGGCCAACAGCCGCCTCGACCTGGCGAACCCCACCGACCCGACCAGCGACGACAGCAGCCAGCAGGGCACGTCGCAGCAGGGCTCCGAGGTCGCCACCGGGCGCGAGGTCCTCTTCGACCAGGCCGACGCCACCCCCGGCTCGCTGGTCAAGGTCTACTTCTCGTACTCCGGCGCCGAGGGCGTCTCGGCCAGCGTCCCGGTGCTGACCAGCGCGCTGGAGGAGTACCAGACGCTCGCGCCGACGCCGACCCCGTCGAGCACCGCGACCTCGCCGTCGGAGAGCGGCTCGCAGCCCACCGGCGACGCGACCGCCCCGGGCACGCAGTCGGGCGACTCGCAGACCGACTCGTCCGAGGGCGACAGCGGCACGAACTGATCCCGCGCGCCGGACCGGCGCGACGGACGGACGCAACGCACCGGAGGCCCGGTGCCGGTTCTCGGAACCGGCACCGGGCCTCCGGTGCGTTGCCGACCAGCATCGCCGGCCAGCGCCACCGGTCGGCGCCGCCGGTCGGCGCCGACGGTCGGCGCCGACGACGACGGCTGGCGGGATCAGCCCTCGATCCGGTAGCCCAGACCGCGCACCGTGACCAAGATCTCCGGTGTGCTCGGGACGCGCTCGATCTTCGACCGGATGCGCTTGATGTGCACGTCGAGCGTCTTGGTGTCGCCGAAGTAGTCGGAGCCCCAGACCCGGTCGATGAGCTGCCCGCGCGTCAGCACGCGGCCGGCGTTGCGGAGGAGCAGCTCGAGCAGCTCGAACTCCTTGAGCGGCATCGGCGTCTCGGAGCCGTCCACCGACACCGTGTGGCGCTCGACGTCCATCCGGATCCCGCCGACCTGCAGGATGCCGCTGTCGCCGGGGTCCTCCTCGGTGCGGCGGCGCAGCACGGCACGCAGCCGGGCCAGGAGCTCCCTGGTCGAGTACGGCTTCGTGACGTAGTCGTCCGCCCCGAGCTCGAGCCCGACGACGATGTCCACCTCGGAGTCCTTCGCGGTGAGCATGATGATCGGCACGTTGGACCGGGTGCGGACCTGCCGGCACACCTCGGTGCCGCTGAGGCCCGGCAGCATGAGGTCGAGCAGGATCAGGTCGGGGTTCTCGGCGTCGAACTTCGACAGCGCGGTCACGCCGTCCGCGGCGACGGAGGTCTCGTACCCCTCGCGCTGCAGGAGGAACTCCAGGGGCTCGCTCAGGGCCGGCTCGTCGTCGACGATGAGGATCTTGGTCACGATGGCTGCTCTTCCAGTTGCTCTTCGAGTGCGGTGGTGAGTTCGGGATCCGCCTCCGGGAGACGGATCGTGAAGGTCGAGCCCTTGCCGGGCTGGGACCAGACGCGCACGTCGCCGCCGTGGTTGCCGACGACGTGCTTGACGATCGCGAGCCCGAGGCCGGTGCCGCCGGTCGCACGCGAGCGTGCGGGGTCGACGCGGTAGAACCGCTCGAACACGCGGTCGAGATCGGCCTCGGGGATGCCGACGCCCTGGTCGGTCACCGCGATCTCGACGAAGCCCTTGGTGGACCGGACGCCGACGCCGACGCGGGTGTGGTCCGGGGAGTACTTGACGGCGTTCGCGATGAGGTTCGACACCGCGACCTGCAGCAGCCCCGGGTCGCCCATGACCCGCAGCTTGGACCGCTTCGCCCGGACGATCTCGATCTCGCGGGCGCGGGCGACGACCTCGTTCGCGTCGACGGCCGCCTGCACGATCTTGTCGACCGAGGTCTCCTCGCTGTTCTCGAGGGTGTCGACCGACTGCAGCCGGGACAGCTCGATGATGTCCTTCGTCAGGGCGCCGAGCCGTTCGGACTCGGTGATGAGCTGCGTCGCGAACCGCTTCACGTGCTCGGGGTCGTCCGCCGCGAGCACGAGGGTCTCGGCGAGCAGGCCGATCGCCCCGATGGGGGTCTTCAGCTCGTGCGAGATGTTCGCCACGAAGTCGCGCCGGACCTCGTCGATGCGTCGGCTCTCGGTGAGGTCGTCGGCCGTGACGAGCACGTACCGGTTGCCGAGCTGTGCCGCGCGGAAGCTCAGGTAGCCCACCAGCTCGCCGCTGCGTCCCCGGGGCAGTTCGAGGTCGTCCGATGCCATCTCGCCGCTCTTCCGCACCCGGTCGACCAGCTCGACGAGCTCGTCGTGCACGAG
Source organism: Curtobacterium sp. MCSS17_007 (assembly GCF_003234175.2). Taxonomy (NCBI): domain Bacteria; kingdom Bacillati; phylum Actinomycetota; class Actinomycetes; order Micrococcales; family Microbacteriaceae; genus Curtobacterium; species Curtobacterium sp. MCSS17_007. The sequence goes on from NZ_CP126257.1 coordinate 2,918,542, forward strand.
CTTCCGGCGCACGACCAGTCCGACGGTGAGCGCCTGCGGCGAGGCGGCGACGACCGTGTTCGACGGGTCGACCACCACGGCCGGGTTGTGCATCGTCGCGATGACCGCGGCGACACCGTCGGGCAGCGTCCGTTCCGCGACGTCGGCCGCCCGGGCCGTGCGCTCCGCCGTGATGACCAGCACCACGACCCCCGCGCCGAAGACCCCGCCGAGGAGCATCGACAGTGGCACGAGCCACGCGTTGTCCATGCCGCCAGTGTAGGGATCGTCACGCGGGGTTCCGACGCCGTTCACCCCACCGAGGCGGGTTTCCGGGTCCGGATCGCGAGGTGTTCAGCCCCAGGTCACCGTTCGTTCACCTGGGCTGACGACACTCGTCCGGTACGCATCAGAGAGGCACATCCCCCATGCGCGAAGTCTTCCAGCAGGAGCTCCAGGACGTCCAGGAGCGTCTGACCGAGATCGCCGGGCTCGTCGAGTCCGCGATCACCCGTGCGACCCAGGCGTTCAGCGAGTCCGACGTCGCCCTCGCCGAGGAGGTGATCGCCGACGACGCCAAGATCGACGCCGCCGCGAACAGCCTCGACGAGATCGCGATCGACATCCTCGCCCGCCAGGCGCCGGTCGCCCGTGACCTCCGCGTCGTCGTGACCGCCCTGCGCGTCAGCTCCTCGCTCGAGCGCATGGGCGACATGGCCGAGCACATCGCCCAGCTCGCCCGGCAGCGCTTCCCCGAGAAGGTCGTGCCGAAGGGCCTGCGCGGCACGTTCAAGCAGATGGGCGCGCACGACGTGCAGATGGCCCAGAAGCTCACGCGCCTGCTCGCCTCCGAGGACATCGCCCTGGCCGCCGAGATCCGCGACGAGGACGACGCCGTCGACGAGCTCCACGCGAGCGTGTTCGACTTCGTGCTCGGTGAGACCTGGAAGGGCAACCCGATCGACACCGTCGACGCGACCCTGGCTTCCCGCTACCACGAGCGCTTCGCCGACCACGCGGTGTCGATCGCCAAGAAGGTCGAGTACCTGGCGACGGGTGACTGGGCCGGTGCGTCCTCGGTGACGACCTCCCCCGCCTGACCTCCGCGGGACGCGACCTGGGCGGTTGCTCGCAGCGCTGTACCGCTGCGGGCAACCGCCCTCGTCACGTTTTGCGAAGGGGTGCCGGGGACGGGAGGATCGTGGCATGGCTCAGGTCGCGATCGTCGTCAACGGGATGCCCGGTTCGGGCAAGAGCACGGTGGGCGCCGCCCTGGCCGAGGTGCTCGGCTGCCCCTTCCTGTCGAAGGACCGCATCAAGGAACCGCTGGCCGACGTGGTCGGCCCGATGATCGGCTCGCGCGAGCTCGGTGGCATCGCGATGGACACGATGTGGTCGATGGCGCGGGCCGTCGAGAACGGGGTCGTCCTCGACGCCGTCTGGCTGCCGTCCCGTGACCGCGACCGCCTGGAGGCCGGACTCACCTCCGCCGGGTCGCCCCGCGCCGTCGAGGTGTTCTGCCAGGTCGACCGGGTCACCGCCGCGGACCGGCTGCGCGACCGGTACGAGCCCGGTACGCTGCCCGTCCGGCACGAGGTGCACGGGGACCTGGCGGACGTGCTGGCGTTCTGGGACGAGCACGGGGACGCTGCAGCACCGGTCGGGCTGCCCGGCGTCCCCGTCGTGCGGGTCGACACCGCACGGCCCTACGACGTCGGGGCGCTCGTGCAGGAGATCGCCGACCACTTCGTCTGAGCTCGTCCGGAGCCGGGGCGCCGGGGCGCGAGAGCGCGAGTGGTCTGCGAAAGCGACAGTCCTCGCGGATCGGACGCCGGACGACTGTCGCTTTCGCAGAGTGGTCGTGGGGCGCGGCGGCGTGGACCGCGGCCCCCGCTGCCCCCTGCCCGGAGCCCGCGGTCCGGACACCCCCGGCACACGAACGCCCCGCCGGTGACCGGCGGGGCGTTCGTCGTCGTGCTGGTGCTACTTCTTGGCGCCCTGGGCGGCCACGGCCGCGGCACCGGCGGCGGCGGCCTCGGGGTCGAGGTAGTACGAGGGCTTCGTCGGACGGAAGTCGTCGTCGAGCTCGTACACGAGCGGGATGCCCGTCGGGATGTTCAGGCCCGCGATGTCGTCGTCCGAGATGCCGTCGAGGTGCTTCACGAGCGCGCGGAGCGAGTTGCCGTGCGCCGTGACGAGGACGGTCTTGCCAGCGCCCAGGTCCTTCGTGATGTCCGACTCCCAGTACGGCAGGAGGCGGTCGATGACGAGCTTCAGCGACTCGGTACGGGGCAGCTGGTCGCCGAGGTCGGCGTAGCGGCGGTCCCCGGCCTGCGACCACTCGGCGTCGTCGGCGATGGGGGGCGGCGGCACGTCGAACGAGCGACGCCACTCCATGAACTGCTGCTCGCCGTACTGCTCGAGCGTCTGGGCCTTGTCCTTGCCCTGCAGGTCGCCGTAGTGGCGCTCGTTGAGGCGCCAGTCGCGCTTGACCGGCAGCCAGGCCAGGTCGGCCTCGAGCAGGGCGATGTCGGCGGTCTGGATCGCGCGGGTCAGGAGCGACGTGTAGAGGACGTCCGGCACGATGCCCGACTCGGCGATGAGCTCGCCGGCGCGCTTCGCCTCCTTCTCGCCCAGCTCGCTGAGCCGGACGTCGACCCAACCGGTGAACAGGTTCTTCTGGTTCCAGTCACTGTTGCCGTGACGGAGCAGGACGAGCGTGGAGGTCATGCGGCCGAGTCTACCGAGCGCCGCGCCACCGTTCCGGGTACCCGTACCCTGGGAGCCATGCCCATCGGGAACGTCACGCGCGGGACCACCGGGTACAACCGGCTCCGCCGCGTCGACCGGTGGATCGCCGCGCTCCCCGCCCTCCGCCGCACCGACGACCCGCTCGTCGCCGACGTCGGGTACGGCGCCCGGCCGACGACGACCCTGGAGCTCCGCGACCGTCTGGCCCGGGTCCGTCCCGACGTCGAGGTCACCGGCATCGAGATCGAGCCGTCGCGCGTGGCGCTGGCGAACGCGGGCACCCGCGACGGTGTGACCTTCCGCCTCGGCGGGTTCGAGACGCCGACCCCGGGCGGCCGGCGGCCCGTCGTCATCCGCGCGTTCAACGTCCTGCGGCAGTACGACGAGTCGGCCGTGGTCGACTCGTGGCGGATCATGCAGGACCGCCTGCAGCCGGGCGGGGCACTCGTGGAGGGCACCTGCAACGAGGTCGGCCGCGTGGCGTCCTGGGTGACCCTCGACGACCACGAGCCGCACACGTTCACGGTCTCCCTGCGCGTCGCCGACCTCGAGCTGCCGAGCATCGTGGCGGAACGGCTGCCGAAGGCGTTGATCCACCGGAACGTCCCCGGGGAACGGGTGCACGCGTTCCTGCTCGACCTCGACCGCGCGTGGGCGGTCGCCGCACCCCTCGGCACGTACGGTCCTCGTCAGCGGTGGATCGCGACGGTGCAGGGCATGCGCGACCGGGGGTGGCCGGTGCTGCACGGGGTGACGCGCTGGCGCCTCGGCGAGCTCAGCGTCCCCTGGTCGGCCGTCGCCCCCGCGTGAGCACGGCTACGAGCGGCGGACCGCCCCGAGCCGCGGCAGCCGCGGGACGTTCGCCGTGGCTCCGGCCTCCGGCGGGACGATCGTCTCCTGCGCGGCGGTGACCACGACGTGGTCGACGCTCAGGGTCAGGGTCGCAGCGGGGTCGAGCGACCGCTTCACGACCGCGAGCCCGATCGGCCCGAGCTCGTGGTGGAGCGCCGACGCGGTGAGACGCCCGACGTCCTTGCCGTCCAGCTCGACCGGGGTGCCGGGCGCGGGCAGCACGCCGTCCGACCCGTCCAGGTGGAGCATCACGACGCGGCGGGGCGGGTGGCCGAGGTTGTGCACCTTGGCGACGGTCTCCTGCCCGCGGTAGCAGCCCTTCGACAGGTGCACGGCGGAGCGGAGCCAGTCGAGCTCGTGCGGGATGGTGCGCTCGTCGACGTCGGACAGCGCGGGGCGCCATGCGGCGATCCGCAGCGCCTCGAACGCGAGCAGCCCCGCGACCGGCGTGTCCGACGCGGCGATCGCGGCAGCGGTGTCCGGGGTGACCACGTCGATGCGGAGGGTCCAGTCGGAGGCGGGGTGGGCCTCCAGGGCGGCGTAGCCCCACCCGCCGGGCGTCACCGACGACCACGGGTCGACCCACTCGGCGGCCGCGTCGTCGGGCGCTGCCGGACCGTCGAACCGGCCGAGCGTGACGAGGTCGGCCGAGCGATCGGCGACCTCGACCCGGAGCATGAAGCGCATCGAGTCGAGCCAGGCCGCGAGCGGAACCGCGTCGACGGCCTCGGTGAGGAGCCACGTGACGTCGCCGTCGTCGACCACGCGTGCGGCGTGCTCGACGCGGCCGGACTGGTCGAGGACCAGCGTCTCGGTGCTGACGCCGGGCTCGAGCCCGGTGAGCAGCTGCGACGTGATCGAGTTGAGCCAGGACAGGCGGTCGGGCCCGCTGACCGTGACGACACCGAGGCCGAGCTCGACGACCGCGCGGCCGGAGGCGAGCGCCCGCTGCTCACCGACGGGGTTGCCGAAGTGGGCGGCGGGACCGGCCTCGGTCGCGACGAACCCGTCGCGGCCGGCGAAGACGGACATCAGTCGACCTTCGCGAGCTGCCCCGAGGCGTGCGAGGTGAGCTGCTGCCCGAGCGCGGCGATGTCCCACGCCCAGAACAGCTTGCCCTCGACCAGGCCGTACAGGCGGGTCGCCGCCGAGTAGTCCTTGGCGTTCGGCGAGCGCATCACCGCGTCGGTGGCGAGGTCGATGCGACCCTTCTTGACGCGGCCCACGTAGAGCTCGTTGACGCCCGTCGGGTGGATGATCGCGGCCTCGACGTCGAAGCCGTCGGTGTTGTTGCGGAGCGTCTCGACGCTCTCCACCGTGCTGAACGGGGTCGGTCCGTCTCCCAGGAGCATCGCCGGACCGCGGTCGCCGGGCTCGTTCGGCCGGTCGATGCGCCAGTAGCCCATCTCGGCGGCGAGGGGGGTGCGCTCGTCGTCGAGCAGCCACGTCGTCGAGGAGTAGTTGAGGTAGGGCAGTCCGTCGTGGCTGAAGCTCACGCGCTGGCCGAACTCGTACTTCCGGGGCTCGTCCTCGTCGCCCACAGGGTACTCGACCACGCCCGTGCCCTCCCAGACACCGACGAGCCAGGACAGCGGGACGAGCTCGGGCGCCAGGCCCTCCGGCAGTTCGATCAACGCTGACCCTTGAACAGCTTCACGACGACGACGACCGAGATGAACGCGATCGCGAGCGACGCCAGGCCGAGGAGGCCCACGTAGAACAGCTCGAGCGCAAGCAGCGAATCCATGCGGCGAGTCTACGCGGCACGCCTGACGGCGCCAGGGCCGGAGGCCGCGGGTCGCTGCCGTGCTCAGCGCGCGAGCAGCACCACGGCCGTGACGAGCACGACCACGAACGCCCCGGAGGACGCGATGCTGATGCGCTCGACCAGCCCGTCCTTCGTCGCGGTGATGAGCTGCAGCACGAAGCTCACGAGCACGCAGAGCACGAACACCAGCAGGAGCCACGCGAACGAGTCCTTCTGCGTGAGCACGAGCACGAGGACGGCCCCGACGACGGCGAGCGCCCAGACCGGCAGGACGGAGGTCAGCCGCAGTCGGCGCTGGTCGAGGGGCGGGACGGGCTCGGTCACGCCGTCCATCATGACAGGGCCGCGCGACCGCCGTCGGCGTCCCGACCGACCGGCCGGTCGGCGGGAGCGTGAGCGGGCATCACTAGGATGGCTCCACGACGTCCCCTCGTTCTGGAGGTCCTGTGGCCCAGCTCCTGGTACTCACCTCAGCCGCGCCCGGCGACGTCCTGCCGAGTCTCGGTCTGCTGAGCCACCGGATCCGCCACGTCCCCGCCGAGGCCGCGCAGCTGGTCAACGCGCCGCAGAGCGACCTGATGTTCGTCGACGCCCGCCTCGACCTGGTGAGCGCCAAGGCCCTGTGCAAGATCCTCGCGACCAGTGGGTCGACGACGCCGGTCATCCTGGTCGTCACCGAGGGCGGCCTCACCGCGGTGAACAGCGAGTGGAACGTCGACGACGTCGTGCTCGAGAGCGCGGGCCCGGCCGAGGTCGACGCCCGCATCCGCCTGACGACCGGCCGCGCCGCGAAGAACCCGACGGGCTCGAAGATCCAGGCGTCCGGCGTCGTCATCGACGAGGCGAGCTACTCGGCGAAGGTGCGGGGCCGGCCGCTCGACCTCACCTTCAAGGAGTTCGAACTCCTGCGCTTCTTCGCCTCGCACCCCTCGCGCGTGTTCACCCGCGAGCAGCTCCTCAGCGAGGTCTGGGGCTACGACTACTTCGGCGGCACCCGCACGGTCGACGTGCACGTGCGGCGCCTCCGCGCCAAGCTCGGCGACCTCGAGTCGCTCATCGGCACGGTCCGCAACGTCGGCTACCGCTTCAACGTGCACGACGACGAGGCCGACCGCCTGGCGGGCCAGTAGTGCTCGCCGTCGTCGAGATGCTCGCCGCCGCGTCCGTCGCGGCCGGAGAGGCACCGCCGTTCTCCGACCAGACGCTGGTCGACGTCCGCGCGGGGCGGGCGACCGTGCTCGGCGACGAGCGCGGTGTCGCCGTGGTGCGCGAGGGTGAGCTCGAGCTCGTCGTCGCCCGGGAGGCCCGTGGGCAGGGCATCGGGTCGGCCCTCGTCGAGCAGGCGCTCGCCCCGGGCGGCGGGGCCGCCGATGCGGGAGCAGCGCGGCCCCGGCTCGCCTGGGCGCACGGCGACCACCCCGCTGCCCGCGCACTGGCGGACCGGCACGGCTGGACTGCCGTCCGCACCCTCCTGCAGCTCCGGGTACCCGTCGCCGGTGCAGCCGAGGACCCCCGCGTGCCGGCCGGGATGTCGCTGTCGACGTTCCGCGCCGGCGAAACCGACGACGAGGACGCCTGGCTCGCCCTGAACGCCGCCGCCTTCGCCCACCACCCGGAACAGGGGCGGATGACCCTCGACGACCTCCGGGCCCGCGAGGCCGAGCCCTGGTTCGACGGCGACGACCTCCTGCTCCTCCGGGACGCCGAGGGCGCGCTCGCGGGCTCGTGCTGGCTCAAGGTCGAGGACGGCGTCGGCGAGTTCTACGCGGTCGCCGTGCGCCCGGACCTGCAGGGGCAGGGGCTCGGCGGCGTGCTCATGCGCGCGGGGTCGGCGCGGCTCGCCGGTCGCGGTCTCGACACGGCGGCGCTCTACGTCGAGGGCGACAACGAGCCGGCGCTCGCGCTCTACCGGCGCTCGGGCTTCACCCAGCACGCCATCGACGTGCAGTACGCCGCAGGTCCCGGCCGGTAACATGACGCGAGGTCGACGAGGGGTCGGCCAGGGGCACTCGGGGGCAACGTGACGGACCAGGGTCGGGCGCAGTACGGCCGCGGCGAACCGCTCGGTGCGTCGTACCGGCTCGTCGACCTGCTCGGCACGGGTGCCACTGGCGAGGTCTGGCGTGCTGAGCACACCGCGACCGGCGAGCACGTCGCCGCGAAGCTCCTCCGCGCCGAGCTCGCGGCGGACCCCGCGATCGTCGAACGGTTCGTCCGTGAGCGCACGGTGCTCCTCGGCCTGCAGCACCCCTCGATCGTCCGGGTCCGCGACCTGGTCGTCGAGGGCGACCGGCTCGCGATCGTCATGGACCTGGTCGGCGGTGGCTCCGCGCGCGACCTGCTCGCCGGCTCCGGAACGCTGCCGCCGCGCGATGCCCTGACGATCACCGCCGAGACGCTCGACGCCCTGGCCGCCGCCCACGCGCAGGACGTCACCCACCGCGACGTGAAGCCCGACAACGTGCTGCTCGCGGCGCCGTGGACCCCCGCGGCGACCGGTGAGGTGCGGGTGTCGGACTTCGGCATCGCATCGGTGATGGCCGACCGGCAGCGCACCACGACCGGGCTGCTCGGCACGCCGCAGTACATGGCGCCCGAGTCGATCAGCCAGGGGCGCTCCGGCCCCGCGGCCGACGTGTACGGCGCCGGGGTGATGCTCTACGAGCTGCTCGCCGGGCGCACCCCCTTCGCCGGACCCGGGACCGACTTCGCCGTCGCCTACCGGCACGTGACGTCGGACCCGCCGCGCCTGGACGTCCCGGAGTCGCTGTGGTCGGCGCTCGCGACGATGCTCGCGAAGGACCCGTCGGCTCGCCCGGCCGCCGCCGACGCCGCCGCGGCCCTCCGCCGCCTCGCGCGGCAGGTCGCCGACGCCCCGGCCCTGAGCCCGTCGTCCGACCCGGACTCGTTCACCGAGGTCGAGCGCCCCGCGACGGTCGTCCGCGGAGTCCGGCAGGAGACCGCCGAACCGGACAGCACACCCGTCGTCGACGTCGGTCCGGCGCCCGAGCTCGGCCCCGCAGGGTCGCAGACCGTCATCCGTCCGCTCGCCCGCCAGCCGCTGCCGACCGCCCGCGAACCGGAGACGCCGCCGCGCAGCCGCTGGCAGCGCCCCGAGTGGCTCGCGAACCGCATGCTCGGACTCGGCGCGCTCGGCGTCGTCCTCGTGGCCGCGCTCGTCGTCGGCGGCGTGGTGTGGCTGCCGGACGCGCTCGGCGGACGCGGGGCCCCGAGCGCTGCCCGGACCGCCCAGGCCGCGAGCGCGTACCAGCAGGACCGTCCGCTCCCGACGGGGTTGTCGACCACGCGCAAGGCGACCGTCGACCCGGACGGCGGGACCGTCGAGCTGTCGATCACCTACGCGGCGCAGTCCGCGACGCTCCGCGGGCCGTTGCTCGAGGTGGTCCCCGGGCTCGGCGAGCGTGACGACTGCCCCGCGGTGACGTGGACCGGTGACGAGGTGACCGGGGCGCGGAACCAGCCCTCGCTGACCGGTGTCGACGTCCGGTGCGGGTGGACGCTCTCGGACGTCGTGGTGCCCGCGGGCGAGGACCTGACCGTCCAGGCGACCGTGCGCCTCGGCGACCTCCCCGACCAGGCCGGGCTGCAGGAGTGGCTCGACGCCGCGGGCACCGCGACCACGACGGCCGTCACCGACCCGTCCGTGACCGGGACCTCGTACCCGGTCCAGCGACTGCAGGGCGTCGAGGTCCGCACCCCCGACCGCACCGTCAGCCAGACCACGCTCCCCGTGACGCTCGTGCCGGTGTGGCCGAGCGGGGCCGACGAGCTGAATCCGCTCTACCGCAGCCCCTCGACCGGCAGGCCGTCGGAGATGCTCACCGACGTCGCCGGAGGTGAGTCCGGGGTCCGCTTCGCCGACGGCTGCTCGGGAGCCTTGGCGGTCTCGTCGGACGGACTCGTGGTGACCGCCCTGTCCGTCGCACCGTCGTGCACGGTCCGGGCGACGGTGGGGAACTTCACGAACCTCGAGAGCTCACCGTTCGGCATCACCACGCGCGACTGAACCCGCGGCTTCTCGGAGCCACGGTCTCGCCCGTGCTCCGTCGTCGACGTCCGTCCCTCGTCCCCCCTCGTGGAGCAGGAACCGTCGGGTCGCGGCGCGCGAGGCGACGCCTCCTGCTCCGTCGGAGGCGCATGCGGGCCGCGGACCCACCGGACGGGAGGCGCGTGGCGGCGGGGTGCTGCGCCTCCCGTCCGGTGGGTCCTGGTTCAGGCGCTGGGCGCTGCCGTCTGCACGAGCCGGACCGACCCGCCCGATGCGGCGTAGCCGCGACCGACCGTCAGCGCGACGGGCGCGCGGCGGGGCAGGGTCACCCCGACCAGCTCGCCGTCGTAGTCGACGTCCGGCTGGAGCAGCACCCCGCACCGTGACTTCCGTACGGCACGCGTCCAGTGACTGTAGAGCGAGCGGAGGTCGGCGGACCGGCCGGCGGCGACCACGCACAGCCCCGGTCGCTCCGACGACAGCAGCGCGGCGATCGACTGGTCGGCGTCGTCGAAGCGCTCGGCGTCGTCGACGAGCAGCAGGACGGGCCCGCGCTCCAGGCGGAGCCCGGCGAGCAACGCGGGGACCTCCTCGGCGCCGACGGCGACGCGGTCGAACGCAGCGTCGGCGAGCGGGGACCGCCGGTCGCAGATCGCCCAGACCGACGGTCGGACGCCCTCGGCGGAGCGCGCCAGGTCCGCCATGGCGAGGAGCACCGTCGACTTGCCGGAGCGGGCAGGGCCGGCGACGAGCACGTGCTCACCGTCGAAGACCTCGAGCGCAGCGGTGCCCAGGTCGTCCTCCGCGATGCCGACCGGCAGGCGCCACGGCTCGGTGTCGAAGCGGGCCGGAGCACCGAGGTCCTGCACCCGGACCGCATCGGGCAGGCGGCCCACGGCGCTCGTCTTCGGAGCGGCGTCCGGCCACGCGGCGGCGACCTCGCCGACCGCCTCGGCGAGCGGCACCGACGGCGTCGCGACGTGGCTCTGCAGCTTCGTCATCGAGTCGATGTACCGTCCCGGCACGGGCGGCGGAACGTCCTTGGGACGCACACCGATCGACGCGTAGTCGTACGGGTCGGCCAGGCGGAACATCCACTTCTGCGTCGTGACTTCGTCCATCGCCGACGGCACGGCCTTCGCGCGGGTCGTGGAGACGGCGAACGAGATGCCGAGCGCGGGCCCCTCCGCGTACACGCGGTACAGGGCGTCGAGCAGCTGCTGGCCCTCGAAGTCCTGGTACTCGTCCCGGAGCGCAGCGAGGCCGTCGATCAGCACGACGGCCCGACGTCCGCCGGGGCTCGCGCGCCGACGCTCGAGGTCCGCACGCAGGTGTCGGAGGAACCGCGCCTGCAGTTCCCCCGCGCCGGCGCCCGAGCCGACGTACGCCGTGGTGTGCGGCAGCTGCGCGAGTGGCGCCAGGTCCCCCGGACCCATGTCGAGGACGAGGAGGTCGAGGTCGTCGGGGCTCGTCGTCCCCGCCAGGCGGAGGGCGAGCGCGGACAGGGCGGTGCTCGTGCCGCTGCCCGGGATGCCCATGAGCACGAGGTTGCCCTCGTCGAGGTCCCAGCCGCCGGCGACCTGGCGCTGGTGGTCCGGGTCGTCGGCGAGCGCGACGGGCACGAAGCGGCGGCCCCCGTCGCCGCTCGGCTCGGGGACGTCCGCGAGGTCGACGCGGTCCCCCAACGCCTCGGGCCAGATCGGACGGGGAGCGGCGTACCCGGCGGCGGCGTTCGCGGCGCGGATCGCCTCGATGAGCACGTCGAGGTCGGTGTCGTCCGACGCGCTCGGCCCGGGTGCCGGTGCCGGTGCCGGGACGCCGAACACGTCCGTCGGACGGACCGAGACCGACTGCTCGACCCGTTCGTCGCGCGCACGACCGGTGACCAGCGCGGTCTGCACCGGGGTGATGTCGTCCTGCCCGAGCTTCACGTAGGCGCGGCCGGTCTGCTGTCGGCCGATGCCGGCGGCGGCGGGGACGCCGATGACGTTCGTCGAGTCCTCGCGGCTCTGCACGCGGAGCGCCACCCGGAGGTTCGTGTTCGCCAGGATGTCCTCGCTCACGACGCCGGCTGGGCGCTGCGTCGCGAGCACCATGTGCACCCCGAGGGTGCGGCCCACCGCGGCGATCGCGACGAGCGAGGTCAGGACGTCCGGGAACTCCTTCGCGAGCATCGCGAACTCGTCGACGACGAAGAGCAGGCGCGGCATCGGCTCGGTCGGCCGCGTCGCGAGGTAGGCGTCGAGGTTGTCGATGTCGGCGCCGGCGGTCGCGAAGACCCGCTGGCGACGCTCGAGCTCGGCCTCGAGCGCACGGATCGCCCGGTCGGCGAGCTGCTCGTCGAGGTTGCTGATCGTGCCGATCGTGTGCGGCAGCCGTTCACAGGCGGCGAACGCGGCTCCGCCCTTGAAGTCGACGAGCAGGAAGTTGAGCCGGGTCGGGTCGTTCCGAGCCGCGAGGCCGGCGACGAACGAACGGAGGAACTCGCTCTTGCCGGACCCCGTGGTCCCGCCGACCAGGCCGTGGGGGCCGTCGCGGACCAGGTCGATCTCGAGGACGCCGGACTCCGAGGAACCGACCGGCGTCGATGTCCCGGTGCTGCTCTGCCACAGGGCGCGGATGCCGTCGGCGGTGGTGGTGTCGACCGGAGCGGTGCTGCCGTGCGCTGCGGCGCTCCGAGCGGTGCCGCCGTGGGCCGCGGCGCTCCGCGTGAGCAGGTCAGGCAGGCGGACGAGCGACGGCAGCGAAGCGCCGGGGACCGTGAGCTCCGGGTCGTCGAAGTGCGCGACGGCGCGGGCGGCCCGCTCCGCGGTGTCCGCGGTGAGGCCGGCGAGCACGACGTCCTCGACCCGCGTGCGGTCCTCCGGGCGGTAGACCGTCGCGGCCGCGTCCACCCCGACGGTGACGATGGACGTGCAGGCGGCGGGCAGCTGCTGCTCGTTCGTGGCGATGACGATGCCGCTCACCCGCTGGCGCCGCTCCCCCGGGCGCAGCGAGACCCCGGGGGCCGTCCGGCCCTGGCCGAGCAGGCTCCGCGCCGGGGCGTCGCGCCCCTCGGTGAGCACGTCGGAGTCCACGACGACGAGCAGGTTCGGCGTGGGGAGCTCGTCGAGCGACTCCTGCAGCCCGCGCAGGACCGCGGCGCTCTGGTCGCGCTGCGCCGACATCCACCGGGCACCCGTGCTGCTGCCCGCCACCCGCGTGTGCGGCAGCCAGGAGGCCCAGGACCAGTCGTCCTGCCGGCCCGCGTCGCAGAACACCCCGACCGTCAGGTCGGCCGGCCCGCAGTGCACGGTCGCCTGCGCCAGCAGGCTGCGGGCCAGCGCGAGCGCACCGTCGCGGTCACCGACGATGCCGACGACACCGGCGTCGGACAGGTCGGCGACCACCGGTGCGGCGGTCAGGCGACTGTCCGCGATCGCTGCCTTCGCCTCGTCCTCGAGCTTCGACGACGCCGCGCGCTGGTCGACCTCGGGTCGCCAGGGCGCGTCGCCGGTGCCGGCGTGCAGGCTGAGGAAGTCCTCGTCGGCCGAGCGGCGCTGCCACAGGTCGGTGGTCGGCAGGAGCGCACGGCGCACGACCGTCGCGGGGTCGGGTACGAGGTCCTGTCGGCGGGCCGCCTCGATGGCCGCGGCAGCCGCGATCTCGCCGCGGAAGCCCTCGACCGCCTCGGAGAAGCGCGTCTCCTCCTCCTTGAGGTTCTTCGCGCGGCGGTGCTTCTGTTCGAACCACATGCCGATCGCGGTCACGGGGCTGAGCAGCGCGAACAGGGCGAAGCGGGCGTCGCCGAGCAGGAGCACCATCGCTCCGGCGAGCACGAGCGGTGCCGCGACCGTGATCCAGCTGAACTTCGACGCCGGGGCGACGTCCTTGCGCGTCGGCGGGGACACCGGCTCGGTGTCGGTGATCCGACCCGGACGGGGCGGGCGGTTGAAGGGTGCGGTGGCGGCCGGGGTGAGGTTCGGGAGCGTCCCCGCCGCCGGGACCGTCGTCTCCGGGATCTCCGGCCGGAGCAGCAGGACCGCGCCCCCGACGATGACGCTCGTGGTGCCGGTGAGCAGGACGCCCTCGTCGTCGATGCGCTCCCCCGCGATCACGGTGCCGTTCGTCGACCCCGAGTCACGCACCCGGACTCCGTCGTCCTCGCGTTCGACGGTGCAGTGCTCCCACGACGCGCTCTCGGTGGGGAGCACGACGTCGGCCTGCGGAGCCCGCCCGACGACGAGCCGGCGACTGCGCGGCACCGGCACGACGAGCCCTGCCTCGAGGCCGCCCGCGAGGGTCACGCTCCAGCCGTCCACCGTGCGCGGCGGTTCCTCGGTGGTGCGTGCCACCCGAGAACCCTCGAGGAGCACCAGGTCGCGCAGCGGGGTGTCCGAGCTCGTGCGGTGCCCGTCGACCGCCAGCGGCGTCCCGGGGTCGAGCGGGGTGCCGAGCGACACCGCGACGAGGTCCCCCAGCGTGGAGGACTCCGCCCACCCGTCGGCCTCGATCGTCTCCCGGCGGTCGTCGAGCTCGATCAGCAGGCGCATGGGCGGTTCTCCCTCGGCGGTGGCGCGGTGGTGCGGGCGGGGACGGGCCTAGTTCGCCGAGTCGGAGAACCAGACGAGCGCGGGCGTCGCACCGTCGTCGCCGGACGGAGCGGCGGGACGCAGCCCGAGGTCTTGCGCGGACGCTGCCAGCACCGTGGCCGGCTCGGCGAGCGCCTGGTGCGAGCTGAAGTCGAGCCCGGGGCCGGCGAGGCCGTCGTCCGCACCGAGGTCGAGCCGGGCGAGCGCGTCCGACACCTCGGACGCGTCCGTGCTCCGTGCCGACCCGACGGCCGTGACCAGGGCGACGACGGCGTCGTGACTGCGCGCGTCGGCGACGGAGGCCACCGAGGCGAACGACCGGTCGCCGGACAGGTTCTTCGCGTCGGCGTCGTCCGCGAGGACCCGGACGCCGCCGAGGAACGCCGACATCGCGCGGCCCTCGGCGTCGGACGAGAGGGCGCGGGCGTCGTCGGTCTCGACGCCGACGGTGCGGAACGTGCCGCTGAGGCTGCCGCCGGCCTGGGCGAGGGCCGCTGCGAAGGCGGGGCTGGTGGCCTCGGGGGTCAGGACGACGGGCGCGGTGACGTTCGCCTCCTGGAGCGCGGCGACGAGGGCACCCTGTCGACCGGCCGGGCCGCTGACGACGACGGCGTCGGAGTCGGGCGACGCCTGCTCGGTGCCGGCGCTGCTCTGGTCGTCGGCCGTCGGGGCGTCGGTCGTCGTGGCGTCGGTGGAGCCCGCTGCCGCTCCGGTGCGCTGCGCGATGGTCGTCGCGAGTGCGCCGAGGTCGGGCGTGCTCGTCGCGTCGAGGACGTGGGCGAACCGCACACCGGACGGCGCTCCGCCGCCCAGGTCGACGAGCAGCGGTGAGGCGGCGTCGCCGAGCGCGTCCTGCAGCGCCGCAGCGACGGACTCCGTCGACGGCGCGGTCGACCAGGCGTCGTCGGCACCGGCCGCGTACGGCGCGACGACCGGGATGCCGACATCCGCCGCTGCGGTGAAGGCACCGCCGACGTGGTCGCCGGACGACGCCACGACGATGCCCGAGACGCCGTCGGCCGCGAGGGCCTCGACGGCCTTCCGGGCGCCGTCCGTCGACCCGCCGTCGTTCTTCGTCACGAGCTGCACGTCGGCACCACCGAGTTCCAGGCGACGCTGCGCGACGACGGCACCCTGTGCGGCGTCGTCCCACTGCGCACCCTCACCGTCGCCGAGCGTGACCACGACGCCGATCTTCGTGCCGTCGGGGACGTGGGCGACGCTGATCGGCACCGGGGCCGTTGCGGAGACCGCCTCGGCCGGGGTCGAGGCCGAGACGCGCACCGCGAGCACCGCGGTGACGACGGCGGCGACCACGAGGACGGCGATCGCGACGATCACCGCGGTCCGGCGGCGCTTCCGGGTCCGGGTCGCGTCGGCCGCTCCGGCCGCGGTCGTCTCGTCAGTGCCCTGCTCGTCGGGAGTCGAATCGGTCGACTGGTCCTGCACGTGGCTCATCGCTCGGCTCCGATCCGGAAGGCGTAGAGCGTCGTCGACGTCGCGCTGGACGGCACGTCGAGACGGAAGGCGGGGAGCTTCGCCGCCCGGTCGAGCGAGGCGCGGAACTGCTCCTGCTGCAGGAGGATGCCGGCGACGTCCTCGGCCCGGACGTTGGCGTAGCCCGAGGCGTTCTGCGACGCGAGGGCGAGCTGGTAGTCGGCGGAGTCGGACTTCGCCGCGCTCGTGGCCATCGCACCGAGGATGCCGGAGCCGTTGACCTTGCGGTCTCCGAGGTCGAGCATCACGCGGTTGAGGTCGCCGGTGAGCAGCGTGCTCGCGCCCTCGACGTCGCGGACCGAGGCGCTGGTGCTCGCGTCGATGCGCTGCAGGCTCGCCGCGGTCTGCTCGTCCACGGCGGAGGCGAGGCTGCTGCCCTGCTGCCGGAGCGCACCCTTCTGCTCGTCGATGGTGCCCTTCGAATCGCTCGTGACCTCGCCCGAGGTGGTGCGGAGGCCGGCGATCGACTTGTCGAACGCGTCGACGACGGCCTTCCGGCTGGTGCCGGCGGTGTCGCTGACCTTGCGCACCTGGTCGTCGATGAGGGCCTGGACCTGCTTGCCCGAGTCGTCCGACGCCTGCTGGAAGGCCTCGCGAACAGCGTCCTGCAGCGTCGTCTGCTGATCGCGCACCTGCTGCAACTGGCCGGTGACGACCGCGCCGGACTTCGTGGCTTCCCCGAGGAGGCCCTTCAGCTGCTGCACCGATCCCTCGACGGAGCCGCCGTCCCGCTGCACCGCGGTGCGCACGTCCCGGACGCCCTGTCGCAGCGCGGCCACGGCGGTGGCGAGTTGGTTCACGGCAGCGCCGACACCGGTCGTCGCCTGCGGGTCGGTCTCGGCGATGAGCGCGTCCCACGCGGTGACCTGCGCGTCGAGGCGCTGGTCCATCGGGGTGTTGAAGCCGAATCCCGGGCGGAGGGTCGTCCCCTCCGGCTGGTCGGTCCCGGGGCACGGCGTCGCGGTGAGGTACCCACGGAGCGCGTCCACCTCGTCCTGGTCGAGTTCGGGATCGCTGAGCAGACCCGGCTGCGCGAGCTGGCACAGGCGGTCGGCGAGCGCTCGGTTCTGCGCCTGCATCGAGCCGTCGAAGCGGGAGTCCAGGGCGCCGAGCTGTCCGCGCGCAGCCTGGGCACGGCCCCGGACGTTCGCGACGGCTTCCTGCACCGGGCGCACCGACTGCTCGCTGGTCGTGACCAGGGCATCCAGCGCAGTCAGGGCCTGCTCGACGAAGCCGTCCTGGTCGCTGCCGAGGGCGTCGAGCTTGCCGGCGATCTCCTGCAGTTGCGCGTTCAGTGCGTCGGACTGCTCGATCGCGGTGTCCGCGAGGTCCGGGTTCAACCCGTCGGCGAGCTGCTGCCCCTTGCTGACCAGGCCGATCAGCGAGGTGTTGACCGCAGCCGACGACTCCCAGAGCGCGCAGGTCAACGAACCACGGGCCTCCAGGGCGGCGCACGCCTCGGCGGACGGCGAAGCCGGTCCGACGGACGACGCGAGCTGCGCGCTGACCTGCTGCTTGCACTCCTCGCTCGCCTCGGCGTAGCCCTCGAGCTGCGCGGACACGCGCAGCAGGTTCCCGTAGACGCTGGAGCCTGCTGCACCGGTCTGCGGGACCGCGGCACACCCTTCGCCGTCCAGGACCGGCGCGGGAGCCGTCGCCGAGGTGTCACCGAGCAGCGCATCGAGGCTGCCCGTCGTCTGCTGCAGCTGCTGCAGCACCGTCGACTGGGTCGCCTGCACGGTCGAGCCGAGGTCCCCGTTGAGCGAACCGAGTTCCCCCGACAGCGACTGCATCGTGCTCGCGAGCGACGCACTGCTCTCCTGCAGCCGCTCCGCCGTCCGCACACCGAGGGTCTCGGACGTCGACTCGAGGTTCGTGCGGACCTCGGTGATGGTGCCGCCCGCGCGGGCGAGCACCTCGTTCACCTGCGCGATGAGGTCGATCGTCCGGCGCTGCAGGGCGAGCTCGGAGTCCGTCTCGGACCCGAACGCCCCGTTCATCACGCCGCTGGTCGACAGGTCCGTCGTCAGGCCGGGCTGCGCGGCGACGTCGATGGCGGGCGTCGCGAAGTCGCGCACGTCGGCGACGAGGTGGAGCGTGCTGCTGGCGCCGGAGGTCGGCGGGGCGAGCAGACGACCCCACTGGACGACGGCGTCCCCGGAGGCGTTCGAGCTCACGACGCCGTCGGTGGCGGCGCCGCCGTCGACGGACTCGGTGACGATGCGGTCGGGAGCGACGCCGTCGAGCACGGTCGACGCGGCGATGCTGAACGGCGCACCGACGAGCGCCGGTGTCGACCGGGCTGCTCCCGCGACGTCGTAGGACAGGTCCTGGGACCGGACCGTGAGGTTCTCGACGGTCACGTCGATCTCCACGCGACCGGAGTACCCGTCGAGGTCGGCGAGGTCGGTCCCGGAGCGCTTGTCCGTCGTGTACTGCGTGGTGATCCGGAGCGGGAGGTCCCTCGCTGCCTTCGTCACGTCGTGGTCGACGGTCTTCGAGGACGACTGCTTGCCGGCGACGGAGATCGTGGTGTCCGAGATCGCGTTCACCGCGCCGTTCGAGGTGAGCGTCGTGTCGACGGTCTGCAGCACGCGTGACGGATCGGTGACCTGGTCCTGGTCGGCGGTGCAACCAGCGAGGACGAGCGCGACGGCACCCGTCACCGCCACCACCCCCGCGATGCGGCTCCCCCGCTGGATCCCGGTTCCCCCGGCGCGCGTCAACATCACGATCGTCCCCCTCAAGAATCGACTGCGTGATCGATCCTAACCGCTGAAATACCGTGAGGTTCCGTCCTCCACAGGAGGAGACCACCCCCGTTCGAGCCACACCAGGGCGCCACACGAACTTGCAGACCCCGCTGGAATTGATACTCTGCACAACGCAAGTGGGGGGTCCGCGAACGCCGTCGGCGATCGGGGATGCATGATCGAGTGGCCGACCGTTCCGAACGTGTCGGTCGGCCGCTCGGTTCACCGCACGGCACGAGGGGGACAACACATGTGGATCACGATCACGTCCGTGGGCATCGCGATGGTCGCGGCGTTCGTCATCACGACATCCGTGACGGCGGCGACCAAGCACAGCGATCGCCGCCGTCGGGAGCGCGGAGAGTCACTGCCCAACGAGGGCGGCGCGCTCGTCGCCGTGCGCCTGCGGACCTTCCAGTGGGTCCTCATCCGGGTCGTCGGCGTCGTCTTCGTCGTGGGCGGAGCCCTGCTGGCACTGGGCGCCGCCACGACGATCTCGACCGGTGTGGAGCCCAGCCTGGTCATCGTGGCGATCGTCCTCCTGCTGGCTGGCATCGGGGGCATCGTGCTGTCCCGCTCGATGCGCCGGACACGGGTGCTCGCGATGGAGGACCACCTGCTGGTCCGTCAGGGCCTCCACCAGGAGCGCCGCGTCGACCTGGTGGAGATCGCGGCGATCGCGCCGATCACGAACCAGTACGGCGGCCTGCAGGCACGTGACGCGACCGGGAAGCGACTCTTCTCCGTGATGGGCCTTGCCCGCGGGTACGCGGAGCTCGAGGCGTACCTGCAGGAGCGCGTCGTCCGTCCCCGCGCAACGGCTCCCGCAGCGCTCGGACCGAACGGCGTCTCGGTGCCGCCCTGGCGCGGTGTCGCGTGCAGCGCCGACTGGACCAGCGTCCCGCTCGGCCCCGGCGGTCGCGTGCGTCCGGTGATCCGCCTGTTCGTCGGTGGCGACGTCGTCGTGCTGCACCCCGCCGAGGTCCGTGCCCTCATCGACGGCCGGACGGCAGTCGTCGAGTCCGAGTCGCAGCCACTCGCGTTCCTGGCCAGTCCGGCGCTCGTCGACCCGACGTCGCTCGGGGCTCGGCAGTTGGCCGGCCTGCCTCCGGAGAGCCTCGCGCTCCTGTACGACGCGCAGGACGCACCGGCAGTCGTCCTCCGTGACAGCGATGCTGTCACGTTCCGCGCGTGGGTCAGCGGCCTGCCGCGCTGACCGTCGCGGCTGATCCACACGACCCGGACTGGAGGCGCGGTGCTGGTCCTGCGGACGGCCCGCTCTGTCAGGTCGGTCGCCTCGCCCTGTCGCCTGCTGCTCCGGTGACGCTCGTGTGATCACTCGGCCGGCGAGCGCGGCTTCCGGGGCAGACGCGCGACGCTCGGCGGGGGAGATCCGACGCGGTGAGCTGACGCGACTCCGGCAGCCAGCCGGCGCGCGCGACGTCTGGCCGCGAGCACCTGCCGCCGGGCCTTCGCCCACCGCCGAGTGTGCCTGGTGCGGATCTTCCGGGTGATGCCCTCGACCGTCTGCACCGCGAGGAGCGGCGCTCCCACCGCCAGCAGCGGCAGCGCGGTGAATGCGTAGTTGCGACCGTCGTCGACGTTGCGCACGAACATCCCGTGCAGTTCCTCGGATCGGACCCCGGCGATCGTCGGATCATCCGGGTCGACCATGATCTGCAGACGCTGCCCGACGCGGTAGTAGTCCGGATCACTCGACACCGTGTACTCGTCGAGCGTCGTCTCGTACTCCACGCCGTCGAACCGTTGCCGCGTCACCGGCGTGTACTCGGTGTGCCCGCGCCCCTTGTAGCCCGTGAAGTGCACACGCTCGACGTGCACCACCTCACCCGTGACGACCACACCGGTCCTCCGGAGCGCATCGTCGTAGCGCAGCGCTTCATCGCCCTCGCCGTGCAGGAGCGCCCCCATCGCGGCGACGCAGAACGCACCGACGCACAGCATGACCGGTCCGGCTTCACGCAGCCACTCCCCGCCTGCCGTGCGCAACCCGCGGCCCGCCGCCTCTTTGCGCCTCCGCGGCCCGACGTTCGGGAACAGCATCCGAGCGAGGAAGGCACCGGCGAGCACCGCGGGCAGCCACCCGTACTGCAGCGGCCCCCAATCCGACGCACGACTGATGAGGATGCCCAGGACCACGAAGCTCCCGAGGAACAGCACCGTGGGCATGAGGCACCCCGCCGGTCCGACGCGCACGAGTGCAGCGCCGTAGCTGAGGCCGAGGACGGCGACGACGGCGAATCCCCACCCCGGGACGCCGAAGTGCCCGAGCTCGACCAGTCCGCTGGTGGTCACCGCAACGGCCGCAAGCAGCGCGTGGAAGACCCGCCGTGCTGGGGTCACCGTTCCTCAGGCCTGCCGCTCGGGTGTCAGCAGTCGGCGGTGGTGACCGCGAAGTCGATCGTGCGGTCGGTGCCCTCGAAGACGTACGAGTACCGCATCACGATCGCTTTCGACAGCAGGTCACGCGACTCCTTCTTCTGGCAGACGTTCGACACGACCGACGACTTGAGGTCCGCCGCGGTCAGGCTCGCCGGGTCGACCGAGGAGTCGATCGTGTAGGCGTAGTCAAGTTGCGCACCGTCAGCCGTCACGCCGTCCCACCGGGTCACCTCGTCGAGCTCGAGCGGGAAGGTGTAGTTCTCGTTGACCTGCTTCGCCGCCTCGGTCGCGAGGGCTGACGGCGAGGGCTCGGCGGTGGCATTGAAGAACGCGCGGACGCCCAGGGACGCACCCACCGCGGCGAGGACGGACACGACCGGGATGAGGATCCGGAGTGCGACGTTCTTCCCCTTCTTCTCCGGGGCCGGCGGCTGCCAGGAGGGGACGCCCGCGCCCGTGTAGGGCTGCTGCTGATACCCGGGAGCTTGCTGGCCCGGCTGCTGGAAGCCGGGCATCTGCTGCTCGTTCGGCTGCCCGAAGCCGGGCGTCTGCTGGTCCGGCTGCCCGTTGTTCGGCTGCCAGTCGCCGGGCTGCCGATTGTTCGGCGTCGTCATGATGGTCCTTCGCGGTCAGCACTCGCGCGCCGGACGTCCCCGAAGTTCCGTGCTCCTCCCGCCCCGCGGCCGGTCGTACACGCCCCCTCGAGCGCCGGCGCCCCCTGTGCGCGGTACTCGATGTCAGGTGCCGGCAGTGCCAGCGCCTGCATCCAACGTATCAGGCCGGGGCTCCTCGGACCCTGCTCCCGCTCCGTCACGGTTGAGCGCTGCAGCACAACCGCATCGAGTCGCATCGCGCACGAAGACCGCCTGTCGCACGCGATGGAGCAGGTCGCGCAGCTCGTAGGAACCGCGACCGACCGTGAAGCACCACTTTCCACCAGCGTCGAGACGTCGAGTCTTCTCCTCGACGTTGGCGCCCGTCAGGCCCCAGCGGAGCGCGAGCGGCCCGCAGTCCTCCGTCTTGATGGCGATCCCCAGCGTCGAGGCTCCGACGCCTCGCGACGAGTACGAGGAGTCGGTGCTCGACTCCGCCGACGAGACAGAGCAGACGATCTTGATCTGATGCCC
Organism: Curtobacterium sp. MCSS17_007; assembly: GCF_003234175.2. Classification (NCBI taxonomy): domain Bacteria; kingdom Bacillati; phylum Actinomycetota; class Actinomycetes; order Micrococcales; family Microbacteriaceae; genus Curtobacterium; species Curtobacterium sp. MCSS17_007. The sequence continues at coordinate 2,940,252 of NZ_CP126257.1, forward strand.
AGCGTCGTACATCTTGAGCGTGATCGGCCCGACGTAGAGGAACAGGGCCGGGACGACCAGGAACACCACGAGCAGCAGCGCGGCGACGACGCGCCCGCGCAGCACGCGCATGTCCATCGTTCTCAGCCTTCCTCGAGCCGCGGCCCAGGGGCAGCCATCGCCTCAGCGATTCCCCGATCTGTCATCGGCCGACACCGCTGTGAGGCAGATCGCGATCGTGGAGCCGACGAAGCAATGCCCCAAGTACCCAACCAGCCATGATCCCGAGGAACCAGACCCGAACAGAGAGCACCGCTCCGACGAGGACGAAGCGGGTCAGGATCGGACCGAGGAAGAAGAGCAAGACGGCCCCCGCCACGGTCCAGCCCGACCCGATGAAGGCAAGCACTCCCGCCATCGCGATCGCGATCGCCAGGTTGAGCAGGACGTTCGAGAGCGTCACCTGCGATGAACCGAGCACCATCGCGACGCCGATCGCGATTGCAACGAGCAGGATGTTGCCGATCACTGCACCCCTCGTCAGAGGACCGTAGACCCGAACCTTCTTCCTCGCCGCAGCAGCCAATCTCACTCCGCTCCCTACGTTGACGCCACCGTCGGTCCCATCAAACCTCCGCCTCCCGCGTCGGGAGCGACACTGCGCGATGGGCGCCACCATCATGCGGACACGGTAGCGACCAGCCTTCGCTCCTCAGAATATTCAATCACTCAACCGCTGAACCTCGACGGACTGACGCAGGGATCGAAGCACGTCTCGGAACCGGTAGGACGCAGCACCGAATCTCAACTCGTGATCACGTCCTTCCCGAAATTCCTCGGCGATCTTCGCCGCATTTTGACCTTACGCATGGAAACGACGCCGCAGTTTGATGAGTCGAGACGCACCTGGTTGAACGACGCACCGATGCCACGCGTCGATCGTGACGAACCGTCCCCCGCGGTCGCCTGAGTAATACGACAACTCACCACGAGCGGGTGAGCAGCGTCATATGCCTTCAGCGTCACCGGCGCAACAAAGATCGTGGTGAATATCAGCGCCATGCCGAGCAGCAACGAGAGGAAGATGATCCTCGTCGATCACGTTGACCTTTCTTCACGTACCGAGCCTCGACTCCTCATGTCGATCACTCTCGCGCACCCTTCTCAACCCGCGTCAGTGCCTGAGGTCCGAGGAACGTTCACGAGCTAGCCGCCCACGCTAACGATCACGCTGCATCTTGCAGTTTGCTCTCTCGCCAAGTGGGAGGCGCTCTCGTCGAACGCGGAGCGCCGGCTCTGATTGCAGCCCGCGGACAGCGCGAACATCAGCCGTCAGTTCTCACTTCCCGGGGCTCGTGTAGTCGAAAGCGGTGGGGAATCCGTTGATTGGTTTGAGCGCGCTACGGAACCAATGAGAAGATGACCCACACTGAACTCAAACCTTCCCCCTTCTTCCAGCTCCGCGGCAACAGCCTGCTATCTACCGGTCGGCACTCCCTGCAGGACGAGCGTTCCACAACTCTTCGTATCGACTCGGATGTATGAGAACGACACCCCTTGGCCCGTCCTACTCACGGTGCTACCAGAGCATCTTTCCGCACTTTCCACCTGGCATTGCAGAGCGCGCTTGTGGCCCTCGTCATACGAGCTCATTGCGTACGGCCATACAATGCAGGACAGTCACGTCACGTCACGTCACGTCACGTCACGTCACGTCCTACACCCCCCCACATCGCTCTAGTGGGCGATGTTTCCGGCGATGCCTTTCGGCCGACATGCAACTGGTCCTGGCTCGCCTCTACCCGGCGCGGCTCTCGCTCGCTCCATCCCGACTGGCGACCGCCCGCCACCATGGCCATTCACTTCGAGCAAGGAGCAGCCCACTGATGGCCGGGAAAAGCCAAGCGAACTGGTAAGAGTGCCCTCTCCCGGCCACCGCTGACAACACCAGGAGAAACACCAGAATCAACAACAGACCAGCCCGTCGCACCCATTTGTGTCGGGCTCTGCCCGTGGCAGTCCCGATCAGGATGGCCACAGCACCCACGCCAACCGCGATAGTCACACTGGCGCCCCCTAGACCGATTGTTGCCCAGACTGCGCCCGCCAAGAGCGCAAGAATCAGAAATCCCAAGTAGGCAAGGAGCAGTGATCGATCGAGCGACGAATTCTCAGGCTCGGAACTCATTCTATTCCTCGTCATTCTGCTCCCAGTAGATCCTTGAGTCCTGTAACGTCTTCGGCCCAGTCAGCAAGGTTCTGAGCACCCCCTATGGAACGACCTGCAAAAGCCTCGATTCGACCGGGTCACTGAGCATCCTTTGACCTCAAGCACACTTCAGTGAATTTTTGTTTACATGAGTCATCCACATTCGCTCAAGAAACAGCCGAGGTGCTTCATTGACTCAGCCGCTGAACCTCAACGGCTTGATGCAAAGACCGGAGCAATTCCCGAAGCCGGTAGGACGCAGCTCCGAACTTCAGAGCATGACTACGACCACTCTGGAACTCAGCTGCGATATCCGCGGCATTGTCGGCCGACACTCCTCTGCGTATGTAGACAGTTCCACAATCGGGAGAATCGAGACGCACTTGATTGAACGATGCACCGATGCCACGCACAGATCGCGATGACCCGTCACCGGCGGACGCCTCAGCGATACGGCACTTCACCACGAGCGGATGAGTGGCATCGTATGCTTTCAGGGCCACCGGCGCTACGAAAATTGTGGTGAATATCAGCAGCATTCCGAGCAGCCATGAGAAGAAGATGATCCTCTTCGACCGCATCGAGCGCTCTTTCCGCCCCAATTCCGACTCCTTCGTCAAGTCTGGGTCGGCTCCGTTTGCTCGTCATGGCCCGCCAAGTTTCCCATGCCGATCAGCTGCCATCCACGACCGTGAAGCCGTAAGCAGTCGGGGACACGCCAAAGAACGCAATTTGAGCGCGAAGTCGGTACGCCGCCTCACCAACACTGAAGCGGACGCGTTCCGCGTCCGTTATTTCCTTCGCGACGGCACCAGCGTTCGAGGAATTGATGCCGTCCTGAAGCAGGATCTTGCCGCACTGCTCGGTCACGACAACGACCTGCGGCCCCGACGCACCGCCGCCCTTGAATGATCCGCTCGATTCCGTTCCGGTGACGGCACTACGGATGGTGCACGTAATCGGTATCCGATGGGAGTCGTCGTAGGCTGTGATCCCGACGGGTATCACGAAGAAGAGCAGTCCGGGGACGACGAACAGCAGCAACACGATGGCGATCCCGACGACAGGACGCTTCTTTCTCGCAGTAGACGACTTCCCAGTCATGCGAACACGGTACCTCCCGCCTCTCACCATCTCCGACGGACTCCGACCGTCGGGCCGTCACCGCCCTGCGCTGCGCCGGTTGTGAAGGTCTGGATGATGTTTCCAAGCGAGGGGTCCCCGCCAGGTCGAATCGCTTCGTTGACCTCGGACGACACCACGCCGACCCCGCTCGAGACGGCGTTGCCTGCTAGCTCCCTTCCGACCGTGGACGTGATCCCGAAGCTGTTGACGAACGATCCTGAGAGACGCCCCGTAGCGATGCTGGAGGCTGCTCCGGTGCCGAACCCCGTCGCGGCTGCCGTTGCGTAACCGAGCGGGTCCTTATCCTTGATGTCGTCGTTGAAGTAGTAGTCCCCGACATTGTTGACAGCGCCTGAGGTTCCAGACGCGATCGCGCCACGGCCTGCGGACGAGAACGCTTGAGAGGCCACACCCCTGGCACCTGACCCGAGCGCGAGCGAAGCGGCCGGCGCGGCCTTCGCAAGCCCTATCGCCGCGCCGCCGCCGGCGGCACCGGCCGCTGCACCGACGAGAGTGTCCTCACCAACCTTGCCCCAGTCGACGCGCCCGTCTGCTCCTCGGTTCTTCTTGATGGAGAAACCTCCGGCCAACGCTGCTCCAGAACCCGCCGCGACAGCGAGCGCAACAACGGGTCCCAGAGGGGTGAACATAGCCCCGACCGCCAGGACGACGCCGACACCGATGGCGATGTTCGAGATCAGCTCGGAGTTCTCATCGGCCCAGTCCCTGACTGCTCCGAAGATTCCCTGGTTCGCATCCCGGTACGCCGCCAGGTCCTCGTCCGTCGCCGGTCGGAGCCCCAGAGGGTCGATCGCGTGCATCGGGTCGTTCCCGGCGTACGAGTACGGGTTCCCCGACCACGCGGCACCGAGCACGGGCGCCAGTGGGTCCGTCGACAGGAAGCCGCGCGCCGCAGGGTCGTACACGCGCGCCCCGAGCCACTCCAGCCCCGCGATCGACAGCCCGCCGTCAGCGGTGAGCGAGACACCGGTGGGCAGAGCCGAACCCTCGACGGATGCGAGCACCGCCCACGGGTCCGATGGATCCGTCGAACGCGCGCTCCGCCAGCCAGCGGTCGACCATGCTTCCCCGAGTGCGACCGCACCGCCCGGCAGGTCGAGCACGCTCTCCGCGCCGATCGACACCATCGCCGGCAGGGGCGCGGCGGAGTCCCACCACACCTCGGCACCGCTCACGTCGGCGATTTCTCCGAGCACATCGGTCCACACCTCCACCCGACCGCTCTCGTCGTACGAGCGGTCCCGCGAGACGACGGCGGTCAGGGACCCGAGGTCGGACCACGCGTACTCCTCGGTCGACCCATCGGCACGGCTACGCCGGACCCGTCGGCCGAGTCCGTCGTACAGGTACTCCGTCCGCTCCCCATCACGGACGGACGCGTTGAGCTGCCCGGCAGCGTCGTACTCGAAGATCGTCTCCGAACCGTCAACGACTTCGCGGAGCAGCCGCCCGCCGTCGCCGTACTCCCACTCGGAGTCACTCGCACGGACGAGCTGTCCGGCCTCGTCGTACGCGTACTCCACGCGTCCGTCCGGACCGTCGATCGCGGTGATCCGGCCCTCGTCGTCGCGCTCGATGCGCGTGACCGTCGCACCCTCGGGCGTCGTCGTCGTGTGCGCGACCAGTGCGCCGCGCTCGTACGACCACGACTGGACGACGTCACCGGTCGACGCTTGGACGATCCGGCCTGCTGCGTCGTAGGCGAAGGTCACCGCGGCGAGCCCTTGCCGCTCGACAGCGACAGCACGACCCGCTGCGTCCCGGCGCCACTCGGTCCGCATGCCCGTCGGGTCGATCCGCGCGGTCCGGTTGCCGTCGGCGTCGTACTCCCACCGCACGGAACGTCCGCCGCGGCTCCGTCGGACGAGGAGCCCGCGGCGGTCGTACTCGAGCTCGTGGTCAACCGTCCGTCCCGCGCCACGCGTGTGATCGGTGACGACGATGGTGCGGTCGACGGCGTCGCGTCGAGTCTCGCTCACCAGCTGTCCGTCGACCAGGACCTCGGTCGCGCGGCCGGCGGCGTCGAAGGTCCAGCTGGTGGTCCGCCCTTCGGGGTCGGTCTGCTCCACCTGGCGGCCGGCCGCGTCGTACCGTGCCGTCGTCTCACGCCCGAGCGGGTCGACGGCCGCGACGAGGCGGTCTGCTGCGTCGTACCGACGCCGCGTGACACCGCCGGAGGGGTCCGTGACCTCGATGAGCCGACCCCGCTCGTCGTAGGCGAAGCGGGTGGTGCCCCCGAGCCCGTCGACGGCCTCGACCAGCTGCCCCGCGGCGTCGTAGCGGAACCGCCGCTGACCGAAGCGTGTGTCGTGGACGGAGACGAGCCTCCCGGCCCGGTCGTAGCGGTACCGGCTCGTACCGGACCCCACGGTCGTCTGCGCGACTACGCGGCCGACCGCGTCGTAGGTGGTCTCCTCGACCTCGCCGGTGGGCAACGTGCGGGCGACGACGCGGGAGTCCGCATCGTACGTGAGCGTCGTCCGCGCTCCCGTCGCGTCGACCGCTGCGGACGGGCGCCCGCAGGCGTCGTACTCGTAGGTGGCGCGGGCGCCGAACGGGCTGACGATCGCGGTCACCCGCCCACCCAGGTCGCGCTCGATGTGCGTCAGGCCGCCCTCGCCGTCGACGAGTTCGACGGGCCTGCCGGCTGCGTCGTACGTCACGAGCTCGGAACCAGTCTCGTCACTCGTCCGCTCGACGGGCCGCCCGAACTCGTCGAAGCGGACGGTGGTCGCGGAGAACGCATCGCGCAGGGTCGCGACGCCGGTCGCGACGTCGTGTGCGACCTCCTGTCGCACGCCGGTCGGGTCGACGGTGGCCGCGAGGCCTCCGTTCGCGTCGTACTCGTGCCGCCACGTCGCGCCCGTCGGGTCGGTGACGGCCTGGAGGCGCGACAACCCATCGTGCGCGAACGTCCAGACCGCGTCACCCGGCAGGGCGAGCGCGGCGACGTTCCCCTGGTCGTCGAGCGTCCGCGTGACCCGCCGACCCAGGGGGTCGACGGTCGTCGCGAGCTCGCCGCTCGCCGCGTACTCGAAGGTGGTGCGGGCACCGAGCGGATCGGTGACCGCTGCCACCCGACCACCGGCCGTGTGCTCGTACCGCCAGACGGCACCGTCGGCGTCGCGGCGCTCGACGAGGAGCCCCGCTGCGTCCCATCGGTACTCGGTCCGGGCGCCGGACGGGCTGACCGCAGCGACCGGACGACCAGCTGCGTCACGCTCGATGCGGGCGGTGTCACCGACTGCGTTCGTGGTCGCGACCAGCTCACCGAAGTCGTCGTGCTCGAGGTCGAGGACGACCTCGGTCGGGTCGACGACGTGGGTGAGGACCCCGTTCGTCCACGTGAGCTCGGTGCGTCCGCCGACCGGGTCGACGATGACGGACGGGTCGCGGTCGTCGTCGCGGTACTCGTAGGACACGACCGCGCCGGCCTCGGTGACGACGGTGGTCACCCGGTCCTGATCGTCGTACCCGTAGGTGATGTCACCGCCCGAGGGGGTCACCGTACGGGTCCTCCGACCACGCTCGTCGTACGCGTGGACCGTGACGGACCCGTCGCGTTCGATGGCCGACACCAGGTTGCCGTGCCGGTCGTAGCTCATCGACTGCCGTCGGTCGTCGGAGTCGATGACGCCGACGAGCCGCCCCTTCGCGTCGGCGATGTAGGAGTTCGCCCGCGACCCGTCGTGGTCGGAGACGACCGTGACACGACCGGGCAGGTAGGCGAAGCGCACCGCTCGGCCGTGCGGACTGACCTGTTCGACCACGCGACGCTGGTCGTCGTACGTGTTGTCGACCTCGACGACGCCTGCGGCCGACGTCACCGTGGCGATGAGGTCGTCGTCGTTCCACCCGTAACGGCGGGTACCGACGGGGTCGGTCACGCTGACGAGGCGTCCGCGGTCGTCGTAGCCGTACTCGATCCGCCGGCCGTCGGACGCCCGGAGGACCGCGACGCGCCCGTTCACGTGATCGATCTCGACCCAGCGGCCGCGTTCGTGCTCGAGACGGGTGACGAGGTCGTCGGCACCGCGGACCACCCGGATCCCGGTACCGGTGCCGCCGCGCTGCCCGGTCCAGAGGCCGGACCGGGTGAAGTCGATCCGGACGCCGGCGTTGTCGCGCACGACGAGCAGGTCGCCTTCGGCGGCGAGCCAGCGGTTCTCGCCGACACCGCGGTCCCAGCCCTCACCGGAACGCGGGAAGCGGACCTGACGGCCGTCGGCACCGACGAACGTCGCCCCGTCGTCGTCGAGGAGCAGGCGCGTCTCGAGGATCGACGACCACCCCGGGCCGAAGATCCCGACGTGCTCGTCGAGGGAGTTGTACATGCGGGTGACCTCGAGCGAGGCCGAGGCGCCGGTGAACCCGAGGTCGAGCTCCGGTTCGAGGAAGTTGCCGGTCGTGGTGTTGACCGGGTCCATGGAGAACCCCGTCGTGGGCTGCGCGCCGTACGCCGTCGGCGGCTCGAACTGCAGGTCCTGGCGGGTCTCGGAGACACCGGCGGCGGCGAGGGCCGCGGCGAGCGCAGAGTCCGCGACGGTCGAGACGTTGCCCTCGCCGCCTGCCGCGGTGAAGGCGTCCGCGATCGTGGTGGCCCACTTCGCGTCCTGGTCGTTCGCGTCGAGCCACTGCTCGAAGGCGGTGACGACCCCGTCGGCGTCGATGTGACCCCACGAGCACTTGGCGGCGAAGTCCGAGAGCTTGCCCCGCAACGCGGCGGGTCGTCCTTCGAGGGCGCTGTTCAGCGACACCGACCCGGTCGCGAAGGAGCGGAGGTCGCTCGGTCGCGCCGACGACGTCCCACCGCCTCCGCCTCCACCCGAACCCGGGCTCGGCGTCTCACGGGGCCGCGCGCGCACGTCCGGCTGCTCGTAGGACGGCGGCGCCTCGTTCTTGATGTCCGGCATCGGGTCGTAGTGGAAGGTGTCGTTCCAGAAGTCCTGGAACCCGTTCCGCTCGTCCTCACGCGCCTGCCACTCGCGAGCACGCCTGCGGTTGTCCCGCTCCTTCGCCGCAGCCTCCTTCATCTGGCCGACCCATCCGGCGACCTTCTCGAGCGCATCCGCGATGCGGTCGGCGTCGGAGTCGGCCACGTCGGCGTTCGACGAGAACAACTGGGCGAAGCGGCCGCGGAACTCCTGCGACGCCGTGGACACGTAGGAGCGACGGGAACCGCGCTGGCCGTTGATCGCCCCCGCCGCGGACTTCATCGCGCTCTGCAACGCATCGGCCGTCGCGTCGTCGAACTCGATCGGATCCATGTTCGCGTGGATCTGGGCCATGGTCGTTCCCCCCGGAGCTGGTGCTGGACGTACTGGTCGTACTGGTGGCGCAGGTCGTACTGGTCGAGCCGGTCTTGCCGGCTCGGCTCGGCGCCTGTGTCGTGCTGGTCGCGGTCGCCGTGCTGTGGTGCGATCGGCCCCCGACCGCGAACGCCCGGCCCACCGGGACGGTGGACCGGGCGTGGAGTGGGTGCTTACGCGCCGCCACCCGCGGTGAAGATGTCCTGCGAGATCTTGTCGAGCTGGGTGCGGAGCTGCTCGAGCTCGGTCTTCGCCTTGTCGAGCGCAGCCTTGGTCTCGGGCCAGGTCGACCCACGGAAGGTCGAGGCGAGCGGGCCGTCCCACACGTTCGAGTCGGACAGGATGCGCCCCTGGGCGTCGAGCTGCGAGATCTGGTCCGTGAAGCCGCCGTTCACGATGGACTGGATCTGGCGGATGGCGGTCTTCGCCTGCTCGGTGGAAAGGACACGCGACATGGTCAACCTCATTCTCTTGGTACCTGCACCCCCGCGCAGTGGAATCCCCCCGGAGGCCTGAACGCCGCCCACCATACCCGCGAAGCCCGGCAATGTCACCGTCCGTATATCGTGACGTTTCCTCCCCCAGTCCGAGGGACACGCCGGCGCTCGAGGCTGACGCTCCTGCACAGGCCGGTCGTTCACGCCCGGTTTCCCCAGCGGCAACCTGTGCTCCTCCGGGGAGAAGGGGCGGGTGGCAGGATGTCGGCATGGACACCGAACCGCAGCTCGACGGCGACTCCGTCGCTCCCGACCTCGACGACTTCGACGAGGTCGTCGAGATCGAGCACGAGTCGCTCCCGTCGGACCGCTACTTCGATCGCGAACTGAGCTGGCTGCGCTTCAACCAGCGCGTGCTCGAGCTCGGTGAGGACCGAACGCAGCCCCTGCTCGAGCGGGCAAACTTCCTCGCGATCTTCGCGTCCAACCTCGACGAGTTCTTCATGGTGCGGGTCGCCGGCCTCAAGCGTCGCATCGACACCGGCATCGCGGTCCCGACCAACGTCGGCCGGGCCCCGAGCGACGTCCTCCGGGACATCGCGCGGAAGGCGCACGAGCTGCAGGACCGGCACGCGGCTGCCTTCATCGAGTCGCTGAAGCCGGACCTCGACGCCGCGGGGATCCACATCGAGCACTGGTCCGACCTCGACGAGGCTGACCGGCTCCGCATGCGCGAGTACTTCAACGACCAGATCTTCCCGGTGCTCATGCCACTCGCGGTCGACCCGGCGCACCCGTTCCCGTACATCTCGGGCCTGTCGTTGAACCTGGCGGTCCGGGTCCGCAACCCGAAGTCGCAGCGGCAGGAGTTCGCGCGCCTCAAGGTGCCGCAGAACTTCTCGCGCTTCATCGCGTTGCCCGACGACGGGTCGGGTCGCATGCGCTTCATCCCGCTCGAGGACCTCATCGCGAACCACCTCGACGACCTGTTCCCGGGGATGGAGGTCCTCGAGCACCACGTCTTCCGCGTGACCCGCAACGAGGACGTCGAGATCGAGGAGGACGAGGCCGAGAACCTCATCCAGGCCCTCGAGCGCGAACTGCTGCGTCGCCGCTTCGGTCCGCCGATCCGCCTCGAGATCACCGAGGACATGGACCCGGTGACCCTCGACCTGCTCGTGCGCGAGCTCGACGTCACCGAGCAGGAGGTCTACCGACTGCCGTCGCCGCTCGACCTGGGCGGACTGTTCGAGATCGCGAAGATCGCCCGCCCGGACCTCCACTACCCGCGCCACGTCCCGACGACGCCGGTGCAGTTCCAGCCGGGCGAGCCGAACACCAAGCCCGACCTGTTCCGCGCCATCGCCTCGCGCGACGTGCTGGTCCACCACCCGTACGAGTCCTTCGCGACGAGCGTGCAGGCGTTCCTGGAACAGGCCGCCGCCGACCCGAACGTCCTGGCGATCAAGCAGACCCTGTACCGCACTTCCGGTGACAGCCCGATCGTCGAGGCCCTCATCGACGCCGCCGCTGCGGGCAAGCAGGTCCTGGCCCTCGTCGAGATCAAGGCGCGCTTCGACGAGCAGAACAACATCACCTGGGCGCGCAAGCTCGAGAAGGCCGGCGTGCACGTGGTCTACGGCCTGGTCGGGTTGAAGACGCACTCGAAGCTCGTCCTGGTCATCCGGCAGGAGGGCGGCACGCTCAAGCACTACAGCCACATCGGCACGGGCAACTACAACCCGAAGACCTCGCGCATCTACGAGGACATGGGACTGTTCACCGCGGACGACACCGTGGGCAAGGACCTCACCCGTCTGTTCAACGAGCTGTCGGGCTACGCGATCGAGAAGAAGTTCAAGCGTCTGCTCGTCGCACCGCTGCACCTCCGCAAGGGGCTCGTGAAGCGGATCCAGGCCGAGGCTGCGAACGCCCGGGCGGGCAAGCCGTCCGGCATCCGGATCAAGGTCAACTCGATGGTGGACGAGCAGGTCATCGACGCGCTCTACCTCGCGAGCCAGGCCGGTGTACCGATCGACGTCTGGGTCCGTGGCATCTGCTCCCTGAAGCCCGGCATCGAAGGGGTCAGCGAGACGATCCGAGTGCGGAGCGTCGTCGGCCGGTACCTCGAGCACTCGCGGGCCTTCACGTTCCACAACGACGGCGACCCGGTCGTGTTCATCGGCTCGGCGGACATGATGCACCGCAACCTCGACCGCCGGGTCGAGGCGCTGGTCCGGCTCGCCGATCCGGCCCACGTGGCCGAGGTCGAGGAGATGTTCGACCTCGCGATGGCGGAGTCGACGAGCTCGTGGCACCTGGAGTCCGACGGCGAGTGGACGCGCCACTCCACGGACCCGGACGGCCGCCCGCTCGACGACGTGCAGAATGTGCTCATGCGGAAGATCTCGGCCCGGAAGCGCTCGGCTCGGTGAGCGGCGGCCCCACGGGGCCCGTCGTCGCGGCGGGCGCGGTCGTCTGGCGCGAACGGGACGGCGTCCCGCTGGTGCTGCTCGTCCACCGGGACCACCACCAGGACGTCTCGCTGCCGAAGGGCAAGGTCGACCCTGGTGAGAGCGTGCCCACCACCGCCGTGCGCGAGATCGCCGAGGAGACCGGGTACCGCGTCCACCTCGGTGCGCCGCTCGGAACGGCGGAGTACGTCCTGCCGAGCGGCCGCGACAAGGTGGTCCACTACTGGTCCGCGCGGGTCGGTTCGAAGGAGTACGAACGAGCGGGCAAGTTCCGCCCGAACGACGAGGTCGCGGCGATCGAGTGGGTGACCATCGACCAGGCACGCGCGCGACTCACCTACGAGCGCGACGTCGCGATCCTCGACCGGTTCGCCGACCGCGTCGCAGCGGGAGAGCACCGGACCTTCGCCCTCATCGCCCTCCGGCACGCGAAGACCGTGCCCGGCTCCGACTGGGACGGCCCCGACGCCACCCGGCCCCTCCTGCCCGTCGGGCGGTCGCAGGCCAAGGCTGTCGCGGCACCGGTCGCGGCCTTCGGTCCGAAGAAGATCGTGAGCAGCACGGCGGCGCGGTGCCTCGCGACCGTCGAGCCGCTCTCCGCACGCACCAAGGTCGGTGTCTCGAGCACGGCGGACATCAGCCAGGACGCCCACGACCGCGGTGCCGCGGACGTCAAGGGCGTCGTGCAGAAACGCATCGCCAAGGCGAAGTCCGCGGTGCTCTGCTCCCACGGCCCGGTCCTGCCGGACATCATCGCCCGCATCGCCTCGGCCACCGCAGACGACCGTCGCCGCTTCGACCTGCGCCGGGCCGCGATGCTGTCGGTGGGCGACTTCGCCGTGCTCCACATCGCGGGCGAGAAGCTCGTCGCCGTCGAGACGCACCGCAACACGATCCCAGCCTGAGCCGAGCGCCCGGCACCACCGGGCCGCAGCGGGGTGCGCCGTGCCCCGTGCTCCTCCGCCGATCCGCCCGCGCCGCACCGCGCTCGTCCGTTGCCGACCACCGGACCGCGAGCGACGCGGCGGGGGTGGGGCGCGCCTCCAGGTCGAAAGCGGAAGACCGGAGACCGGAGACCGGAGACGGGAGACCGGAGACCGAGGGTCGAAGCCGTCCCGCCCGACCCAGCAGGGCCTGGGGCAGCCCGGCGGACCTGATCAGCCGGACCTGCGCAGGGCACCGGCGAACCGATGCATCCGCATCGTCCCCGCCCACGCACGGTGACCCGATCCTGCACCCTCCACCGTGCAACCGTCCGGCACCGGAACCGGGACAACCCCTCGTTCACCTTCCGTTCACCGGCGAGCGTCATCCCCGTCACCTCGCGTCCCTACAGTCGCTCCCGGGTCAGCACCGGCCCGAGGGACCAGCAGCGGTCCCGCCTGCAATGACATTCCCGAAGGGACCCCTGTGAACATCAAGCGAATCGGTTCGATCGCAGCGATCGCGATCGCCGGCGCCGTCGTGCTGTCCTCCTGCGCGGCGAACGAGGGCGGCAGCGGCGAGTCCGCAGCGCCGACCTCGAGCTCGGGCACCGACTACTCGAAGCTCTCGGGCACGCTGACCGGCTCCGGCTCGTCGGCGCAGCAGACCGCTGAGGCCACCTGGGCTGCGAACTTCCAGAACGTCGCCTCCGGCGTGACGGTCAACTACTCGCCGGACGGCTCCGGCGCCGGCCGCAAGAACTTCATCTCGGGTGCCGCGGACTTCGCCGGCTCCGACGCGGCGCTCAAGGACGAGGAGCTCTCGGGCTCGTTCGACCTGTGCCAGGACAAGGCCATCGACATCCCGGTCTACATCTCCCCGATCGCCATCGCCTACAAGGTCGAGGGCGTCTCCGACCTGACGCTCGACGCGAAGACCATCGCGGGCATCTTCTCGGGCAAGATCACCAAGTGGAACGCCTCCGAGATCGCCGACCTGAACAAGGGTGTCGACCTGCCGGACGCGAACATCACCGTGATCCACCGCTCCGACGACTCGGGCACCACGCAGAACTTCTCCGAGTACGTCTCGGCGAACGCGTCGGACGTCTGGACCGAGGAGCCGAGCCAGACCTTCCCGTACCAGGTCGGCGACTCGGCCAAGGGCACCTCGGGCGTCGCCTCGGCGATGGCCAGCGCCTCGAACGCCATCACCTACATCGACGACTCGGGCGCCGGTGACCTCGACAAGGCCAAGCTCATGGTCGGCGACAAGGCCACCGAGATCTCGGCCGAGGGCGCTGCCAAGGTCGTCGCGGACTCCGAGACGGTCTCGGGTCGCGAGGAGAACGACCTCGCGATCGACATCAACCGCAAGGACACCGCCGAGGGTGCGTGGCCGCTGGTCCTCGTCTCCTACGCGATCGCCTGCCAGGAGTACAAGGACGCCGACAAGGGTGAGCTCGTGAAGGGCTACCTCGACTACGTCGTCTCGCAGGACGCGCAGGAGGCCGCCGCGAAGGAGGCCAAGTCGGCCGCCCTCTCCTCCGACCTGTCGGAGAAGGCCGCGAAGGCCGTCGCCTCCATCAAGTAAGGCCCACTGAGCACCCGGACGCCGGTCCCACCCACCCTGACCGGCGTCCGGGTTCTCGCCCGTCCGGCACGCAGCACCCCGGACACGCGCACCACAGCACCCGTACGGCCCGTCCACGACGAGCCCACCGCATCCGCGGGACCGTCCACGACGAGCTCGCAGCACCACCCCCGTCGCCTCCCCCGGCCGCTCCTCGACGGAGCCCGGCCTCCCCTCCGACAGGAGTCCCATGACGACCGCACCGGCCCAGCCAGGGGCCACCGTCTCCCCCACCAAGCCGAAGGCCGTCGTCCGCGTCGGCGACCGGGTCTTCTCCACCGCTTCGGTGGTCGCGGGCAGCCTGATCCTCTTCGTGCTCGTGCTCGTCGCCGCCTTCCTGGTGTGGCAGAGCCTCCCCGCCTTCTCGGCCAAGGTCGGCGAGCTGCCGAACAGCGCCACGAGCTTCTGGGACTACGTCGGTCCGCTCGTCTTCGGCACCGTCTACTCGGCCCTCATCGCGCTGGTCATCGCCGTGCCGCTCTCGCTCGGCATCGCGCTCTTCATCTCGCACTACGCACCGCGCCGCATCGCGCCGGTGCTCGGGTACGTCATCGACCTGCTCGCCGCGGTGCCGTCGGTCGTCTACGGCCTCTGGGGCATCGTCGTCCTGGCGCCGTTCCTCAAGCCCTTCTACGGCTTCCTCAACGAGTACCTCGGCTGGTTCCCGCTGTTCTCCGGTCAGGTCTCCGGCACCGGCCGCACGATCCTGACGGCGTCGATCGTGCTCGCGGTGATGGCGATCCCGATCATGACCGCGGTCATGCGCGAGATCTTCCTGCAGGCCCCCACCCTCAACGAGGAGGCGGCGCTCGCCCTCGGTGCGACGCGCTGGGAGATGATCCGACTGTCGGTCCTGCCGTTCGCGAAGTCGGGCATCGTCTCGGCGATCATGCTCGGCCTCGGTCGTGCGCTCGGCGAGACGATGGCGATCGCCCTCGTGCTGTCGGTCTCGACGAACGTCACCTTCCAGATGCTGACGTCGCTGAACCCCTCGACGATCGCGGCGAACATCGCCCTGCAGTTCGCCGAGGCCTCGGGTACAGCCCTCAACGCGCTGGTCGCGTCGGGTCTGATCCTCTTCGTCATCACCCTGGTCATCAACATGCTGGCGCGCTACATCGTGCGCAAGCGGGTCTCCTGAGAGGTCACACCCGATGTCCCTCGCGCTCCGACAGACCGGCGTCACCGGCAACGTCTACGCCAACGGCAAGCTGCACAAGTCCGTCCCGTGGCTGCTGCTCATCGGCTCCTGGGTGGCCCTGATCGCCGTCTTCGCCCTGCTCAACGCCGGCGGCTCGGTCAAGGACTTCAACGTCGTCGCCGCCCTGTTCCTCGGCACGGTCCTGTTCGACGTGCTCATCGTCGTCATCTCGCGCATCGTCGAGGGCGGCCGCAAGGCGGTCGATCGCCTGGTCACCTCGCTCGTCGTCACGGCGTTCGTGATCGCGGTCCTGCCGCTCGTGTCGCTCCTCTGGACGGTGCTCGCCGACGGTCTCGCCCGCTTCGACGCCCAGTACTTCAACTCCTCGATGCGCGGTGTCATCTCCGAGGGCGGTGGCGCGCTGCACGCCCTGGTCGGCACGCTCGAGATCACGCTGTTCGCGGCGCTCATCTCGGTGCCGATCGGTCTGCTCACCTCGATCTACCTGGTGGAGTACGGCAAGGGCGCGCTCGCGAAGGGCATCACGTTCTTCGTCGACGTCATGACGGGCATCCCGTCCATCGTCGCCGGTCTCTTCGCCTACTCGCTGTTCGCGCTGTTCCTCGGCCCGGGCGCCCGCTTCGGTCTGGTCGGTTCGATCGCCCTGAGCGTGCTGATGATCCCCGTGGTCGTCCGCTCCACCGAGGAGGTCCTGAAGATCGTCCCGATGGAGCTCCGCGAGGCCTCGTACGCGCTCGGTGTGCCGAAGTACCTGACGATCCTCAAGGTCGTCCTGCCGACGAGCCTCGCGGGCATCACGACGGGCGTCATGCTCTCGATCGCCCGCGTCATCGGTGAGACCGCCCCGCTGCTCGTCACGGCCGGCTTCACCGCGAGCATGAACTACGACCTGTTCAAGGACCCGATGATGACGCTGCCGGTGTTCGCGTACACGCAGTACTCGCAGCAGGGCGCCAACCCGGTGCCGTTCGTCGACCGGGCCTGGACCGCGGCGCTCGTCCTCATCCTCATCGTGATGGTGCTCAACCTGCTCGCCCGCTTCATCACCCGACTCTTCGCCCCCAAGCTCCCCCGCTAGCGTCGAGCGCCAGCGGAGCGGCAACCCGTCGATCACCCGACCAGCCCGTCAGCGCAACGCGCCAGCGAAGCGGCAACGACCACCCACCCCGAAGGAAACCACGTGTCCAAGCGCATCGAGGTCGACGGCCTCAACGTCTACTACTCGAAGTTCAAGGCCGTCGAGGGCGTCGACATGACGATCGAGCCCCGCACCGTCACCGCCTTCATCGGCCCGTCGGGCTGCGGCAAGTCCACCTTCCTCCGCACGCTCAACCGCATGCACGAGGTCATCCCCGGCGCGTACGTCGAGGGCTCCGTCAAGATCGACGGTGACGACCTCTACGGCCAGGGCGTCGACCCCGTGCTCGTCCGGCGCCAGGTCGGCATGGTGTTCCAGCGTCCGAACCCGTTCCCCACGATGTCCATCCGCGACAACGTGCTCGCCGGCGTGAAGCTCAACAACAAGCGCGTCTCGAAGTCCGAGGCCGACGACATCGTCGAGCGGTCGCTGCAGGGCGCGAACCTGTGGAACGAGGTCAAGGACCGCCTCGAGAAGCCCGGCATGGGACTGTCCGGTGGTCAGCAGCAGCGACTCTGCATCGCCCGTGCGATCGCGGTGCAGCCGGACGTGCTGCTCATGGACGAGCCCTGCTCGGCGCTCGACCCGATCTCGACCCTCGCCATCGAGGACCTCATCGAGGAGCTCAAGAAGGACTTCACGATCGTCATCGTGACGCACAACATGCAGCAGGCGTCGCGCGTCAGCGACAAGACCGCGTTCTTCAACATCGCGGGCACCGGTGCGCCGGGCAAGCTCATCGAGTTCGACGACACCGCGACGATCTTCTCGAACCCGTCCGTGCAGGCGACCGAGGACTACGTCTCGGGTCGCTTCGGTTGATCGACGCCCGGTCCGTCTCCTGACGGTCGGCCTGGAGGCCCGGTGCACGTCCGCCACGGACGGCACCGGGCCTCCGTGCTTGCGTTCCCCCACAGCGATGGAGCAGGAAACGTCGAGTCACCATGTGTGACTCGACGTTTCCTGCTCCATGGCCGGGGAGGCCGGTGCTACGCCTGGGTCGTGGGGACGGCCATGAGCGGCGTCGAGGTCGGCTGGTCGGACCCGCCCTCGGGCTCGACCGTCATGCCGATGGAGTCGCCCGGGGTCAGATCGCCCTCGAGGACCGCCGTGTGCACACCGTTCCGCGCACCGTCGACCAGGCCGGCCGGCGACACCTTCGTGCCCTCGGACCCGATGTACCAGAGCTCGTACGTCTTGCCCTCCGGTGCCTGCTCGACACCGTCGAGGATGACCGCCGACTTGCCGACGTCGTGCGACCACACGACCGTCGCGGAGCCGCCACCGGGCACCTTCGCGGTCGTCCGTTGGAAGTCCGACGCAGCGTAGATCGAGTCGAGTGTGCCCGAGGCCTGCGTGGTCTCCGGGCCGGTCCCCTCGGACTGGCCGAAGTTCGTGCCGACGCCGAGCCCGACGCCGAGGAACACCACGGCGACCGCAGCGGCGGCGGACAGGGCCGCGGCCGGCCGCTGGAACCAGCGGCGGCGGGCCGCAGCGGCGGCGCGACCCTCGACGGGGGCCGAGGACGCGGACGGTGCTGCGACCGGAGCCGGCGACGCGGCGGGGGCGAGCGCCGTGGCGGGGGCGAGTGGAGCCTCCAGGCCGGTGGCCGTCGACGGGACGCCGGCGACCTGCTCGTCCGGTGCTGCCTGCGGCGTCCGGGCGATCTGGGCCATCAGCGACGCCTTCAGCGACGCCGGCGGCTCGACCGGTTCGACGGCGTACGCCAGCTGCAGCGCGGTCTCGCGGAGCGAGTCCGTCTCGGCCTGCAGCTCCGGCGACGTCGTCAGGACGTGCTCGAGGAACGCGCGCTCGTCGTCCGACAGGGCGTCCAGTGCGTGCGACCCGGTGAGCAGGGCAGGGTCGTCGTGCCGTTCAGTCATGACGTCACCCCCATCTCGTCTCGGAGTCGGATCATCCCGTCACGCAGACGGGTCTTGACGGTGCCGATCGGGACACCGAGCCGTTCGGCCATCTCGCTGTGCGAGTAGCCGCCGTAGTACGCGAGCTGCACCGCCTGGCGCTGGAACTCGGTGAGCTTGCCGAGCGCCCGGCTGACGCGTTCGTGCTCGATCCGGATCTCCACGGACTCGGACACCTGGTCGAAACCGGCCTCCAGGTCGCGGATGCCGATCCTG
Organism: Curtobacterium sp. MCSS17_007; assembly: GCF_003234175.2. Taxonomy (NCBI): domain Bacteria; kingdom Bacillati; phylum Actinomycetota; class Actinomycetes; order Micrococcales; family Microbacteriaceae; genus Curtobacterium; species Curtobacterium sp. MCSS17_007. The sequence continues at coordinate 2,958,800 of NZ_CP126257.1, forward strand.
GTGTCCCGGTCGTGCGACGCCTGCGATGCCCGGACCCGGTCCACCGCGCGACGGTGGGCCATCGTGAGGACCCAGCTGGCGGCGGTGCCGCGCGCCCGGTCGAAGCGGGTCGCCTGCTGCCAGACCTCGAGGAAGACCTCCTGCGTGACCTCCTCGGACTGCGCGCGGTCCTTGAGGAGCCGCGTCACGAGCCCGAGCACACGACCGGACAGGGCGTCGTAGAGGTCGGAGAAGGCGGACTGGTCACCGGTGGCGACACGGGCGAGCAGATCGTCGGGCGACACGGGTACGGGCTCGTCGGAGCGCCAGGCCTCGGTGTCTCGTTCCACGATGGCAAGCATTGCAGGTTTCCCCCCTCTCGGTGGCATCGGGTCCGGCACGTGCGATGACTTCGCAGGTCGGGTACGGGTGGTTCGGATCCTCGCGGCGGTGGAGGTGGTGGGCGAGGGCAGCGCGACCCGCAGGGAATTGACCGGCGGGTACCGGACCGGGTCACGCTGACCCTCGCTGTGACGTCCGCGAGGAGCGTCACACCCTCTGTTCGGCACCGTCGCCCGAGTGGATTGCTCAGGATCGCGGCGGGACGGGATCGTCCGGAACCACAGGGGACACCGGGCGGTGTCGCGCCTGGCCTGTCCGGGGCACGCCCGACCGCGCCTGGTGTCCACCGAGAGTGAACACGGTCACCTGCACAGCACGTGTCTCGTAGAATGGATCTCGCCGGGCCGCAGCAAGCCCCGGGCTCCAAAATTCGCCGCTTCGAGCGGCCTCGCGCCGAGAGGCGCTTCTGCGGCCCGGTCTCCTCATTTCCAGGGGGCCCCTTCTCGAAGGCCCGGCCAGGAGACGCAGCGCGGGTCGTGTGCCGTCGTTCGAGTCCGGAGGGGCGGCGCGGGTCCGTCCCGCCGCTCGCCGGCTGGGTCTCTCGCGGCGGGTCTCGCGGCCCGTTCGGTCCGGCAGTCGCGCGGCTCGTCAGTCGAGGCTGTCGCGGCGCCAGAGCGCCGCCGCCTCGGTCAGGTCGGCCGCCAGCTCCGTCAGTCGCAGCGCCCGGCGCGTCAGCTCGCTCGCGCGCTCCCCCGCGGTCAGGTCGGCGTCGTCCGCCACCGAGGTCGCGCCCGCCGCGGTCAGTCGGCAGAACGCTGCTCCGCGGTCGAGCGCCACCGCGAGGTCCCCCGTGTACAGGCCGTGCAGGATGTTGTCGGCCAGCGTCAGGATCTCCGCCGGGCCCGTCGGCTGCTCGGCGCCCGCGACCGCCTCGTCGATCGTGCCGATGCGCTCCGTGCCGCGCTCGAAGAAGTACGCGACCTCCTCCGGGTTCTGCCGGATGACGACCCGCACGAGGTAGATGCGCCACAGCGCACCGGGGAGCGTGTGCGCACCCACCCGGGCCCACAGTTCGGCGATCGCGTCGATGCCGTGCACGTCCGTGTAGGTGACCAGCCGTTCGACCACCGCGGGGTCCGGGTCCTGCCGCACACGGTGCAGCAACGCGTTCGCCGTCTCGTGCGCGACGCGGTTCACCAGGGCCGGGTCGTCGCCGCCCTGGATCGCGGCGAACTCCTGGTCGGTGAAGTGGACGGGACGGTGGTGATCGCGAGGCACCCGGCGAGTGTAGGCGCGGCCGCCGACGCGCACGTCCCCCGTTCGCCATGAACGCAACCGGGTGCTCCGGCGTACCGTGCTCGGACAGGGAGGCACTCCTCCCGGACGTTGAGAAGAGGAGACTCCATGAACGCCCTGCTCGTCATCCTGGCCGTCATCGCGGTCATCCTGTTGTTCGTCGGTGGCTTCACCGCGAGTCTGAAGTTCCTGCTGTGGGTCGGCATCGTGCTGCTCGTCATCGCGGTGATCATGTGGCTCCTGCGCACCCTGACCGGGCGCCGCAGCTGACCGACCGCACTGGTTCTCGTCTGGAGGCCCTCACCCGCTAGCCTTGCGGGTGAGGGCCTCTAGCTCAGTTGGTAGAGCACCGGACTTTTAATCCGAGGGTCGTGGGTTCGAGCCCCACGGGGCCCACCAGCTTCCTGAACTCCGCCTCTTCATCCGAGGGTCGTGGGTTCGAGCCCCACGGGGCCCACCACTTCTCCCAGCAGCGAGACCGGGGTACAACTCGGACACAGGATGTTCATGGTGCGTCTTGTGCACAGTCCAGACCCTGTTCAGCGGTTTGCCTGCCCAGCGCCGATAGTGTCGTTCCCGGTCCTGATCCAGGGATCGACCAGCACCGCAGCACGACAGAACGAACGGGGTACACCGTGACCGAGCCCATCGACGCCACGCAGGCCAGCACCACCGGTGACGCGCGCCGCATCGTCGAGCTCGCCGCAGCGACGAACACCACGATGAGCAACCAGCTCCTCCTCGACACCCTCCGCCGGAACGCCCGCGTCACCACGCGGCACATCCGCACCGACTTCATCGAGGTCGCCACCGCCACCGCGGTGCTCGGCTACGTCTGCCGACAGGGCAAGGAGTACGTCGCCCTGCGCGGTGATGACCCGGCGTGGGCACAGGAGATCGGCCGCTACGGTACCGAGTCCCTCGCGGTCGAGGCGCTCCGCATGCGTCGCGCCTGACGCACCCGACCACGCACGACGAAGGCCGCCCGGTCCGGGCGGCCTTCGTCGTGTTCGGGTGTCGGTCGCGCCGGGACAACCCGAGCCTCGCCAGCCGAGATCGGTCAGGACCAGACGCGGCGGATGCCCCAGGTACCCGTCCACGACTCGTCGGGCTCGAGCCAGCGCAGGCCCTCGCCGGAGTTGAGGGCGTTCGCGGGCGCCGTCATCGGTTCCACCGCCACGGCCAGCCCGGTGCCGTCGCCGCGCGGGAACTCGCGGGAGGTGAAGACCTGCACGTACGGGAACGACTCGTCCTGCCAGAGTTCGACGCCGTCGCCCTCCGGGCCGTGGAGCGTCGTGCGCCGCACGCCGTGCTCGTCCGGCGTGATGTCCCGGTAGGCGGTGTCGAGGTCGGCGTCACCGGCGCGCTGCCCTGATCGCAGGTCGTAGGGCGTGCCCTCGACGGACACCGTGCCGTTCGGGATCTTGTGCTCGTCGACCGTGAACGCCGTGGCGGCGTCGAGCGTGACGACGAGGTCAGCGGCCGGGGTGTCACCCGCACGCAGGTACGGGTGCGCACCGACGGCGAACGGGGCCCGGACGCCGGAGCGGTTCGTGATCGTGTGCGTCACCCGGACCCCGTCGTCGACCAGCTCGTGGTGCACGCGCGTCTCGAGCGTGAACGGCCAGCCGTGCTGCGGGTGGATCGTGGCCTGCTGCTCGATCGCGGACTCGGTCTGTGCCACCACGCGGTACGGCGAGAACCGGAGCAGCCCGTGCGAGGCGTTGCCGTACTTGGGCTCGGAGACGTCCAGCTGCTGTCGCTTCCCGTCGAGCTCCCAGACGGCGCCGGCGACGCGGTTCGGCCACGGCACGAGCACGATGCCGTCGGCGCCCGGCGGCAGCGAGGTCACGGGGAACGGCTCGGTGAGGTCGAACCCGGCGACCCGGAGCTCCCGGATCCCGGCGGCGACCTCGGTGACGACGGCCTCGACGACCCCGTCCGGGCCGGCGTGACGGAGGTGGTACTGCCCTCCGGTGGGTGCTGCTGCGGTCATGGCTGCTACTTCCTTCCGTCTGGTGCTGCGCGGCCGTCCTCGTCCGCCACGACCACATCGACACCCGCCGCCCGGATCGGGGCGACTGCGTCCACCGTGACCTCGGCGGTGACGACGACGTCGATGTCCTCGAGCGGACGGACGACGCCGAGGTGGGCCCGACCGAACTTCGAGCCGTCCGCCACCACGACGGTACGCCGGGCCGCGGCGGCGAGCATGCGCTTCGCCTCGGTCTCGGGCAGGTTCACGTTCGTCAGACCGTGCTCGACGTCGAGCCCGGTGCCCCCGAGGAACACCACGTCGGCGGCGATCATCGGCAGCACGGCGCCCATGAACGGTGCGACGAGGGAGTGCTGCAACGGCCGGAGGGTGCCGCCGGTGACGACCACGGTGAAGCGCGGGACCGCCCGCTCGAGCGCGAGTGCGGTGGTGAGCGAGTTCGTCACGACGGTGACGTCGACCAGGTCGGACCGCGCGACCAGGGCCTCCGCGACGGCGGCGGGCGTGGTGCCGACGTCGAGCACGACGCACTGGCCCGACCGGACCAGGTCGGCCGCCGCGCGGCCGATGGCGGCCTTCGCCACCTGGTGCTCGACGGCGGTCTCCTCGAAGGGGCGCTCGGGGGAACCGACCCCGAGGCGGACCGCACCACCGCGCACCCGGCGGATGCGGGCCTCCTGGTCGAGCAGGGCGAGGTCCTGGCGGACGGTCACCTCGCTCGTCCCCAGCGCCGCCGCGAGGGCGGCGGTCCGGACGAGGCCGGGAGCGCCCTCGACGATGGAGACGATGCGGTCCTGCCGCAGCGGCGCGGGCAGCGCCCCGGCGAGGAAGGAGAGGTCGTCGCTCACGGCACGAGTTTCGCGCACTTACGCAGCCTTTCGCAACGCTTCACGAGCGCGGTAGGGTGGGGCGGTGATCACCAAGCGCGTGACGACGCTCGCCGACGGCCGCGAGCTCATCTACTTCGACGACGCCGACACACAGCTGCCCGCGGAGCGCAGCATCGACCAGCGTGTCCTCGACCCCCGGCCGGAGACGGCACGGATGCGGCAGGACGTCCTGACCGGCGAGTGGGTGTCCATCGCGTCGAGCCGACAGAACCGCGTGTTCCTGCCGCCGGCCGACCAGGACCCGCTCGCGCCGCAGACCGCCGCGAACCCGTCGGAGATCCCGAGCCGGTACGACGTCGCGGTGTTCGAGAACCGGTCGCCGTCGTTCGGCCCTCTGCTCGAGGCCGACGACGCCCCGGAGTCGCTCGAGTCGCTCTCCGACGTCGGGCTGAACCGGCAGCTCCGGAGCGTCGGGCGCTGCGAGGTCGTGTGCTTCTCCCCCGAGACGAGCGGCTCGTTCGCGTCGATCAGCGAGTCGCGGGCCCGCACCGTGGTCGAGGCCTGGGCGGACCGCACCGCCGCGCTGTCCGCGATGCCCGGCATCCAGCAGGTGTTCCCGTTCGAGAACCGCGGCGAGGCGATCGGCGTCACGCTGCACCACCCGCACGGGCAGATCTACTCGTACCCGTACGTCACGCCCCGCACGCAGCGGCTGCTCGCGTCGATCGAGCGCTTCGGGCCGGACCTGTTCGAGCAGCACCTCGCGAACGAGCGTGCCTCCGAGCGCGTCGTCCTGCAGGGTGAGCACTTCACCGCCTTCGTGCCGTTCGCCGCGCGCTGGCCCATCGAGATCCACATGCTGCCGCACCGGCACGTGCCCGACTTCGCCGGCCTGACCGAGGCCGAGAAGGACGAGCTCGCGCACATGCACCTGCGGCTCACCCGCGGGCTCGACGCGCTCTACGGCGACCCGACGCCGTACATCGCCGCGTGGCACCAGGCGCCGGTGCACACCGCGCGCGACACCGTACGGCTCATGCTGCAGATCACGTCCCCGCGTCGCGCGGCGGACAAGCTCAAGTTCCTGGCCGGCAGTGAGGCTGCCATGGGCGCCTGGATCGGGGACCTCGTCCCCGAGAAGGCGGCCGAGTTCATCCGAGGAGGGATCGAACGCGCATGACGTTCCAGCAGGTCTACGGGTACGAGCCGACGGTGCGGTACTCCGCTCCCGGTCGCGTCAACCTCATCGGTGAGCACACCGACTACAACGACGGCTACGTGCTGCCGTTCGCGATCGACCGTCGCACGGTGGCGTCCATCGCCCAGCGCGACGACCGGTTGATCCGGGTCGCATCGGCCTTCGAACCGGACGCCGTGCACGAGCTCTCGCTCGACGAGCTGTCGCCCGAGAAGATGGACGGATGGTCGGCGTACGTCTTCGGCATCGCCTGGGCACTCCGCGAGCAGGCCGGGGCCGACCTGTCCGACAAGACCGGCTTCGACGTCTTCATCGACTCGGACGTACCGGTGGGCGCGGGCCTGTCGTCGAGCGCCGCGATCGAGTGCGGCGTCGCGCTCGCCTTCACCGACCTGTGGGAGCTCGGCCTCGACCGCAAGGCCCTGGCGCGCGTCGGTCAGTACTCCGAGAACCACGCCGTCGGCGCACCGACCGGCATCATGGACCAGTCCGCGTCGCTCCTCGGCGAGCAGGATGCCGTCGTGTTCCTCGACTGCCGCACGCTCGACACCGCGGTGGTCGACCTGGCGCTCGAGGCGAACGGGCTCGAGGTCCTGGTCATCGACACCCGCGTCGAGCACGCCCACGCGACGGGCGGCTACAAGGCCCGTCGTGAATCGTGCGAGCGCGGCGCGGCGGCGATGGGCGTCGAGGCGCTGCGCGACGTGAGCGTCGAGGACCTGCCCCGCGCGCAGGAACTGCTCGACGACGAGACCTTCCGGCGCGTTCGGCACATCGTCACCGAGGACCAGCGCGTCCTCGACACCGTCCGTACGCTCCGCGAGCAGGGCCCGCGCGCGATCGGTGAGCTGCTCGTCGCATCGCACGCGTCGATGCGCGACGACTTCGAGATCTCGGTGCCGGAGCTCGACCTGGCGGTCGACACGGCGATGGCGAACGGCGCGGTCGGCGCACGCATGACCGGTGGCGGCTTCGGTGGTGCAGCGATCGCGCTGGTCGACCGGGAGGCCCGTGGCGCGATCACGGACGCCGTCACGTCCGCCTTCGCCGCCGCCGGGTACCGCGAGCCGACGGTCTTCACGGTGCACGCCGCGCAGGGCGCTCGGCGCGACTGACGCGCTGCGCGCCCGCATCGCGCTGCAAACCACGTTCCCGACGTCGAACCAGCCCGCTCGGCTGATTCGACGTCGGTCGCCTGGTTCGACGACTGCAGGCGGGCGTCGGAGCGACCGGGTGGCCGATCAGCCGATGGAGTCGGCGTACCGCGTCGTCTCGACGACGTTCCCGAGCACGAACGGGTGCGCCTGACCGTGCTCGACCGCCCACTGCACCCACGTCATCTGAACGGGCATCAGCAGCCAGACGACCACGGTGAGGCCGAGCACCCCGGCGAGGGCGAGCCCCATCACGGTGTGCTCGTCGAACCGGCTCGCGCCCCGGCGGGCGACCGCGACGAGGAACCCGCCGACGGCGACCGCCACGGTCAGGAGCGTCGTCCCGAGCGCCGGTGACGACCGGAAGTCGAACTCCTGACCGGCGTGGAAGAACGTCGTGCTCCACGTCGAGCCGGGCTGCTGGACCAGGATGCAGAGCGCCACGATGACGACCAGCCAGCGGGCGTCCTTCGTGAACTGCGACGGCTCCGGCCGTGGTCGCAGCACCGGTTCGGTCAGTTCTCCCGCATCCCCCATGCGGTGACCGTAGCACCGCGGGGAGGCGCGTGGCGGGGGTGATCCGCGCCTCCAGGCCGGGCTGGTGGCGACCACAACCCGAAAGCGACAGACCGCCGCGAACGGACCGCGGCGATCTGTCGCTTTCGCGGAGGGAACGCTGACCGGCACAGCCCGCGCAGCCCGCGGCAGCGACCGCCCGCTCAGCGCAGGTGGCGCTCGGCGGCCTCGACGACGTTCTTCATGAGCATCGCGCGGGTCATCGGGCCGACACCGCCCGGCGTCGGCGACAGGAACCCTGCGACCGACGCGACCGCGGGGTCGACGTCTCCGCGGAGCCTCGCCTTGCCGGTCGACTCGTCCACGATCCGGCTGATGCCCACGTCGATGACCGCGGCTCCGGGCTCGACCCAGTCCGGCTGCACGAGCCCGGCGACCCCGGCCGCGGCGACGATGATGTCGGCACGCCGGCACTCGGCGGCGACGTCCTCGGTCAGGGAGTGCGTCAGCGTCGCCGTCGCCTCGAGCCGGGTGAGCAGCAGTCCGAGCGGACGACCGACCGTCAGACCCTGGCCGATGATCGTGACGTGCTGCCCGCGGATCGGGACGTCGTAGGCCTCGAGCATCGCGACGATGCCACGCGGCGTGCACGGCAGCGGGGCGTCGATCGCGCCGGCGCCGCCGGGGACGGCGAGCACGAGCTCACCGAGGTTGGTCGGGTGCAGGCCGTCGGCGTCCTTCGCCGGGTTCATCAGCTCGAGCATCGGGATCGGGTCGATTCCCTGCGGCAGCGGGAGCTGCACGATGAACGCGGTGACCCGAGGGTCGTCGTTCATCTGCAGGATCGCTCCGCGGATGTCGGCGGCGGACGCCGACTCCGGCAGGTCGATGCGGACCGAGTCGAGCCCGATCTGCGCCGAGTCCTTGTGCTTGCCGGCGACGTACGACACCGAACCCGGGTTCTGGCCGACCATGATCGTGCCCAGCCCGGGCCGGAAGCCGTGGTCGTGCAGGCGGTCGATGCGGACCTTCAGGTCGTCGAGCGTGCGCGCGGCGAGGGCGGTGCCGTCGATGCGGACGGCACTGCCCTCACCCGCCCAACGCTCACGAGGGAGCGCGGCGCTCACGCGTAGAGCGGGAACGCGTCGGTCAGGGCCTTCACCCGCGCCGAGAGCGCTTCGATGTCCGGGTTCGGCATGAGGGTCAGCGCGATGATGTCCGCCACCTCGGTGAACTCGGCGTCGCCGAAGCCGCGGGTCGCCAGCGCCGGGGTGCCGATGCGGACACCCGAGGTGACCATCGGCGGGCGCGGGTCGAAGGGCACGGAGTTGCGGTTCACGGTGATGCCGACCTCGTGCAGCAGGTCTTCTGCCTGCTTGCCGTCGACCTCGGACTCGCGCAGGTCGACGAGCACCAGGTGCACGTCGGTACCGCCGGTGAGGACGTCGATGCCCGCTGCCCTCGCGTCGTCCTGCGTGAGCCGGTCCGCCAGCAGACGAGCACCGCGGAGCGTGCGCTCCTGGCGGTCCTTGAACTCAGGCTGGCTCGCGAGCAGGAACGCGGTCGCCTTCGCGGCGATCACGTGCATGAGGGGACCGCCCTGCTGCCCCGGGAACACCGCGGAGTTCAGCTTCTTGAAGAGCGACTCCTCGTTGGACAGGATGATGCCCGAGCGGGGACCTGCGAGCGTCTTGTGCACCGTCGACGAGACGACGTGTGCGTGCGGGAGGGGCGACGGGTGCAGGCCCGCGGCGACGAGACCGGCGAAGTGCGCCATGTCCACCCAGAGCGTCGCGCCGACCTCGTCGGCGATCTCGCGGAACTTCGCGAAGTCGAGCTGCCGGGGGTACGCCGACCACCCGGCGATGAGGACCTTCGGCTGGTGCTCGATCGCCTTCGCGCGGATGTCGTCGTAGTCGACCTCGAAGGTCTCCGGGTCGACGCCGTAGGACACGGCGTTGTAGATGCGGCCGGAGAAGTTGAGCTTCATGCCGTGGGTCAGGTGACCGCCGTGGGCGAGCTCGAGGCCCAGGATGGTGTCCCCGGCGGAGGCGATGGCGTGCAGGACCGCGGCGTTCGCGCTGGCGCCGGAGTGCGGCTGCACGTTCGCGTACGCGGCACCGAAGAGGGCCTTCGCGCGGTCGATGGCGAGCTGCTCGGCGATGTCGACGAACTCGCAGCCGCCGTAGTAGCGCTTGCCCGGGTAGCCCTCGGCGTACTTGTTCGTGAGCACCGAGCCCTGCGACTCGAGCACGGCACGCGGGACGAAGTTCTCGGACGCGATCATCTCGAGGGTGTCGCGCTGACGGCCGAGCTCCTGCTCGAGGACCTTCGCGATCTCGGGGTCGACCGCGCTGAGCGGGGCGTTGAAGCTGGACTGCGTGGACGCAGCGGGCAGATCGGTGATGGACACGGGACTCCTCGTTGTCTGATCGCCGCGCGGACGCGACGAGGTGGACGGGTGGGCGCGGCCCAGGCGTACGGCCGCGCTCCGTGTCAGGTGTCGCTCCCCGATGGTGACCCATCCAACGCCAGTCGCGACCCCTCGATCGTACCGAGCGGGCACGTTCGTGTCACCCTGGGGGCATGCACCCGAGCAGCCACGTCGACGCATGACACTGATCAGCCCCGACGTCGACGAGCGCACCGACCTGCGCGCCCGACCCGACGTGCCGTGGGTCACCGTGGTCTGGGACGACCCGGTGAACCTCATGTCCTACGTGACCTACGTCTTCCAGAGCTACTTCGGCTTCTCGCACGCCCGCGCCGAGCGGCTCATGCGCCAGGTGCACGACGACGGTCGGGCGATCGTCGCGACCGGCGCCCGCGAGGCCATGGAGCGCCACGTCGAGGCCATGCACGGCTACGGCCTGCAGGCGACGGTCGACCGCGCGGCCGGACCGGACGCGTGATCCCCTTCGTCCGCCGCCCCGACGGCGTCCACCTCACGATGTCCGAGGGCGAGCGTTCCGTCCTCGCGTCGCTCACCGGACAACTGCAGCAGGTGCTCGGCGGGGACCTGTCCGACGACCCCGTCGCCGCGCGGATGTTCCCGGACGCGTACCCGTCCGACGTCGAGGCGAGCGAGGAGTTCCGCCGCTACACGCAGGCGGACCTGCTCGCGCAGAAGTCCGCGAACGCCGACGTCGTCCACGGCTGGCTGACGGGCGCGCGGGACGGCGCCCTCACCCCGCAGGACGAGCAGGCGTGGCTCCGGGGCCTGACCGACCTGCGCCTGACCATCGCGGAGCGGCTCGGCATCACCGACGCCGCGTCCGAGGAGGCCTCGTCCGCCGGGGACGCCGGCCTCGGCCTGCGCGACGTCTACGACTGGATCGGGTACGTGCAGGAACACCTGGTCACGACCCTCACCACGGCGGGCTGACGGCACGGCCGGGAGGCACGGCGCAGTCCGCCGTGTCAGCCCCGGCCCGTCAGCTGCTCACGGTGGTCGCGTGCCCAGTCCGCCAGGGACCGCGGCGGCCGCCCGGTGATCCGGGCCACGTCGTCGCTCATGACGTCGACGTCGTCGAGTCCCCGGCGGAGCACCCGTCCGAACTGCTGCCGGAGCCCCTCCGCCTGCCACGCCGGGACACCGCCGGCGCGGACGACGGCCCGGTACACCCGGCTCGGCAGGTGCACGGGCCGCACGCGGCGTCCGAGCCCCGACGAGAGGCCGGCCGCGATCCCTCGGGCGTCGAGTGCGTCCGGACCGGTGAGCACGGGCTCGGTGCCGTCGTGCCCGTCCTCGGTCAGCACCGCGGCTGCGGTCCGAGCGATGTCGGCGGTGTCGATCCAGCCCGCTCGGCCACGACCGGTGGTGTGCGGGAACCACCCGCGGCGGATCGCCGGAGCCGAGGGCAGCAGGTTCGTCATGAACGCCGACGGGTGCAGGATCGTCCACGCGAGCCCGCTCTCCCGCAGGATCCGGTCGGTCCGCCAGGCCGCCGCGGCCCACGGCATGGGCGAGTGCTCCGCCGCGTCCCCGCCGGACAGGTGCACCACCCGCGGTACACCGGCTCGCTGTGCGGCGCGGACCCCGGTCTCGCCCTGCTCCGCCTGCCGCTCGCTGACCGGCGTGACGAGGAAGAAACGGCCCACGCCGTCGAGGGCGCGGGTCAGGGCATCGAGGTCGTCGAGGTCCGCGAGCCGCGCGTCGATGCCCCGAGCACGGAGCCGCTCGGCCTGGTCGGGACGACGGACGACGGCGCGCACCGGTGCGCCGGCGTCGTGCAGCAGCTCGAGCGTCTTGCCACCGACGTCGCCGGTGACGCCCGTGATCGCGATCGTGTCGGTCATGGTGACCCCTCCTTCGGTATCAGTTTCCTGTTTCTTGACGTTACGCCGGTAGGATCGGGCCGTGCCCAGCGACTTCTCGGTGACCGGCGACGACGTCGATTCCGTCGCCGCATGGACGGTGATCCGCGCCGCACGGGAACTGGCCCGGCGCCTCGCCGAGGAGCTCGCGCCACTCGACCTCACGCCCGTCGAGTTCGGGGCGCTCGTGCAACTCGCGTCCGGCGGCGAGCGGAACCAGGCCGAACTCGCGAGAGCCGTCGGCGTCCGCCCGCAGAGCATGGCCGCACTGATGGGCGGGCTCGAGACGCGGGGGCTCGTCGAGCGGGGCGCCGCACCGGGGCGGGGACGGGCCTCCCGGCTGCGCCTGACGCGGGACGGACGGGAGCTGCTGGCCGATGCGTGGCCGCGCGTCCGGGTGAGCAACGCCTGGTTCGGCGACGACGTGGACGGACTCGTGGCCGCACTGCGACCGTTCACGACGGACGGCTCCATCAACGCCGCCGTGGACGGCGTCGTCTGATCAGAAGGTGATCTTGCAAGGTGTCCTGTTGAGTCGTACTGTTCCACCGTGGAACCGATCGACACACTCGCGGATGACCTGCTGACCCTGCACGGTCGCATCCGCCGCACGCTGCTCGCCGGCAAGACCGACGAGGTCACCGCGTCCCAGACCGCCGCGCTCGGTCGACTCCTCCGACACGGCGAGAGCACCGTCGCCGATCTCGCGCGCGCCGAGGGCGTCCGCCCGCAGTCGATGGGGGCGACCGTGCAGGCGCTCGTCGATCTCGGGCTCGTCGAACGCCGCCCGGACCCCGCTGACGGCCGCCGCACACTCGTCCGCGCCACCGACGCAGGGTCCCGCGCGCGCCAGGACGCGTGGACCACCCGTACGCGCGTGCTCGCCGACCGGCTCGCGACCCTGCCCGAGTCCGACCGCGCGACCGTGGCGCGGGCCGTCGCGATCCTCGCACCCCTCACCGAAGCCTGACCCGCGGAAGAAGCGCCACCACGTCCACATCGACCTCCCCCACGCCGACCGCGACCCCGACCGGCACCGACACGGGCAGCGGCTTCGGCCCGAAGCTCCTCGTCCCGGTGCTCGTCGGCCCGCTGCTCAACCCGATCAACACGACGATGGTGTCCGTCGCCCTCGCGCCGATCTCCCGCGACCTCGGCATCGGTGCATCGCAGGCGATCTGGCTCGTCGCCGCGCTCTACCTGGCGAGCGCGGTCGCACAGCCGACGATGGGCAAGCTCGCCGACCGGTTCGGGCCGAAGAAGGTCTTCCTCACCGGGCTGGTGATCGTCGGCATCGCGGGCGTCGTGCCCGAGGTGCTGACCGGCTTCGGCGGTGCGGTCGCCGCGCGGGTGCTCATCGGGATCGGGACGTCGTCGGCGTACCCGGCGGCCCTCACGACGCTCCGCCAGCACTCCGCCCGGATCGGGAAGCCGACCCCGCCGCTCGTGCTCGGGGCGCTGTCGATCACCTCGCTCGTCTCCGCCGCGGCAGGCCCTCCCCTCGGCGGCGTGCTCATCGCGGCGTTCGGGTGGCACGCGATCTTCCTGGTGAACGTCCCGCTCGCTGTGTTCGGCATCGTCGTCGCCGCGATGTGGCTGCCGTCGGACCGGCTCCGACCGCGGGACGCCGAGCAGCTGCCGGTCCGCACGGCCCTGGACCCGCTCGGCATGGTGCTCATGACCGGCACGGTGTCGGCGCTGCTGGTGTTCCTGCTCGACCTCGGCGCCGGACTCTGGTGGCTGCTCGCGGTCGCCGTCGTGCTGCTCGTGGCGCTCGTGCTGTGGGAGCTGCGCGCGACGAAGCCCTTCGTCGACGTGCGGCTGCTCGTCCGGAACGGCGCCCTGTCGCGCACCTACGCCCGGCTGTTCCTGACCTACCTGCTCGCGTACACGATGACGTACGGGTTCTCGCAGTGGGTGCAGGACGTCGCGGGCTACCCGAGCGACGTCGCCGGGTACCTGCAGCTCCCGGCAGCCGTCGTCGCCGGGGTGGTGTCGTTCCTGGTCGCCCGACGCACCGCCGTCCGTCGACCGCTCGTCGTCGCAGCGCTCGTCCCCCTGGTCGGTGCCGGGCTCCTGCTCCTGCTGCACGCCGGGTCGCCGCTCGCACTCCTGCTCGTCGTGCCGGCGCTGTTCGGGGTGCCGCAGGCGCTGGCGTCCGTGTCGAACCAGGCGGCGCTCTACAGGGTGGTGCCCGCGGAGTACATCGGCACCGCGGCCGGGCTGTCCCGGACGAGCATCTACATCGGCGCGATCGCGGCGTCCTCGTTGATCGGCGGGGTGTTCGGGCAGGCCCCGACCACGCCGGACCTGCACGTGCTCGCGTGGGTGATGCTCGGGGTCGGCGTGCTCCTGTCCGTCTTGACGCTCGCCGACCGCGCGCTCGCCCGGGCGGACGCGCGCTGACGGGAGCCGCCTGACCGGCGCACCACGCGCCTCCAGACCGGTTCTCCACAGGTGGCCTGGGCCCGCGGCAACGCGCGTGACCGGCCCGGTACCCTGAACCCGTGACCGACCCGACCCCCACGCACTGGACCCTCACGCTCGTCTGCGACGACCAGCCCGGGATCGTGCACGCCGTGTCCGGAGCCGTCGTCGCTGCGCAGGGCAACATCACCGAGTCGCAGCAGTTCTCGAGCGCCGACACGAACTCCTTCTTCATGCGCCTGCAGGTGATGGCGCCCGTCGACCGCGCGACCTTCGAACAGGCACTCGCCCCGGTCGTCGAGCGCTACGACGCCCGGGTGCAGCTCGACGTCGTCGGACGCCCCCTGCGCACCCTCGTGCTCGTGTCGAAGGCGGGCCACTGCCTCAACGACCTGCTGTACCGGCAGCGCGGCGGACAGCTCCCCATCGAGGTCCCGCTCGTGCTCTCGAACCACGCCGACCTGTCCGGGCTGGCCTCGTTCTACTCCGTGCCGTTCGAGCACCGCCCCGTCACCGACGCGGACTCGAAGCGGGCGATGGAGCAGCGCATCCTCGAGGCCGTCGAGGAGCACGACATCGAGCTCGTCGTCCTCGCCCGCTACATGCAGATCCTGTCGCCGGAGCTCTGCACCGCGCTCGAGGGCCGCGCGGTCAACATCCACCACTCGTTCCTGCCCGGCTTCAAGGGCGCGAACCCCTACCGACAGGCGCACGCCCGCGGCGTGAAGCTCATCGGAGCGACCGCGCACTTCGTGACGAGCGACCTCGACGAGGGCCCGATCATCGAGCAGAACGTCGTCCGGGTGGACCACACGAAGGAGCCGTCCGAGCTGGTCTCGATCGGGCAGGACGAGGAGTCCCGGACGCTGACGCAGGCGGTGCGCTGGATCGCGGAGGACCGCGTCCTGCTCGACGGCGCCCGCACCATCATCTTCAGGTAGGCAGCCGCATGACGAACGCACCGCAGAGTCCCGTCGACTGGAACGACGTGCCGCCGCCCTCGGATGCGGCTCCGGCCCGTCGCCGCGTCTCCGGGTGGACCGTGTTGCGCGTGTTCGTGTGCGCGTTCGGCCTGCTGTCGCTGGCGTACTGGGGCTACCTCTCGTGGCCGTTCCCGTTCCCGGGCGTGCTGTTCATGGTCGGGGCACCGCTGTTCGCCGCGGTCGTGTGGTTCCTCTTCCGCTCGCCGCGGTCGCCGATCGACACCGACGTCGTCGGCAAGGTCATCGTCGAGACCGCGCTCGTCATCGCCGCCGGCGCCACCTGGATCTCGCTCGGGCACCCGGTGGTCGGGTTGGTCTTCGTGCTGGTCGCGGCGCTCTCCGTGGTGGTCGCGTTCCGGCGGGAGACGGTGTGAGCAGCGGCCTGGAGGCGCGGCGCACCCTGGTCCGCGCCGGCCGCCTCGTCGACACGGCCGGCGTGGTCGACGACGGCTGGGTCCTGCTCTCGGGTGGGGTGATCGAGGCGGTCGGCTCGGGTGCCGGCCTGCCGGACACCGCTTCGGGCGCCGAGGTCGTCGACCTCGGCGACGCCGTCCTGACCCCCGGCTTCATCGACCTGCACGGACACGGCGGGGGCGGTGCCGCCTACGAGGACGACTCCTTCGACGCCGCCCTCGCGGTGCACCGGGCGCACGGGACGACCCGGTCGGTCCTGTCCCTCGTCGCGAACCCCGTGCCGTCGCTCGCCGCGTCGCTCGACCGCATCCGCACCATCGCCGCGACCGATCCGCTCGTGCTCGGGGCGCACCTCGAGGGCCCGTTCCTCTCGCCGCACAACAAGGGCGCGCACGAGGAGTCCCACCTGATCGGTCCGACACCCGCGACCGTGGACGCCCTGCTCGGTGCCGGCGCCGGGATCCTGCGGCAGGTCACCATCGCGCCCGAGCTGCCGGGAGCGCTCGACGCCGTGCGCCGCTTCGTCGACGCCGGGGTCGTGGTCGCGGTCGGCCACACCGTCTGCTCGTACGACCAGGCCCGCGCGGCCTTCGACGCGGGGGCGACGGTGCTCACCCACGCGTGCAACGCCATGCCCGGGCTGCACCACCGGGCGCCGGGGCCCCTCGGCGCCGCCCTCGAGGACGACCGGGTGACGCTCGAGCTCATCCTCGACGGCGTGCACGTGCACCCCGCCGTCGCCCGGGTGCTGCTCCGGTCGGCTCCCGGTCGCGTCGCGCTCATCACCGACGCGATGGGTGCCGCCGGGGCCCCGGACGGCTCCTACATGCTCGGGTCGCTCGCGGTGGACGTGGTGGACGGCGTCGCCCGGGTCGCGGGGACGGACACCATCGCCGGCTCGACGCTCACGCAGGACGCGGCGCTGCGGCTCGCGGTCTCCGCCGCAGGGGCCACGCTGCCCGAGGCGGTCGCGGCGCTGACGAGCGTCCCCGCGGCGGCGCTGGGGCTCAGCGACCGCCTGGGTCGGATCGCGCCCGGGTACGCAGCCGACCTCGTGGCGCTCTCCCCCGCGCTCGAGGTGCAGCGGGTGTGGGGCGCGGGCGTCCCGCTGCAGTGAGCTCGCCCCGCGCGTCCGGGCGCTGTCCGAGGAGCTGCTCGACATGACGGTGAGGTGACCGTCGGCCGCGGCAGTGCCAGGCTGGGCGCATGAGCGTCATGGTCTCGGTCTTCGATGCACAACGGACCCGCACGAGCGAGAAGTACACGGCGTACCCGTCCGAGGTGCTGCCGATGTTCGTCGCCGAGATGGACTCGGTCCCCGCCGAGCCGGTGCGCGAGGCCCTCGAGCGCGCGGTCCGGAACGGCGACACCGGGTACGTCGGGCACACCCGCGTGCTGCCCGAGGTGTTCGCCGACTTCGCCGACCGCCGGTGGGGGTGGGACGTCGACCCCGACCTCGTCCGGACCACCACCGACGTGTCGGTCGCGGCGGTCGAGGTGCTCCGTCGCATCATCGACCCCGGCGACCAGGTCGTCCTCATGCCGCCCGTCTACCCACCGTTCTGGGAGTACGTCCGCGAGGCCGGCGGTGCCGTCACCGAGGTCCCGCTGCTCACCCCGGACGGAGCGCCCGACCCGTTCGACACCACCGCCGGGTGGCGGATGGACCTCGCCGGGATCGAGCGCGCCTTCGCCGAGGGCGCTCGAACGGTGCTGCTCTGCAACCCGCACAACCCCCTCGGGCTCGTGCACGCCCGCGAGGACCTCGTGGCGCTCGCACGGCTCGCCGCGGAGTGGGACGCCGTCGTCGTGTCGGACGAGATCCACGCGCCGCTCGTGCACGCCGACGCGGTGTTCACCCCGTTCCTCGACTGCGGGCCGGAGGCCGTGGAGCACGGTGTCGCCCTGACGAGCGCGAGCAAGGCGTGGAACCTGGCGGGGACGAAGTGCGCCCTGATGGTCGGCGCGTCCGAGCGGGCACGCGGCTGGTTCGACGGACTGCCCGTCGAGGTCGTCGAGCGCACCGGGATCCTCGGTTACACCGCGAGCGTGGCCGCCTTCCGCGACGGGGAGCCGTGGCTCGCGTCCCTGCTCGCCGAGCTGGCCGGCAACCGCCGCGTCCTCGCCGAGGAGCTCGGCAGGGCCCTGCCCGGCGCGGGGTACCGGCAGCCGCAGGCCTCCTACCTGGCCTGGCTCGACCTCCGCGCACTGCCGTGGGGCGACGACCCCGCCCTGCAGCTGGTGGACGCGGCGAAGGTCGCGCTGACGAACGGGCGCGACTTCGGGCGGCCGGGCATCGGCCACGCACGGCTCAACTTCGGGTGCTCCGAGGAGACCCTGCGCGAGGGGCTGGCGCGCCTGGCGTCAGCCCGCTGACGCGGTCCGGCGGTCACTCGAAGCGCTGCCACTCCGGCTTGTTCGCGTACGTGTAGCGGTAGTAGTCGGCCAGGCGCAGCCCGGCGGCCGCCTCCTCGTCCACCACGACGGTCGCGTGCTCGTGCAGCTGCAGCGCCGACCCGGGCACGAAGGACGACAGCGGCCCCTCGACCGCGGCCGCCACGGCATCGGCCTTCGCGGAGCCCTGCGCGACGAGGACGAGCTCGCGCGCCTCGAGGATCGTGCCGAGCCCCTGCGTCATGCAGTGCGTCGGCACGTCGTCGAGCGAGTCGAAGAAGCGGGCGTTGGCCTCGCGCGTGGACGGCGCGAGCGTCTTGATGCGCGTGCGGGACGCGAACGACGACGTCGGCTCGTTGAACCCGATGTGCCCGTTCGCCCCGATGCCGAGGATCTGCACGTCGACCCCGCCGGCGGCCCGGATCGCGGCGTCGTACTCCTTCGCCGCGAACGCCAGGTCCCCGGCTCGGCCGTCCGGCACACGGACACGCGACGGATCGAAGCCGAGCGGCTCGACGACGTCGCGGGCGATGACCGAGGCGTAGGACTCCGGGTGCTCGAGCGGGATCCCGACGTACTCGTCGAGGGCGAATCCACGGGCGGCGGCGAACGACACCTCGCCCGCATCGACCCGGCGGCGCAGGTCGGCGTAGATGCCCTGCGGGCTCGAGCCGGTGGCGAGGCCCACGACGGCGGACGGCTTCTCGGCGACGACCGAGGCGATCTTGGCGGCGGCGACGCGTCCGACCTCGGCCGGCGTCGGCAGGATGATGATCTCCACCCTGTCACCATACTGGTCATGACCAGTCCCCGACAGGGGCGGTCGGTAGCGTTGGTGCATGCCGACCCCTGACTTCGTCCTGGCCCTCCGCGAGAAGGTCGGGACCGACCCGCTCTGGATGACGGGCATCACCGCGGTGGTCACCCGCGGCGAGGGCCCGGACCGCGAGCTGCTCGTCGTCCGTCGCGCCGACAACGGTGCGCTGACGCCGGTGACCGGCATCGTCGACCCGGGCGAGGAACCCGCCGTCGCCGCCGAGCGCGAGGTGCTCGAGGAGGCCGACGTCGTCGCGGTCACCGAACGGCTGACGTGGGTGCACGTCCTGCCCGAGATGACGTACCCGAACGGCGACCGGGCGCAGTACCTCGACCTCGTGTTCGCCTGCCGGTACGTGTCCGGCACGCCTGCTCCCGCGGACGGCGAGAACACCGAGGCGTTCTGGGCGCGGCTCGACGACCTGCCGGACATGTCCGCCGACATGCTGGCACGGGTCCGGGCGGGCCTGTCCGACGAGCCGGCCGCGCGCTTCGAGCGCTGACCCGCCGCCGGTCTGGAGGCACGGTGCGGGCCCGCCCCGCGCCTCCCGTCCGGAACCGGGTCGCCGTCACTCCCGCGGAAGCGACAGATCGCCGCCGACGGTTCCCGGCATGCTGTCGCTTCCGCGGACCTCTTCGGGGAGGAAAGCGGGAGTCGCGCCGCTACGCGAGCGGGGCGACAGCGACCGGGGCGCCGAGCAGCCGCAGGGCCACGGCGTCACCCGCCGTGCGGCGGTCGCCGACCTCGTGCTGCACCGTCACGACCGTGTCGTCGTCGAGCCGGACCGTCGTGCGGCGGATCGACCCGAGGAAGCTCGAGGCCACGACGGTACCGGTGACGCCCTCCGCGGCGAAGGCAACGTCCTCCGGGCGGACGTGGGCGATCACCGGGCCGTCGGGCGTCCCGGCGTCGAGGGCGGGCACGCGGAAGCCGTACACGAACACGTCACCGTCGCGCAGGTCACCGCGGAGACGGTTCGACTGGCCGACGAAGTCCGCCGTGAAGGCCGAGACCGGGCGGCGGTAGAGCTCCTCGGGCGTGCCGACCTGCTCGATGTCGCCGGCGTTCATCACCGCGATGCGGTCGGAGACGGCGAGGGCTTCCTCCTGGTCGTGGGTCACGAACACGGTCGTGATGCCGAGGTCGCTCTGGATCCGGCGGATCTCGTCGCGCAGGGACACCCGCACCTTCGCATCGAGCGCCGAGAGGGGCTCGTCGAGCAGCAGCACACGGGGCCGTGTCACGAGCGCGCGGGCGAGGGCGACACGCTGCTGCTGGCCTCCCGAGAGCTGGTGCGGGAACCGATCGGCGAAGTCCGCGAGGTGCACCATGTCGAGCGCCTCGATGACGCGCTCGCGCCGGGCGGCCGCGGGGACCTTCCGCATCTCGAGGCCGAACGAGACGTTCTGCCGCACGGTCATGTGCGGGAACAGCGAGTACTGCTGGAACACCATGCCGATGTCCCGCTTCTCGACCGGCACCGATGCGACGTCCGTCCCGTCGATGCGGATCGCGCCGCCGTCGATCGCCTCGAGGCCGGCGAGGGCACGGAGCGCGGTGGTCTTGCCGCAGCCCGACGGCCCGAGCAGCGAGACGAACTCGCCCGGTTCGATGCGGAGCGACAGGCCGGCGAGCGCGCGGTGGGAGCCGTAGTGCTTCTCGACGGCCTCGAGCTCCACGGCCGCGCCCTCGGTGGACAGCGACGCCGGGGCGACGGGGGCGGTGACGGTCATGCGGACTCCTTGGTGGTGCGCCGGCGGGACGCCCCGACCCGGCCGATGACGACGAGCAGCAGGAACCCGAACAGCAGCGCGGCGAGCGAGAAGATCGCAGCCACGTAGGGGTCGGTCTGCTGCACGAGCACCAGCGCGGTCTGGAACGTCGTGCGGGACAGGAACGAGGCGAGGGTGTACTCGCCGAGGACGACCGTGATGGTCAGGAAGCACGCGGCGGTGATGCCGCGGCGGAGGTTCGGCAGCAGGATCCGCCACGTGACCGTCCACCACGACGCGCCGAGGGAGCGGGCGGCCTCGGCGAGCACGGCGACGTCGATCGCGGTCAGCGCCGCGGCGATCGGGCGGAACGCGAACGGCAGCGAGACGATGCCGATCGCGAAGGCGAGGGTCCAGGCGCCCGACCCGAAGACCTGCGCCACCACCTGGTACACGGGGATGAAGCCGACGACGAGCACCACGACGGGCACGGTGATCGGCACCAGGCAGACGAACTCGAGCACGCGGCGCAGGCGGGGGTAGCGGAGCGCGGTGACGATCTGCGCGGGCAGGAGGACGAGCAGCACGATGGCGACGGTGATCACGGCGATGAGCAGGGACGCACCGAGGCCGTCGAACACCGGTCGGTAGGTGAACGCGTTCGCCGGGTCGACGATCGCGGCGTAGTGGTCGAGGGTGAGCGCGCCGTCAGTGCCCTGCCGGAACGTGAACTGGGCCAGGGCGACCAGTGGCACGGCGAAGACGAGTCCGACCAGGGCGAGCACGACGACGGCGGTGACCCGTGACGGGGCGACGCCGAAGCGGCCGACGCGGGTCGGGCCTCCAGGACGGGGCGTGGCGGTCACGGGGCGGACCGACGGGACGGCGGTCACCGCTGCCACCGCGCGGCACGACGCTGGAGCAGCGAGTAGGCGCCCATCACGGCCGCCATGACGACCACCATGCCGAGGGCGAGGACACCGGCGACGTTCTGCAGCCCGATGAGCGTCTCGCTCGTGAGCTGCGCGCGGATCGTCAGCGGGACGATGCCGCCCTGCGAGATGAGGGCCGCCGCCGTGGCGAACGACGAGAACGCGTTCGCGAAGAGCAGGAGCAGCGACCCCCAGAACGCCGGTGCCAGCACGGGCAGGGCGATGCGGCGCCAGTAGGTCGCGCGCGAGGCGCCGAGGGTGGCGGCGGCCTCGCCCCACTGGGACCGGACGCCCTCGAGGGCGGGCATGAACGTGAGGACCATGAGCGGCACCTGGAAGTAGACGTAGGGGATGACGAGGCCGGGCACCGTGTAGAGGAAGGCGCCGTCCGCGTTGAGGTCGACGTGGAACGTCGAGACGAGCCACGTGGTGACGAGCCCCTGCACGCCGATCGTGGCGATGAACGCGAACGCGAGCATCACGCCGCCGAACTGCGCGAGGACGCTGGCTGCCGAGTCGATCATCGAACGGACGAGTCCGTCCGGCCGGAGCGCCGAGAGCGCCCAGCAGACGAGGGCTCCGACGACGGCGCCGATCACGGCCGAGACCGCGGAGAGGCCGAACGAGCCACCGAAGGCGCGGAGGACGGACGGGTCGCCGAAGGCCGCGAGGTTCGCGAGGGTGACGGCACCGTCACCGGTGGTGAACCCGCTGCCGACGGCGATCACGGCCGGGACGGCCAGGAACAGCAGGACGTAGGCGGCGAACGGGGTGAGGCCGAGCCAGGCGAGACCCGGGCGGCGGCGAGCACGGGTCCCGGCGCCACGGGTGGCTGCATCGGCGCCGGACGGCTCGACGGAGGCCGGTGCCGCGCTGGTGGCGGCGGCGACCGGCGCCGCCGTGCCCGCGCCCGGGGCGAACGCGCTGCCGCCCGGCGCCGATGCGGTCGTCATGCTGCTCAGGACCCCATCGTGGCGGACCACTTCGCGGC
The DNA here is from genome assembly GCF_003234175.2 of Curtobacterium sp. MCSS17_007. Classification (NCBI taxonomy): domain Bacteria; kingdom Bacillati; phylum Actinomycetota; class Actinomycetes; order Micrococcales; family Microbacteriaceae; genus Curtobacterium; species Curtobacterium sp. MCSS17_007. The sequence goes on from NZ_CP126257.1 coordinate 2,981,098, forward strand.
GAGGACCTTCGCGGCGTCGGCCACCTGCGCGTCGGTCAGCTCGACGTAGTCCTTCGGCATCCCGCCCGCAGCCTCGAGCGCGTCCTCGTCGACCTTGCCGGACTGCTGGAGCGCGGCGAGGGTCGACGGGAAGGCGCCTGCCTGCAGGTAGAGGTTCTGCGCGTCCGGGCTGGCGATGTACTCCTGCCACAGGCGGGCCGCCGCGGGGTGCGGGGCGTCCTTGCTGATCGCCTGCGAGTAGTACGAGCCGAGCGCCTGTCCCTCGGGGACGACCGTCTTCCAGTTCTTGTTCCCCGACGCACCGGCAGCCGGACCCCACGCGAGGTTGTTGTACGACCACTGGATCACGACCGGGGTCTCCCCCGAGGCGACCGTCGCCTGCGACGGCAGGACGTTCTGGAAGTTGCCGGCCTGCTTGAGCTTGCCGAAGTACTCGACGCCCTTGCTGATGTCATCGGCCGAGCCGCCGTTCTCGAGCGCGGCGAGGTACACCGCCGAAGCGGCCTGGTTCGCCTGCGTCGGGTCGCCCGCGATCGAGACCTTGCCCTTGTACTCGCTGCCGAGCAGGTCGTCCAGGTCCTTCGGGGCGTCCGTGATCTTCGAGGAGTCGTACCCGATCGACATGAGGCCCGTGTAGTCACGCGTCCACTTGCCGTCCTTGTCCTTCAGCGTCTCCGGGATGTCCGACCAGTTCGCCACCTTGTAGTCGGTGAGCAGGTCGAGGTTCTGCTGCATCACCGCGTTGCCGAGGTCGAGCACGTCGGGTGCCGTCGACTGGCCCTTCTGCGACTTCACCGCGGCGACCTCGTCGGCGCTCGAACCGTTCGGGTTCGCCGAGTTGACCTTGATGTCGTACTTCTGCTCGAAGCCGTCGATGATCTTGCCGTAGTTCGCCCAGGTCGGCGGCAGCGCGATCACGTTGAGCTGTCCCTCGGCCTTCGCGGCCTCGACGAGGGCGTCCATGCCGCCGGCGGACTCGGCGCTCGTGGCGGTCTTCCAGTCGGCGTCGCTCGACGTCGACGCGCTGCTCGTGGCCGAGCAACCGGCCAGGGTGACGACTGCTGCTGCGGCCAGGGCGATGCCGGCCAGGGTGCGGGTGTGCTGCACGGGGTGTGCCTTCCGGGTGCTGTGGGGGTTCGGGTGTCCGGGGGTCCGGTTCGGCACGATCGTGGACGCGCCCGGTTTCGGGGTCGTGCTGCGGCGGTGAACGGTGGCGGAACAGCGGGTGCGGCTGTACGGTTTCGCTGCCGGGGACCGTCCCCGGTGAGGGTCGGTCGCGGCGGGCTCGACGTCCGCTCGCGCGGTGCGCTCGACTGGTACGACGCGGGGTCGCGTCGGCCGCGCGGGGCGGTCACGACCGCGGACAGCCGGGAGGCACGGGTGCAGTTCACGACGACGGTCCTGCAGGCGAGGAAGACGGCCACCGGACTGCCCGTCCCGGAGGACGTCATCGACGCGCTCGGCTCCGGGAAGCGTCCCGCCGTGGTCGTCACGATCGACGGCGGGTACTCCTACCGGTCCACGGTCGGGGTGATGGGCGGACAGTTCCTGGTTCCGCTGTCCGAGGCGCACCGGACGGCCGCGGGCATCGCCGCCGGGGACACCGTCGAGGTCGCGCTCGAGGTCGACACCCTGCCGCGGACCGTCGAGCTGCCGACGGACCTGGCGTCGGCGTTCGAGGCGGCCGGGGTCAGCGCGGCCTACGAGACCCTGTCGGCGTCACGGCAGCGGGCGCTCGTGGACCCGGTGCTCGCGGCGAAGGCACCGGAGACGCGACAGCGCCGGGTCGAGAAGGCCGTGGAGGCGTTGCGGGGGTAGGAGCTGTTGCGCGTAGGCAGTCGTTCCGCGCGTAGGGGACTGTTCCGCGCATAGGCAGTCGTCCCGCGCATAGGGCGCAGGAAGTTCCAGCTTCCCATGCGCGATCGAGCTTCCCAGGGCACGTGCGATGGGCTCGAACGGCGCCGGATCAGCGACCGAGTTCGACCAATACCTTGGGAATCTCAGCGAGGAGCTCATTCGCCAGGTAGCCGAGTGGTCCGACCTGCACCGCGAGCCGGTCTCCCGCGGTGGCGTGCACGGAGGATGCCCATGCTGCCGCCTGTGCTGGTTCGGCCCCGCGTGCGAGCAGCCCGACGACCACGCCTGAGAGCACGTCGCCACTGCCGCTCGTGCCGAGCCCGCCCGCACCCGTCCCCTTGAGCCAGGTGCGGCCGTCGGGTGCTGCGATCACGTCGGACAAGGCGACGACCGCGCCGAAGCGCTGGGCGATCGCGAGCGCATCGGCGGCGTCGTCGTCGCCGCACGTCCGACCGAGCAGACGCTCGGCCTCACCGCTGTTGGGGGTCATAACGAGGCGTCCTCGGAGCGGCTGCAGCTCGTCGAGGACGTCGGCAGCCACCCCCAGGGCGAAGGCGTCGAGCACCACGAGGGTCTCGTCGCCGACGACGTCGGCGATACCCGCCACGAGCGCTCGCGTGCCGTCGGGCTCATCGAGCCCGGGGCCGATCAGGACTGCGTCAGCGCCACCGGCGTCATCAGCGATCGCGTCGATCGCGCCGACCGCGATGTGTCCGGACTCGTCCTCGGCGAGCGGAGCCACGCCTGACTCGGGGACGGCGACCGCCACCTCGGTGGCGACGCTCTCGGCGACCGCGAGGGTGAGTCGTCCCGCGCCGACCCGAAGCGCGGCGAGCGCCGACAGCATGGCAGCACCCGGCGTACGAGCGGCGCCGCCGACGACGAGAACCTCGCCGCGTCCGTACTTGCCCGCACCTGGTTCGGGCAGCGGCCAGTCACGCAGGAAGTTCGGGGTGAGCTGTTCAGTCGACACGGACGTCGTCCTTCCGGCCGCTGTGCTCGGTGACCTCGTCGTCGTCGAGGTGTCCCACGGCGGAGAACTCCTCGAGGGTCCACGACGCACCAGGTTCGTCGCGGTGCAGGCGTGTGAGCGACGCGTTCGCGACGGTGTGGTCCTCGGCGAAGGCCATGAGTGCGTGCTCGTCGAGGTCGAGGCAGACAGCGACGGCGAGCATCACGACCGCGTCATGTGCGGCGATGAGCAGCCGGTCGGTTCCTTCGAGGCGGTCGACGTCGGCCATCACGCTGCGCAGCCGGAGCATCACGTCCGCCCACGACTCCCCGCCGGCGGGCCGGTGGTAGTACTTGCCGAGCCACTGCCGTCGGCGTTCCTCGTCCGGGTACCGGTTCCGCACGCCCTGCCGGGTGAGGAGGTCGAGGACGCCGAGCTCACGATCGCGCAGCCGTTCATCGACGCGCCTCGGCGGCTCGGTCAGCCCGCCCGCCTCGAGCGCGATGCCGATCGTCTGCTGCGCACGCCGGTAGGGGGACACCCACAGCGCGACGGCCACGTCGTCGACCCCGCGGTCCGCGAGCTCCTGCCCCAGCGCTCGGGACTGTTCCTCGCCCAACGGACTGAGTGGGACGTCCGCGTCGCGGTGGTCGACCTCGATGACATCTGCTCCCGCGGCGTCAGCTCGGGCCGCGGCGATGTTCGCGGTGGACTCGCCGTGCCGCACGAGCCAGATCTCGGTGACTGCCATGTCGCCGACGCTAGCCACGGCCCGCTGAGCCGCTTCCCGGCCGGTTGCACGCGGTCGAGGACGCCCTGGTCAGGTGGTGAGGTCGCGAGCGCTCCGCACCGGACGGGCTCGGCTGGGGAGCCCGGCGGTCCGCAACCGCAGCGAGAGCGCGTCGAGGTCCCACAGGTCCCGCCACTCGAGACGGACGATCACACGGACGGCCGGCACCGAGTTCAACCGCTCGTGGCGGCGTTTCTCGTCGACGATGACCTGCGCTGCGGTCCGTCCGTTCCGGTACCGCTCTTGCGCGTACTTCGCGCGACCGTCGATCTCGACGATCACGCCTTGCTCCGGGAACCAGAAGTCCACCTCGTAGCGATGCCCTCCCACGTCGAACCGCTGCTGCAGGACGGGAGCAGGCAGCCCGAGCTCCCAGAACACCACGCGGGCGAGCGACTCCGCGGGTGACCCGGATCGAGGGTCGGCGAACTCGATCGAGCGTGCTGCGAGAGCACGCCCGCGGTGGTGCGGCAGCCCTCCGAGAGCCCGGTGGACGTCACGCTTCACCAGCCCCTGTCGGAGTGCCGCATCCGCGAGCACGACGGTCGTGCGGACGTCTCCCTGCAGTGCGACGTCAGCCACCGTCCTGGCGACGGACGTGAACCGCAAGCCCCCGTGGGCGACCACGTCAGCGGGTTGTACGGGCCTGGTGTGAAGGACGAGCCCCTTCGTCCCACTGCGGTACTGCGTCTTCGGAACGGTCAGGTGCACGTCGTCCGGCCACCCTCGGAGCCAGGGCAGCCCGTGCACCGCGGCGGCAGAGACGTGCGAGCCCACAGCTGCCACGCTCCGGCGCCCCAGTCTCGCGAAGACCCGGGTCACGTAGCGGCGGCGAGGGCCTGCATCGTCCCAGTCGGCTCCCCTCACGAACGCGTTGGGCCCCACCCGCACCAGGCGGTCCGGGCCGTCGGAGTTCGCGCGGCGGCGAAGCGTCGCACCGGAACGTCCCGCGTCACGGGTGCAGTTGGCTCGGTAGATCGCGAGGGGCACTTCCATCTCTCCACCGTGGCTGCGGTCGGTCCCGGCCAGGTGGCCGGCATCGGAAACTGTGGACGCGCCTCCCGGCCGACGACGGTGTGCAGGACGATTCTTCGTGCCCATCACAGTTGGCATGCGAGGCAGAACCGCGCATACGGGGCAGGAAAGAACCGCCTCCTACGCGCGGAACGACCTCGCACGCGCAAGACGGCCTCCCGCGCGCGGAACTGCCTCGCCGACCGCCCCGACCCGGCCCGGCCCCCGGCCCCGCCCAGCCACCACCGCCGCGCGCGACGCGGCGCCGGGAGAACGCACCCGTGCTCCCCCGGCGCCGCAGTTCCCCGCCGACCCCGCTGCCCCGGGGTCGGCGGTGTCTCAGGCCCGCCGAACCCGCAACGTGACGATCTCGAACGGGCGCAGCGTGAGCACGACCGGTTCCCCGGCCGCCCACGACCCCGACCCGAGCGGCCGCTCCAGCAGGTCCACCGCCTCGACAGCGTCGACCTCGAACCCGAACGACATCCCGACGTCCGACGCCCGACCGCCCGACGCCTCGTAGAGCCGCACGACGACGTCCCCGGAGCGATCCTCGGCGAGCTTCACGGCCTCGACGAGCACCTGGGGCGAGGACACGGTGACGAGCGGGTCGACCGTGGCTGAGCCCGGCACCGAGCGCACCGGCAGGTTGAGCCGGTACCCGGAGTCCGCCGCGTCGAGCACCGAGGCTCCCGTCCGCAGCACCGTCCGGAACACGTGGTGCCCCTGGTCGGCGTGCGGGTCCGGGAACGTCGGCGCGCGCAGCAGCGACTCCCGCACCAGGGTCGTCGTCCCACCGTCGGGCCGGGTCGACCGGGTGATGTCGTGTCCGTACGTCGAGTCGTTCGCGACCGCGACCCCGAACCCGGGCTCCGCGACGTGCACCCACCGGTGCGCGGAGGTCTCGAAGCGCGCCATGTCCCACGAGGTGTTCTGGTGCGTCGGCCGGTCGATGTGCCCGAACTGGATCTCGCTCGACGCGACGGACGCCCGGACGTCGAGCGGGAACGCGAGCTTGAGGAGCTTCTGCTTCTCGTGCCACTCGACCTCGGTCTCGACGTGCAGCTCGGGCTGCCCCGCGACGGCTGTGTACCGGGTGGTCACCGACGACGTGCCGAACGGCCGCATCACGACGAGTGCGTCGCCGTCCACGTCGACCGACGCAGCCGACAGCACGGTGCCGCTCCGCTGGTAGGCGCGGTCGATGTCCCACGCCTCCCACTGGTTCGGGGTGTCGCGGAACACCGTGTACTGCGCGGCAGCAGCCCCGGGCGCGATCGCGTCGCGTCCGGTCGCGTGGTCGACGAACGACACGACGTGGCCCTCCGCGTCGACGGTCGCGGTGACGACACCGGTGTCGAAGACGAAGCGGTCACCGCTCCGGACGGGAGGCACGGCCTCCTCCGCCGACGCCGCGGAACCGCCCAGGGCGGTCACCCCGCCCGCCGCCACGGGCGAGGCGTTGAAGCGCACCACCGTCCCGACCTCGGCGCTGCCGCCGGTCCCGACGGTGCCGGGATCCCGGGGAGCATCGAGCACGGCCCCACCGTCCCCGACGAACGCGGTCGCGGACGCCCCGACCCCGGCGAGCACCGGCGCCCCACCGCTCGCGAGCGCGGACGTCGAGGCGCCGATGAGCCCCTCGAGGACCTCCGCCACCCGGGCGTACTCGGCCTCGGCGTTCTCGTACACCCACGCGATCGACGACCCCGGCAGGATGTCGTGGAACTGCTGCAGGAGCACGGTGTGCCAGACGGACTCGAGCTCGTCGTACGGGTACTCGGTGCCGAGTCGGACGGCCGCGGTGGCCGCCCAGAGCTCGGCCTCGCGGAGCAGGTGCTCGGAGCGCCGGTTGCCCTGCTTCGTCCGGATCTGCGACGTGTACGTGCCGCGGTGGAACTCGAGGTACATCTCCCCCGACCACACCGCGGGCTCCGGCAGGACCCGCTCGAGCTCCTCGAAGACGTCGGCCGGGGTGCCGAGGTCGACCCGCGGTGAGCCGTCGAGGTCGTGCTGGCGCCGGGCGGCCGCGACCATCTCGCGGGTGGGTCCGCCACCGCCGTCACCGAAGCCGTACAGGAGCATCGAGGTGTTCGCGACGCCGCGCTCCTTGTTCCCGCGCTCGCCGCGGTGCAGGTCGGCCGCCGAGACGTCCGAGTTGTACGTGTCGGCCGGGGGCAGGTGCGTCAGGACGCGCGAACCGTCGATGCCCTCCCAGTGGAAGGACGTGTGCGGGATGACGTTCGTCTCGTTCCACGAGGGCTTCTGCGTGACGAACCACTTCGACCCGGCGGCGCGGACGATCTGCGGCAGGGCTCCGGTGTAGCCGAACGAGTCGGGCAGCCAGGCCTCGGGGGTGTCGACGCCGAACTCCTCGAGGAAGAGCCGCTTGCCGGCGACGAACTGCCGCGCCAGCGCCTCACCCCCGGGCAGGTTCGTGTCGGACTCGACCCACATGCCGCCGACCGGGATCCACCGGCCCTCGGCGACGCGCTGCTTGATCCGCGCCCAGATCGACGGGTAGCCGTCACGGATCCACGCGTACTGCTGCGCGGAGGAGCACGCGAACGTGAAGTCCGGGTCCTGGTCCATCAGGTCGAGCACGTTCGAGAACGTGCGCGCGCACTTCCGGATCGTCTCGCGGACCGGCCAGAGCCAGGCGGAGTCGATGTGGGCGTGCCCGACGGCGACGGCCCGGTGCGCGGCGGCGCTGGCGGGCACGGCGAGCGCCGGGGCGAGCACGGCGCGGGCCTCGGCCGCGGTGCCGGCGACGTCGTCGGGGTCGAGGGCGTCGGCGGCCCGCTCGAGCACGCGCAGCAGGTCCGCGCCGCGGGTGCCGTCGGTGGGCAGCTCGGCCATGAGCCCGCGGAGCACCCAGACGTCCTGCTGGAGCTCCCACACGGTGTCGTCCCGCTCGACCAGCTCGAGCGTACGGAGGCGGTAGATCGGCTCGGTGCCGGCGGTGGCCTTCGAGCCGAGCGGAGTGGCCCCCTGGAAGTCGTCGCCGCCGATGTCCGGGTTCGCGGCGGCCTCGACGTAGACCTCGAAGGAGCCGCCGGGGCCGACCTCGACGGGCACGGTGTCGTTCCGCGGCTCGATGCCCTTGATCGTCGAGCCGTCGGTGCGCCAGGCGAGCCCCTCGGCCTGGAACCCGGGCTGCCGCTTCGAGAACCCGAGGTCGACCCGGAGCTCGACGGTGGTGCCCGGGTCGACCCCGAAGTCGTCCGGCACGGTGCCGCGCACCCGGAACCAGGTGGTCCCCCAGGGCCGACCGCCCCAGGCGTCACCGACACGGAAGGGCGTGTACTCGGCGGCGGCTGCCTCGGTGAACGGCACCGGTTCGTCCGGCACCTGCCAGGCGTCGACGGTGACCGGGGCCGAGCGACGGTGCACGGCGGGGTCGATGCGGTCCCGGACGAGACGGGCGATCCGGGCTTCGACGAGGGGTTCGTCGTGGTGCATGGAGGTGGTTCCTTTCCAGCAGGGGCGGTCGGGCGCGGTGCCCGGAGAGCACGAGGGGCGGTCAGCCCTTGATGCCGCCGGCGAGGGCGTTGCCCCCACCGAGGCCGCGGGACACGAGCACGTAGAGGGCGATGACCGGCACGGAGTACACGATCGAGAACGCGGCGAGCTGCCCGTAGGCGACGGCCCCGTTCTGCCCGAAGAAGTTGAAGATGCTCACCGCGGCGGGCACCTTGTCGGGCGAGAGCAGCAGGACGAAGGGCACGAAGAAGTTCCCCCACGCCTGGATGAACACGAAGATGAACACGACGGCGATCCCCGGGCGCATGAGCGGCACGACGATGCGCGTCAGCGTGGTGAACATCGACGCGCCGTCGGTCCAGGCCGCTTCCTCGAGGGAGATCGGCACCGAGTCCATGAAGTTCTTCGCCATCCAGATCGCCATCGGCAGGCTGGTCGCGGCGAGGAAGAACACGCAGCCCCACACGTTGTCGATGAGGTTGAGCGACACGAACAGCGCGTAGACGGGCACCATCATCGCGGTGATGGGCAGGCCGGTGCCGAACAGGATGCTGTACAGGAACGGCTTGTTGACCCGCATCTTGTACCGGGACAGCGGGTACGCGGCGAGCAGGGCGAACACCACCGTGACGACGGCGGTGCCGCCGGAGAGCAGCAGGCTGTTCGCGAGCGGGATGAACGACAGCTCCGGGGTGAGCACCTGCGTGAAGTTGTCGAGCGTGAACTGCGACGGGATCTTCACGGACAGTGACGCCTGCGTGTCCACCGAGGCGAGCACGAGCCAGAGCAGCGGCACCGCGAAGCACACGGCGATGACGAGCAGGACGACGTTCGACACCCAGCGCATGGTGCGGCCACGCGGCGAGGTCATGTGCATCGCACCCGGAGCCGTCACGGAACGGGTCGCGTTCGACACGGGACGGTCAGCGGTGAGGGCCATGGTCAGTCCACCTCCGGCTTGAGCGCCCGGATGTAGATGATCGAGAACACCGCGCCGACGACCAGGAGGATCGTCGCGATCGCGGTCCCGAAGCCGAGCTGCGAGAACTTGAACGCCTCCTGGTACGCCAGGATCGGCAGGGTCGACGAGTTCGTGCCCGGCCCGCCGCCCGTCATCACGAAGATGAGGGTGAAGACCGACAGCGTCTGCAGCGTCGTGAGCATGAGGTTCGTCGAGATCGACCGGCGGATGACCGGCAGCGTGATGTAGACGAGCCGCTGCCAGCCGGTCGCACCGTCCACCTCGGCGGACTCGGTGATCTCCTCGGGAACCTCCTGCACGGCCGCCGAGTACACGAGCATCGAGAACGCGGTGCCGCGCCAGACATTCGCCAAGACGACCGCGATCATCGGGTACGTGTAGAGCCAGTTCGGCCCGCTGATCCCGATGGAGGCGAGGAACGAGTTGAGCGTGCCCTCGTCGTGGAAGAAGGCGTACGCGGCGAACGAGGCGACGATCTCCGGCAGGACCCACGCGGCGACCACGAACGTGCCGACGACCGCGCGGACGGCCTTGTTCGCACTGCGCATGAGGAGCGCGAGCCCGAGACCGAGCACGTTCTGCCCGACCACCGCCGAGGCGATGAGGAACACGATCGTCAGGACGACGGACTTCGGGAAGTCCGGGTCCTGGAAGAGCTCGACGTAGTTCTGGAACCCGACGAACTGCTGGTTCGCCGCGTCGACGCCGGTCAGGGCGGCGTTGGTGAAGGACCCGTAGAACGACGAGATGACCGGGCCGAGCAGGAAGATGACGAGCAGGACCACGGCGGGCAGGAGCGGGACGACCCGCGTCGCGTTCCGCAGGGGGCGCCGCTTGCGCGGCACGGGTGGATCGGTGCGCTTCGGCGCGCCGGGCGCCGACAGCGTCGGCGCGAGAGGGGTGCTGGACACGTGGATGCCTTCCGGGTGCGGAGGGGTTCCGAAGGTGGGTGGGGGACGGACTGGGCCCCGACCGCCGGTTCCGACGCGCCGCGGAGCTTGCGGAGCGGCGCGTCGGCCGTGCGGTTGGGAGAGGCGCGGTGCACGGGGTGACCCGCGCCTCCTGTCCGTCAGACGGTCACGCCGCTAACCGGCGGAGACGGTGTTTTCCTTGCCGACGACGCCCTCGACGGCCTTGTCGTAGACGGCTGCGGCCTCGGACGGCGACTGCTGACCGGTCATGACGGACTCCATCGCGACCTGGATGGCGTTCGACACCTGCGCGTACTCGCTCGTCGCCGGACGGAAGTTGGTGTGCTCCACCAGGCCGGAGAAGAACTCGAAGGTGGGGTTGGCGCCGGTGTACTCCGGGTCCTCGGCGACGTCCTTCCGGACGGCGATCTGGCTGTTCTCGGAGTCGTACTTGATGGAGCCGTCCTTGTCGAGGAACATCGTGATGAAGTCGAAGGCGGCCTGCGGGTCCTTCGACTTCGCACCGACCGACAGCGTCCATCCACCGGACATCGAGTTGTACCCGGGCTCCTGGCCGTTCTGGGTCGGGAACGGTGCCTGGCCCATCACGTCGTTCCACTCCTTCCACGGAGCGGTACCGGTCTCGAGCCACGTGCCCGACTGCCACGAGCCGTCCAGGTCGATGGCGAGCTTTCCCTCCGGGAGCCACGTCTGCGTGATCGTCGTGCCGATGTTCGTGTCGAGCGCCTGCTGCGGGGTCGGGCCGAGGTCGCCCTGGTAGACGTCCTCGATGAACTGCAGCGAGTCCTCGAACTGCTTCGACCCGACGACCCACTTGCCGTCCTGGTACAGCGTGTTGCCGTCACCGTCCGCGCCGTAGAGCAGCATCTCGAAGCCCTGCATGGTCGAGGCCTCGCCCTGTGCCTTCCCGGAGTAGATGTTGAACGGGATGACGTCCGGGTCCTGCTCCTTGATGGTCTTCGCCGCGGCGAGCACGTCGTCCCAGGTCTTCGGCTTCCACGGCACCGGCAGGCCGACCTTCTCGAAGATGTCCTTGTTGTACCAGAGCGCCCGGGTGTCGGTGCCCATCGGGACGCCGTAGATCTTGCCGTCCTCGCCCTCGCCGGCCTGCTTGGCGTTGTCGTAGAACTGGTCCCACTCGTCCCACTTCTCCGTGTACTGGTCGATCGGCAGCAGGTACCCGGCGTCGGCGTCCGCCTTGATGCGGAAGGTGTCCTCGTAGATGACGTCCGGAGCGGTCGCGGGCGCGCGGTTCATGAGGGCGAGCTTGGTGGCGTAGTCGTCCTCCTGCGCCTGGATCGGCACGAGCTCGACCTTCTTGCCCGGGTTGGCCTTCTCGTACTCGGTCTTCACTTCCTTCATCTGAGCGTCGAGCTGCTGGAAGGCGCCGAACTTCTGGTAGGCGATCTTGATCGTGTCGCTCGAGGCAGAGCCCGAGCTGGAACAACCCGCCAGCCCGACCGCGGCGACTGCCACGGATGCGAGACCGGCGATGATTCGGGTGCGGCGTTTCATCGGTGCTCCTTTGCACGGGATGTCCGCGGGCTCCGTCACCCGCGCGCAGGATTAGTACAGCGTGTGGACTTATTCGTGTCAAGCACTTTTCGTCACGGGTCGGCAACGGTCCCGAGGGCGCGGGGGACGGGGGGTCGGTGCCTGCGGTCCCCCGAGGCACGGCGCCCGCACTTGACGATCCCGGGCGTACCAGGCGGGAACGGGCGTACCTGGCCTGCCGGAACGACCAGGTACGCCCGGAAGCGCCAGCCATCGCGGGCGTTCTGGGAAGGAACGGTCACCTGGAGACGCGGCACGACGAAGCAACCCCGTGCGCCGGGCGAGATCGGGCGTACCAGGCGGGAACGGGCGTACCTGGCCTGCCGGAACGACCAGGTACGCCCGGAAGCGCCAGCCATCGCGGGCGTTCTGGGAAGGAACGGGCACCTGGCGGTCGGGTGCGGGCAGCCCCGCCCGGGTCACGCGACCGGGGTGGCGCCGCCCGGGTCGGGCCAGCAAGGTGGCGCCGCCCGGGTCGGGCCAGCGGGGCCGTGTCGCGGGTCGGGCCAGCGGGGTCGCGCAGCCGATCGGACGATGGGGGCGCCGCCGGTCAGGCGATGGGCGTCGCGCCGCCGGTCACCGTGATGCCGCCGGACCCGGGGACGTCGACGAGCAGCACGCTCGGACGACCGACGTGTCGGCCCTGCCGGATCACCACGCGGTCACCGGCGGACACCGCACCCACCGCCCGCAGGTACGCACCGGTCGACGCCGCGGCCGACCCCGTCGCCGGGTCCTCGGTGATGCGCCCGGCAGGGAACAGGTTGCGCGCCTCGAACTCGAGCGGCGCCGTCCGGTGCAGGACCGTGACGGTGCCCGCCCACCCGTACTCCCGCTTCAGGGCGGCGAGCGCGGCGGGGTCGAAGCGGAACTGGTGGAAGAGCTCGGGGTCCGCGAGCACGACCACCGGGTGCCAGTTGCCCGCGAAGGACTCGAGCACCGGGAAGCCGTCGGCGACGTCACCGTCGACGAGCCCGAGCACGGCGGCGAGCCGCTCCCACCGCTCGGGGGCGATCGGACGGGTGTCGGGCTCGACGCTCGTCATCGCGACCTGCACGCTGCCGTCCGGCGCGGTCCTGGTGTCCACCGCGATGTCCCCGGCGGCGGTCGAGAACACCCGGGCGCCGGTCCCCTCACGCTCGGCGAGCACGACGGCGGTCGCGACGGTGGCATGCCCGCAGAAGGGGACCTCGGCTGCTGGCGAGAAGTACCGCAGCCACGCGCCGCCGTCGGTCCGCCCGACCACGAACGCGGTCTCCGGGTACGCGACCTGCTGGGCGACGGCGAGCATCTCGGCGTCGGTCATCCCCTCGGCGTCGAGCACGATGCCCGCAGGGTTACCGCCACCCGGCTCGGCGGCGAACGCGGTGTAGCGGAGGACCTCGGTGCGCATCCTCCGACGCTACCGCGGTACGCCGACGCCCCGCCGTCCGGAGGGACGACGGGGCGTCGGCGAGGTCGTCCCGGGGTTCAGGCCCGCGAGTCTGCCGACCGACGGCGACGCGCGACGAGGACACCGGCGCCGGCGGCCACGAGCAGGAGCGCCGCTGCGATCCCGCCCGTCAGCTCGGCACCCGTGAAGGCGAGCTCGCCGGTCGCGGGGTCGACCCGGATGCCCGTCCACCCGAGCACGGTGCCGTCGAGTGCGGTGACGGCGAGACGGTGCTGACCGACCGACACGTCGGCGGGGACGACGACCGTCACGGTGCCGTCCGCGGCGACGACCGGCGTCCCGAGGAGTCGCGCACCGGAGAACAGCCAGACCGCCACGCGCTGTCCGGCGTACTGCGTCCCGACGTTGATCGTCACCGAGCTGCCCGCTCGGACACTCGACGGCGCGGACACCACACCACGGTTCCCGTCGACGAGGGCCGAGGCGTCGGGCACGACCGGCGCCGTCGCGCTCGGGGTCGTCGGGGTCGGGGTCGGGGTGCCACCACCGCCAGCGCCACCACCCGTGCCCGGAGCCGGGGCCGGCGTGCTGCCACCGTCCCCGCCCGGAGCGGGCGTCTCGCCGTCACCCGGAGCGGGCGTCTCCCCGTCACCCGGCTCCGCCGTCGCGTCGCACGGGTACGTGCCGGTCCGCAGCGAGGACCCGTTCGTGTCGTTGTCGTCGGCGGTGAAGGTCGCTCGAGCACCGTCCACGCAGCGCCCCGAGATCGCGAAGCCCTCGTTCGCGAGCGTCCGGTCGGCGTTCGCCGGCGCCTCGTACAGCGTCGCGAGCGTGAACGCCCCGTCCCGCACGTCGAACAGCGCCGTGCGGCCGGAGCACGCCTCGTCGCAGACGACCCAGAGCGCGTCGAGCGTCGGGTCGAACTGCACCTCGGCGACGAGGGAGAACGGCGTCGCGATCGTGGCGACGCGCTGGGAGGAGCCGTCGTCCATCAGCGCGTAGGCGTACACGCTCGCGGTGCCCTCGACCCCGACGAGGAAGAGTCCGTCGCCGTGTCCCGGGTACGTGGCCGGCGCGTAGGCCGCGCCGGTGTGCTGGTCGACGAACCCGTGCGAGGTCAGCCACGCGTCCGGCACCCAGGTCACGCCCTCGAGCCCGGCGTTCGCACCGAGGCCCGGGAAGTCCGCGGCGAGGTTCCACTCGTCCGTGGCGCGCAGGACCGCCTCGGAGCCGTCGGTGGTGGCGATGCGCAGCACCGACGGGCGGCTGACCTTCGACACGTCGTTGTCGCGCTCGGTCGACACGTAGACCGCGCCGGGGTCGTCCGCCGTGACGGTGACGCCCTCGGCGTCGGGCGTCCCGGTGCCGTCGGCGTACCGCAGGTCGACGCCCGCCTCGTTCGTCGGGGCCCACCCGCCCCGGCCGTCGGAGGCCAGGTGGTACAGCAGCCCGTCCCCGTTCTGCACGGCCCAGAGCTGCCCGTCGCGCGAGGAGGCGGACGGCGCCCAGTCGAGGCCGCTCAGGTCGCCGCTGAAGGTGTCCTCGGCGTCCAGCACGGTCTCGTCCGGTCCGCCGGGCCACGCCTCGGCGGTGACGACGCCGGCGAACCGGTTCACCGCACCCTTCGTCGGCTCCGCGGTCTCGGCGAAGTCGCCGGTGCCGTCGGGGTTCCGCCCGTACGTGGTCGCCGCGTGCGCGGTCCACGAGTACTCGTCGACCAGGAGCCCGCGGGGGTCGTACAGCCGCACGCTGTCGGCCTTCCCGAGCCCGAAGCCGAAGCCCGTGCCCGAACCCGCCTGCGCTTCGTCGAGCACCGTGAAGCCGCCCGGGGCGACGGTGGTGCCGGCGGGGATCGTCCACGCGTGGTCGTCCTCGCTGTCCCGCAGCACGGACCCGCCGAGGTCGACCGTGGTCGTCCCGACGTTCGTCAGCTCGACCCAGTCACCGGGGGTGCCGCCCTGCGACTCGACCTCGTTGATGCGCACCGGCGAGGAGCAGTCGTTCGCCGCGCCCTTCGTCGACGCGGTGGTGTCGACCAGGACACCGGAGCCGTCGGGGCAGCTGCCGTACGTGACGGCCGCATGCGTGCTCCACGCGTACCGCAGGGCCAGTGCGCCGGACGGGTCGTACAGCCGGACCGAGTCGGCACCGCCGAGCCCGAAGTCGAAGCCCGGACGGGTGGTGGTCTCCTGGTCGACGACGAGGTACCCGCCCGCGGCGATCGTCGTCCCCTGCGGCAGCGTGTACGCGGTGTGCGACGGGTCGGAGTCGAGGAAGCGCCATCCGCTCAGGTCGATCGCGGCGGACGAGGTGTTCACCAGCTCGACCCAGTCGGTGTCGTCGGCGTTGGACTCGACCTCGTTGATCGCGAGTCCGGCGGCGGGGCCGGTCGTGATGCGGGCGCCGACGGTCGGGTCGTCGTCACCGACCGCGGCGACGGCGGGGGTCGCGGTCAGCACACCGGCGGCGAGGGCGATGCCCGTCGCGAGGCCGGCGCCGAGCCGCAGGGCAGGGGTGCGCATGCAGGGTCCTTCTCGGGGAGGTCAGGGAGACCTGCACGACTGTTCAGCATCCCGGCGTCCGGCCGGTGGCGGCCAGGTGAACGACGGGTGTCGTGAGCAGGCGGCGGACGGGAGGCGCGGTGTCGGCCGGTCCCGCGCCTCCCGTCCGCCGACGGCGCCGATCGCAGACGGAGACTCGCGACTCCTCACAGGGGACGCCGACAGGATGGGAGGGACCACGCGAGCGCGTTGGGTCGGAGAGGGAACCGTGACGGACGACACCAGGAACACCGCACTGCAGTCGATGATCGAGCGTGCCGGGCGGCTCACCGCCGAGGAGGCCGAGGCCCTCGACGTCGCCTGGAAGGCGGACGAGCAGATCGTGGTGCCGGTCTCGAGCGCGTCGCTCGCGGTCCAGGGCGGCGCCGACGGCCGGATGGTGACGAACGCCGACCTGCTCGCCGCGTGGCAGCACGCGCTCGACGCCGCCGGCGAGGCCGGTCGCGTCGACGAGATCGAGGCCGCGCAGGAGGCCGGACGCGCGGTGAAGCACTCCGACGCGCACCTCCGCGACCGCGCCGGGGCCGAGGAGGCCGTCCGCTCCGCGGTCCTCGCGACCGGCGTGCGCGACCTGCTCACGGACGACGAGTACGCCACGCTGACGGCCACCTGGCGGAAGGTGCTCGGCGACCGCTGACCCTCGCCGGTCAGCGCCGGATGAGCAGCGCGCTCGCCCGCGGTGACAGTGCTGCGTCGAGGACGAGACACGCCGCACCGACCGCGGCGACGTCCGCACCGCGACCGCTGTCGACCACCGCGATCGGGTGCTTCGGTACGAGCAGCGGGGAGTCGACGACGGCGCCCCTGGCCGCGGGCAGCGCCGCCGACGCGATCCGCGACCAGAAGGGACCGCCGAACACGACGCGGTCGATGTCGAGCAGGTTGACGATGACGACCACCGCCTGCCCCATCACGGCGCCGGCCTCGGCCGCGAGTCCGACCGCGACCTCGTCACCGTCGTCGATCGCCGCGCCGAGGGCCTCCCATGCGCGCTGCACGGCGGTGACGTCGTCGGCCGGGGCGTCCTCGGCGAGCCGGAGCCCACGCGATCGGGCGACCTGCACGAGCCGGGCCGGCGCCACGGCGGCCCCGACCTCGCCGCGCGTACCCGAGCCGTCCGGTGTGCCGGCCAGCGCTCCCTGGTCGACCATGATGTGCCCGGCGTCGCCGGCGTTCGAGCCGACACCGCGCACCGGCTCGTGGTCGACGACGAGCCCGACGCCGAAGCCCGTGCCGAAGTAGACGAAGGCGAAGTTCCGCGCGGAGGACTCCCCCGCCAGGAACATCTCGCCGACGACCGCCGCCGTGACGTCCTTCTCGAGCAGCACCGGGAACCCCGTGGCCTCGGCGAGTGCGTCCCGCAGCGGCACGTCACGCCACCGCGGCAGGAACGGCGGGTCGAGCACCACGCCCGCGTCGACGTCGATGGGGCCGGGGCTGGCGATGCCGACGCCGAGCACGCTGTCCACGGCGACCCCGGCGTCGGCGACGAGCCCGTCGACGGCGGTCGCGATCGTCCGCACGACCTCGGACGGGTCGTCGGCCGACGGGGTCGAGGTGGTGGTCTCGGCGACCACGGTGCCCGCGAGGTCGAGGAGCACGTAGGTCACCACCGCGGGGTCGACGTGCACACCGACCGCGTAGCGGCTGGTGGCCTCGAGCCGCAGGATCGTCCGGGGCTTGCCGCGGCCGGCGACGACGGTGCCGGACTCGGCGATCATGCCGGCCTCGATGAGGAACCGGGTCACGTTCGAGACGGTCTGCGCGCTCAGCCCGGTGCGGGCGGCGAGCTCGACGCGGCTCAGGCCGTCGGGCGAACGGCGGACGGCGTCGAGCACGACGGTGCGGTTGAAGCCGCCGATCGACGGCAGGTTCGCGCCGCGCCGATGCTCCGCCATGTCGCGACCCTACCGCGGTCACCGGGCCCCGCACCGCGGCGCGGATGTCCGGGCCACGCGGTCCACAACGGTGCGGCAACGGTCTGCCCGCCGTCCTGGCACCCGGACGGGGAGCACCGCTAGCCTGAGCGGCATGACGGACCTCCGCCTCGAAGCCCTCTCCGCGTCGACCGCCGCCGCGGCCAACTCGCTGACGCTCAAGCCCGGGCAGGAGCAGTTCGTGCAGCCGACGACGTACGGTGTCGCCGAGTCCGACGTGAAGCCGAGCTCGGCGTGGACCCGCGTGGTGCTCGACGGCGACCGCGTGGTCGGGATGATCATCGGCACCTTCGACGAGGACAACAACGAGGAAGAGCTCCGGAGCGCGATCTGGCGCGTCAACGTCGCCGCCGACGCGCAGGGCCGCGGTGTCGGTCGCTTCGCGGTGCACGGCCTGGCGGACGAGGCGCGGAGCCGCGGCTTCGAACGTCTGACCGTCGTCTACGAGCCCGGTGGTGACGGCAGCCCCGAGGCGTTCTTCCGCGCGCTCGGGTTCGAGGTGGTCCGCGAGACCCAGTACGGCGACCACTTCGCCGTGCTCGCCCTGTAGCCGGACGGGTGGACGAAGCCGACTTCGGCGCAGCCGTCGCCGAGGTGGTCCGACTCATCCCGCCGGGTCACGTCATGACGTACGGCGACGTCGCCGCGGCGCTCGGGTCGCGGGCGTCCCGCGCGGTCGGCAAGGTGATGGCCCACGAGGGCCGCGCCCTGCCGTGGTGGCGCGTGGTCCGGTCCGGCGGGCTGCCGCCCGTCCGGCACGAGGCCCGGGCACTCGAGCACTACCGCGTCGAGGGGACGCCGCTCGTACAGGGCACCTCGACCTGGAGGGTCGACATGCGTCGTGCGCGCTGGTCGCCCGCCACGGACGCCGACGACCCGTTCTGACCGGGCGCGACGACCGGTTGGTCGCGCCCCGCGTGCGCGCTCAGTCGAAGCGCGCGCCCTTCGGGTTCGACGGCAGCAGGAACATCACCAGGAGCACGAGCGAGCCGACCACGGGGAGCACGTGCAGGAACTGCCAGAAGCCGGACCTGTCCGCGTCGTGCAACCGCCGCGCGCCGAGGGCGAGCGAGCCGACGAGCGTCACGAGTCCCCACAGGACGAACAGGTACGAGCCGACGGGGTTCTCGAGCACCGGGGTGTCCGGCGTGAACACCTGCGGCACGAGCTGCAGTGCGAGCCCGATCACGAAGGACGTGATCCACCACCACCAGAACTCGGAGCGCGAGGCCCGGCCGGTGAACACGGTGTACTTCCGCCAGAACCGTCGGACCGCCTCGGCGAAGGGTGCCCCGTAGAAGGGGTCGCGCAGGGCGACGCCGCCGGGCTGCACGCTGTCGTTGCTCATGGGAGCAAGCCAACCACGTGCAGCCCGGTGCGTCAGACGAGCGAGTCCCGCCAGGCCGCGTGGAGCTGGGCGAAGCGGCCGGTACCGGCGATCAGGTCGTCCGGGGTGCCGTCCTCGACGATCCGGCCGTACTCCATCACGAGCACCCGGTGGGCGATCGCGACGGTCGACAGCCGGTGCGCGATGATCACGGCCGTGCGGTCCGCGAGGAGGGTCTCGAGGCCCTCCTGCACGAGCCGCTCGGACGGGATGTCGAGCGACGCCGTCGCCTCGTCGAGGATGAGCACCTTCGGGTCGGCGATGAACGCCCGGGCGAAGGACAGCAGCTGCCGCTGTCCCGCGGACACCCGGCCACCGCGCTTGTTCACGTCGGTGTCGTACCCGTCGGGCAGGGCCTCGATGAACGCGTGCGCGCCGACGGCCTTCGCCGCCCGGACGATCTCGTCGCGCGTCGCTCCCGGCTTGCCGAGCGCGATGTTGTCCGCGACCGAGCCGGAGAACAGGTACGCCTCCTGCGTGACCATGACGATCGCCCGGCGCATGTCCTTGGGGTCGACGTCCCGCAGGTCCACGCCGTCGAGCCGGACGGAGCCCTTGGTCGGGTCGTAGAACCGCGCCATGAGCTTCGCCAGCGTCGACTTGCCGGCACCGGTGGACCCGACGAGCGCGATCGTCTGCCCCGCCGGGATGTGCAGGTCGAACTCGGGGAGCACGACCTTGTCGGCGTTGTACGCGAACTCGACGTCGTCGAAGTCCATCGCACCGGTGGCCTCGGGCAGCCGCACGGGCTTCGCGGGGTCCGGCACCGACGGGCGCTCCTCGAGGACGCCGGAGATCTTCTCCATCGCCGCCGAGGCCGACTGGTACCCGTTGTAGAACATCGCGAGCTCCTGCGCCGGGTCGAAGAACCGCTTGGCGTAGAGCGCGACCGCGAGCAGCGCGCCGACCTCGAGCGATCCCCCGACGATCCGGAAGCCGCCGACGATCACGACCGCCGCGAGCGTGGCGTTGCCGATGAGCACGAGCACCGGGTCGAAGGTCCCGAACAGGTTGAACACCTTCGTGTTCGCCACCCGGTAGTCCTCGACGTAGCGGCCGTACTCGTCGCGGTTGCGGGACTCCTTCCGGAACGCCTGCACCGCCCGGATGCCGGTCATCGTCTCGACGAAGTGCACGATCACCCGGGCCGACGTGACGCGGGTGGCCCGGAACAGCGTCTGCGAGTTCGTCTGGAACCAGCGGATGAGGAACCACAGCGGCACGAGCGACACCGCGAGCACGAGGCCGGACGTCGGGTCGAGCACCACGAGCGCGATGCCCGTGAACACCATGTACAGCACGCCCTGGATGAGCTGGTTCAGCCCGGAGTCGAGCAACTCGCGGATCGAGTCGAGGTCGCTCGTCTGGCGGGAGATGATCCGGCCGGACGTGTACGTCTCGTGGAACTCGAGCGACAGCCGCTGCGTGTGCAGGAACACGCGCTTCCGCAGGTCGAACAGGATCGCCTGGCTGATCCGTGCCGCGAGGACGGTGTACCAGGCGGTGAGCACGGCGCCGAGCACCGCGACGACGATGTACGTCGCCACGACGCCGAAGGCCGGCACCCAGTCGTTCTCGTCCATCACCCGGGGCAGGGCGTTGTCGATGCCCCACGCGATGAGCGCCGGACCGGCGACGGTGCCCGCGGTGGAGACCACCACGACGACGCCGAGCAGCACCAGGCGTGCCTTCAGCGGGGCCGCGAGCGACCCGAGCAGGGCGAGGGAGCGGCGCCGCAGGCGCTTGCTCTCCGCCTTGCTGAAGTCCTCGCGCTCCTCGCCGCGGACACCGAGGGTGGTGACCGCGGCGGTGGCCGGGCCGGCCACCTTCGTCTCCGCAGCCTCGCCGAGGACGGGATCAGGGCCTCCCGGCCCGGCTGCCGTGTCGACGGGCGGTACCTGCTCCTGCTGGCTCATGCCATCGCCTCCTCTCGGGCGGGTGCGTCGTCCTCGTCGAGCGAGGAGATGACATAGCGGTAGTGCTCGTTGGTGGCCATCAGCTCCGAGTGGGTGCCGACGGCGGTGATCCGGCCGCCCTCCATGAGCGCCACGCGGTCGGCGAGCGTCACGGTCGAGGGCCGGTGGGCGACGATGAGCGACGTGGTGTCCGCCAGGACGCGGCGCAGCCCGGCCTCGACCCGAGCCTCGGTGTCGACGTCGAGCGCCGACAGCGGGTCGTCGAGCACCAGGACCGACGGCCGTGCGGCGATCGCGCGGGCGAGCGCCAGACGCTGCCGCTGGCCACCGGAGAGCGACAGCCCTTCCTCGCCGACGCGGGTGTCGACGCCCTCGGGCAGGTCGTCGACGAACGAGGCCTGTGCGATGTCGAGCGCCTCGCGCATGATCCGCTCGGCCTCGGCGCCCTCGAGGTCGGGTCGGCCGAGCAGCACGTTCTCCCGGACGCTGGTCGAGAACAGCGTCGCGTCCTCGAACGCGACGCCGACGTGCCGACGGAGCTCCGCGCGCGTCAGGTCGCGGACGTCGACACCGTCGATCGTGATCGACCCGCCGGTGACGTCGTAGAGCCGCGGCACGAGCGACAGCAGCGTGGTCTTGCCGCTGCCGGTCAGGCCGACGAGCGCCATGGTCTCGCCCGGGTGCAGCTCCAGCTCCACGCCGTCGACCAGGTCGGGGTACTCGTCCGTCGCGTCCTGGTACCGGAAGTGCACGGCGTTGAAGGACAGCGCGCCGTGCGGCTCGGCGATGGTCCCCGGCGAGGCAGGGTCCTGGATCGTGTTCTCGGAGTCCATGACCTCGAAGAACCGGTCGACCGCGGTGCGGGTGTCGAACGTCATCGACAGGAAGAACCCGATCGACTCGATCGGGAACCGCAGCACGGTCGCCGTCGCGAAGAACGCGAACAGCTGGCCGACCGTCAGCTCGCCCTGCGACGCCAGCCAGATGCCGGCGAGCAGGCACAGCGCGAACGCGACGTCCGGCACGAGCAGCAGCCACAGCCAGATGCTCGCGATGGCCTTCGCCTTCTCGATCTCGGTGCCGCGGAGCGCCTCGGCCTGCTCGCTGAACTCGTCGAGCTTGTAGCGGCCGCGGCCGAACGCCTTGAGCACGCGGATGCCGTGCACCGACTGCTCGACGCTCGTGGCGAGGTCACCGACCTGGTCCTGGCTGCGGCGCGCGACGACGGAGTACTTCCGCTCGAACAGCAAGCCGTTGATCCACAGCGGGATCGACGCCACCAGGAAGATCAGACCGAGCAGCCAGCCGAAGGTGAAGAGCACGACGAAGCCGACGGCGATCGTGACGATGTTCACGACCAGCAGCACGACGCCGAACGCCAGCCAGCGGCGGATCAGCGACAGGTCGGAGACCGAACGGGAGAGCAGCTGCCCGGACTCCCAACGGTCGTGGAACGCGACGGGCAGGTCCTGCAGCTTGGCGTACAGCGCGTTGCGCATGCTCGTCTCGATGCGCGTCGACGGGCGCATCACGAGCCGTCGGCGGGACGCGATGAAGAAGGCCTCGAGGGCGCCGAGTGCGAGCACGCCGAGGCCCGCGGGCCAGATGAGTGCTGCGTCGCGCGACGACAGCGGGCCGTCGACGAGCCACTGCAGCACGTAGGGGATCGCCAGGGCGACGAGCGAGGCGCCCATCGCCGCGGCCATGCCGCCGAGCAGCCGCCAGCGGTACGGCTTGACGTAGGGCCAGATGCGGCCGATGGCGCGCAGGGTCGAGGGTCGGTCGGTGGACGGGAGCGCCTGGTCGGGCGGTGTGGACATGCGGTTGCGTCCTCGTGCGTCGTGCCGCATCCACCCGGTCGGGTCGCCGGTCCCGTCGACGGGTCACGTCGTCGGGTGGCGGTCCGGCCGGGAGGCGCGGTGTGGCAGTGCGGTGGTCGTCGGCCGGGCGCGTGGTCGCGCGCCGTCGCCGTCACTCGCGTGACGTCGACCGGGCCGGAGGGCACCGGGGACACGGGTCCCCGGGTTCTCAGCAGGTGGTCCGCGCTCGCCGACGGTGTCGTCGGACGCGGGGCCGTGGGAGGGGCCTGGCTAGACGGCGGCCGCGCCCGGGTACCGGAGCGGCAGTGCCGTCCGGGTCCGGGACCGCGGAGCGGGAGTGGTCCCCACGAGGGACACGAGACCCGTCCGGGCAGCCGTCGCCACTGTTCCGGTCGTCGCGTCCATCGTCACTCCAGTCGTCGTCTTCGTCACCGTTGTGTCCGCGGGCACGGCCGGTCCGGTCGTGGTCGTCCGTACCCGTGCGGAGCCTTACAGACTATTCACGCTCGCTGGAGCGGCGCAATGCCCCGGACGTTGTTGGACGCCGTCGATCTGAGCAGGTCTCAGTGGAAGAAGTGCCGCTCGCCCGTGAAGTACATGGTCACGCCGGCCGCCTGCGCCGCGGCGACGACCTCGTCGTCGCGGACGCTGCCGCCCGGTTGTGCGACGGCACGGACCCCGGCGTCGAGCAGGACCTGCAGACCGTCGGCGAACGGGAAGAACGCGTCACTCGCTGCGACGGCTCCTGCGGCCCGCTCCCCGGCGCGGTCCACCGCCAGGTGGCAGGAGTCCACCCGGTTGACCTGACCCATCCCGACGCCGACGCTCGCGCCCTGGTCGGCGAGCAGGATGCCGTTCGACTTCACGGCACGGCTGGCCTTCCACGCGAACGCGAGGTCGGTGAGGGTCGCGTCGTCCGCCGGCTCGCCGGACACCAGGGTCCAGGTGGACTGGTCGAAGGCGGTGAAGCGGTCCGCGTCCTGCACCAGGAAACCGCCGGAGACCTGCTTGACCTCCCGCGTCGCGAGCGCGAAGTCCGCCGGCAGCGTGAGGAGCCGGATGTTCTTCTTCTGCGAGAGGATCTCGAGCGCTTCGGGGTCGAAGGCCGGGGCCACGACGACCTCGGTGAAGATGTCGCGGACGGTCTCGGCCATCTGCTTCGTGACCGGACGGTTCGCCGCGATGACCCCGCCGAAGGCCGACAACGGGTCGCAGGCGTGCGCGGCGGCGTGCGCCGAGGCGATCGGGTCGACCGCGTCGGCCGGGGCGATGGCGATGCCGCACGGGTTGGCGTGCTTGATGATCGCGACGGCCGGGGTGTCGAAGTCGTACGCGGCCCGGACGGCGGCGTCGGCGTCGACGTAGTTGTTGTACGACATCTCCTTGCCGTGCAGCTGCGTCGCCTGCGCGATGCCCGCCCCACCGGCGGTCGTGTAGAGCGCGGCGGCCTGGTGCGCGTTCTCGCCGTAGCGGAGCGTCGCCGTCAGGTCGGCCTCGACGCGGAGCGTCTCGTCGAAGGCGCCCGGCGTCTCGAGGTCGCCGGCGACGGTCGGTGCGGCGGCCTGCTCGGCGACGGAGGCCGTGTCCGGCGCGACGACGTCGGTCGCGAAGTACGACGCGACGGCGGCGTCGTAGGACGCGGTGTGCGCGAAGGCCTGTGCGGCGAGGCGCTTCCGGAGCTCGAGCGTGGTGCCCCCGGCGCGGACGGCCTCGACGACCTCGGCGTACGAGGACGGCGACACGACGATCGCCACGTTCGGGTGGTTCTTCGCCGACGCGCGGACCATGGCGGGTCCACCGATGTCGACGTTCTCGACCACGGTCGCGGTATCAGCACCCGAGGCGACGGTCTCGACGAACGGGTACAGGTTCACGACGACGAGCTCGAACGGCGCGATGCCGAGGTCGGCGAGCTGCTGCTCGTGCGACTCCAGCCGCAGGTCGGCGAGGAGCCCCGCGTGCACCGCCGGGTGCAGCGTCTTCACGCGGCCGTCGAGCGACTCGGGGAACCCGGTGACGCTCGACACGTCGGTGACGGCGTACCCGGCGACGCGGATCGTCTGCGCCGTGCTGCCCGTCGACACCAACTCGACGCCGGCGTCGGCGAGGGCGCCGGCGAGCTCGAGCAGGCCGGACTTGTCACTCACCGAGATGAGCGCGCGCCGCACGGGGACGACGTCGCGGTGGCGGTAGAGGCTGGGGTCGGCGGCGTGCACGCTCATGCGCTCGGGGTGCCCTTCAGGTCGGTGGTGCCGTTGGCGATGTCGAGGATGGTCTGGATGAGCAGGCGGCGCTCGACCGGCTTGATGCGGTCGTGCAACGTCGACTCGGTGTCACCCGGCAGCACCGGGACGCGCTCCTGCGCCAGGATCGGGCCGGTGTCCACGCCGTCGTCGACCTGGATGACGCTCGCGCCGGTCTGCTCGACGCCGGCGGCCAGGGCGTCACGGACGCCGTGCGCCCCGGGGAACTCCGGCAGGTACGCCGGGTGCGTGTTGATGATCGCGGGGGCGAACTCGGAGACCACGGCGTGCGGCAGCAGGCGCATGAGGCCGGAGAGCACGAGCAGGTCGGGCGACCACGGGCGGATCTGCGCGGCGAGTTCGGCGCCCCACTCCTCG